>NZ_CP108101.1:7354947-7661403 GCF_036195325.1 Streptomyces sp. NBC_00234 | reverse complement strand
CAGCGCTCGAAGCCGTACGCGTCGGTCCCGGCGACGACCCGGCCAGCGACATGGGGCCACTGATCGACCGGGCGAACGCGGAACGGGTCGACCAACTGGTCGCCGAGGCCGCCACCTACGCCGACGTCGTCGTCCGCGGCGGCCGGGTCACCGACGGCTCCCTGGCAGCAGGGGCCTTCATCCGCCCGAGCCTGGTGGAGGTCACGGACGTGGACGTGCCCATCGTGCAGCAGGAGGTCTTCGGCCCCGTCGCCACCTTCGAGGTCTTCGACGACGAGGCGGATGCCATCGCCCGCGCCAACGCCACCGAGTTCGGCCTCGCGGCCGGCGTGTGGAGCCGGGACGCGGACCGTCCGCTGCGTGTCGGCCGGGAGCTCGACGCCGGCACCGTCTGGGCCAACACCTGGGCGGTCGTCGTCGACCAGATGGAGGAAGGCGGCTTCAAACAGAGCGGGGTGGGGCGCCTCAACGGCGAACGCGCGCTCGAGGAGTTCCAGGAGATCAAGCACATCGTTCACCCGGCGCCGCGCCGCGTCTGACACCCCGCCGGGCGGCCGTCACAGACCACCCGGCACCGCGCCCCGCCTGAACGCAGGCGTCCACACCCACTGGAGACCGACATGCCCCCGAACCGCCGGACCGACGCCGACGAGCAGCAGACCACGCGCGCGTTCCTGGTCGCCGCACGGGTCCTCTCCGAACGGCTCGGACAGGAACTGCGTCGCGAGAACGGCATGCTGCCGATCCACTACGAACTGCTGGCCAGGCTCTCCGAATCCCCCGGCCGACGACTCAAGATGACCGACCTGGCCAGGAACGCCGGCGTCTCGGCCAGCAGGCTGTCCCATCTGGCCGACCGGCTCGAAGAGCGCGGTTGGATCGGGCGAACCGGCTGTCCGGCCGACGGGCGTGTGCACCTCGCCCAGCTCACCCGCGCCGGGCGGCGGGCACTGGACGAGGCCGCCTCCTGGCCACCGCACGGGCAGCACACCGGCCTCCTGGAGATCCTCACCCGCGAGGAGATGGTCCAGCTGCGGGACATGAGCGAGCGCCTCCGGTCCGGCCTGGACGTACCCGAGCAGGCGGCTCCGCCGTGACGCCGGTGTTCCGTAACCCGTCCAGGACCCTTCGCGACCACCTTCATCCCCTTTTCACCAGCCACTCACCCCAAGGAAGCACCATGATCAAGATCGCCATCATCGTCGGCAGCACCCGCCCCGGCCGCAACGGCCGAGCCGTGGCCGACTGGGTCAACGACATCGCGCAGCAGCGCACCGACGCCAAGTTCGACGTCGTGGACCTGCAGGACTTCAACCTGCCTCTGCTGGACGAGGTCGCCCCGCCGTCCTTCGCCCAGTACGCGCAGCAGCACACCAAGGACTGGGCGGCCACCGTCGACGCCTACGACGGATTCGTCTTCGTGACCCCGGAGTACAACCACTCCACCTCGGCGGCCCTGAAGAACGCCATCGACTTCGTCTACAACGAGTGGAACAACAAGGCGGCGGGATTCGTCGGCTACGGCAGCGTGGGCGGGGCCCGGGCCATCGAGCACCTGCGCGGCATCATGGCGGAGGTCCAGACGGCCACCGTGCGCAACCAGGTCATGCTCTCGCTCTTCACCGACTTCGAGAACTACACGACGCTCGCCCCGCAGCCGATGCAGGCGGCTGCCGTGAACGCGATGCTCGACCAGGTGATCGCGTGGAGCGGAGCACTGAAGCCGCTCCGCACACCCGTGGCAGTGGACTGACCCGTGCGTCACGGAACGCCGGCAGCCGGGCCGTCGCCCCCATCGCATTGGCATCGGCGTACGCGGCACGGTCACGTCCTGCGCACTCCCGTCGCCGTGGCCAGAGCGGCGGCTGCCAGGGAGCTGCCCGCCAGCGCCAGGAAGAGGGCGTCGTATCCACCGAGCGGGCCGGCGAGCGCGGCGCCGGCCCATGGAGCGAGGGCGCCGGCAAGGGAGGCGGGGGCGGTGAGGAGGGCGGAGAGACGGCCGTAGTGCGTGGTGCCCCAGCGGTCGGTGACGGCGGTGGCCTGGAGAAGGGTCAGGTTGCCGCGGACGACTCCGGCGAGGACGGCCAGCACCACAAGGAGCGGGACGGGCCCGGGGACGAGGGCGAGACCGGCTGTCGTGACGCCACCGAGCGTGATGAGGGTGGCGGTGCGGACGGTCACGGAGGTGCGGGCGGCGACGCTCGCGTAGAGGGTGCGGCCGAGGGTCTGGCCCGCACCGCCGAGGCCGAGCGCACACGCGGCGGCGGTGGTGCTCGCACCCCGCTCCTGGAGGAGGGGGACCAGGCCGATGACGACCGCGTACATGGCGAAGCCGGAAAGGGTGAAGACGACTGCCAGCAGCAGGAACGGGCGGCTGCGGACCACGGGGGTACCGCCCGTGACGGCCGGTGCCGGTTCTGCCGGTGGCCACGGTGCGCGCAGGGCGAGTGCATGCGCCGGAATCGTGACGACCGCCAGGATCACGGCGAGGACGAGGTAGGTGGCGCGCCAGCTGAGGTGTTCGGCGAGAGCGGCGGTCAGCGGGGCGAAGACGGTGCTGGCGAGTCCGCCCGCGAGCGTGACGACGGTCAGGGCGCGGATGCGGTCCGGCCCCCACCAGCGGGTGAGGGCGGCGAAGGCGGGCGGGTAGAAGGTGGCGGCCATGGCGACCCCGGCGAGCAGCCAACCAGCCGCGAAGAACGCCAGGTTGGGAGCTGTGGCGATGAGCAGCAGGGCCAGGGTGCCGAGCACGGAGCCCGTGGTCATCACGGCGCGCGGACCGCGGTGGTCGAGGACACGTCCGACGGGGATGCCGACGGCCGCGGAGACGAGCAGTGCGGCGGAGAAGGCCGCCGTGGTTGCGGTCGGTGACCACGAGGTGTCCTCGGTGATACGGGAGTTGAGGACGGGAAAGGCGTAGTAGACGACGCCCCAGCTGGTGATCTGCGTGACGCAGAGGGCGGGCAGCACGCCGCGTGGCCGCGACCGGACCCCCGTCCCGGTCGCGGCCACATCGGCCTGGGTCCGTGACACGTCCGTCAGCAGCCACCGGAGGAGGAAGCCGGGGCACCGGTGCCGATCTGGAGCGTGGCGGGGGCGGCGCAGCAGCCGCCGCCGTCGCTCGGCGCGGCCTCGGGCTCGTCGAAGAGGCCAGCGCCTCCGCAGACGCCCGTCTCGGGGAGGGTGAGTTCGACGCGCTCGGCGGCTTCCCGGTCTCCGGCGAGTGCGGCGGCGATGGAGCGGACCTGCTCGTAGCCCGTCATGGCGAGGAACGTGGGGGCGCGTCCGTAGGACTTCATGCCGACGAGGTAGACGTCCTGCTCCGGGTGGGAGAGCTCGTTGACGCCGTGCGGGTAGACGGTTCCGCAGGAGTGCTGGTTGGGGTCGATCAGCGGGGCGAGGCCGGTGGGCGCCTGGAGGCGCTCGTCGAGGCCGAGGCGCAGCTCGGAGAGGAAGGAGAGGTCCGGGCGCAGGCCGGTGAGGACGACGACCTCGTCGACCGGGTCCAGGCGGCGGCCGTCCTCGGCGACCAGGACGACCTGCTCGCCGGCCCGCTCCACGGCACCGGTACGGAAGCCGGTGACCGCGTCGGCGTACCCGTCGTCGACGGCCGCCTTGGCGGCGAGACCCAGGGCACCCCGGGCGGGCAGCTGGTCGGCGGTGCCCCCGCCGAAGGTGGAACCGGTGACGCCGCGGCGCAGGATCCACACGGCGTGTGTGCCACCGTCCTTACTGGCGAGGTCGGCCAGGGCGGCGAGGGCGGTGAAGGCCGAGGCGCCGGAGCCGATGACCGCGGTGCGCTTACCGGCGTAACGAGCCCTGACGGCAGGGTCCTTGAGGTCGGGGATCCGGTACGAGATCCGGTCGGCCAGCGCCCTCTCGCCGAGTGCCGGGAGTCCGTCGCCGCCGATGGGGCTGGGCGTGGACCACGTACCGGACGCGTCGACGACGGCTCGGGCGGTGATCCGCTCCTCGGAGCCGTCAGCGTTGCGGACGTGGACGGTGAAGGGCTGCTTCTCGCGGTCGGCGTCCACGATCCGGTCGCGCCCGAGGCGGGAGACGCCCGTCACCGTGGCGCCGTAACGGACCGTGTCCCCCAGGACGTCGGCGAGCGGCTGAAGGTACCTCTCGGCCCAGTCCGCTCCGGAGGGGTAGGTCGCCCCGTCGGGCGCGGTCCATCCGGTGGGCGCCAGCAGCTTCTCGGCGGCCGGGTCCACCACCTCGGACCAGGTGGAGAACAGCCGCACGTGCCCCCACTCACGCACGGCGCTGCCCGCGGCGGACCCCGCCTCCAGGACCAGGGGCCCGATGCCGCGCTCGGTGAGGTGCGCAGCGGCGGCAAGGCCGGCCGGACCGGCACCGATGACGACGACGGGAAGGTGCTGCTCACTCATGACGGTTGTTCTCCTCAACACTGCTTCGACATCTGTCAATATCCCCTGACACCCAGAGCCTGCCACTTGTATCGACGAGTGTCAACATAGACATGCATCGAATCCAGTGACGAGGATCCCGGCCCTGTCGACCGGCCGGCCACGCAGTCGGACCCGCCCACCCTTCGCCGCACCTCGCCTCGCCCGATCTCTCGATGACGGACGCACGGAGGGCGGCTCGTTCGGCAGCCCCAACTGGCTTACGAGGCAGCCCATAAGGACTTCCAGAGGGCTCGCAGCGCCGAGCCACCCGGCCTCGCGGAGGGACCCAACCCCCCTCCGCAGCAGTCCACTTCCCCAAACGTCGGCAGCGCGACGCCTGTTGTTCGCCTTGGTGCCACTCACACCTCCTCGGCATCGGTGAGCATCTGGACACCGGGTCGGCGGTGTGCACCGACGACCCTTCACCGGTGTGTGTTCCAGGGGGACCAGCGTGCAGCTCCGACGTACAGGACGGACGAACCGGCTGCGAGGGGCGGCCTCCGTGGTAGCGGGCGTTCTACTGCTCACGGCCTGCGGCAGCGAGAGCGACGACAGGTCGGCTCCCGCAGAACCCGTACCGGACATCGAGTGCGCCACGTCCGGACAGGTCCGTGGCTCGGGGTCCACGGCCCAGCAGAACGCGATGAGCCGTTGGATGCAGCAGTACCAACTCGCCTGCGAGGACGTGCAGCTCGTCTACAACCCGCTCGGATCGGGCGCGGGCGTCGCCCAGTTCCAGCGCGGTGCGACCACGTTCGGAGGCACGGACCAGGCTCTGGACAGGGAGGACGTCGAAGCCACCAAGGAGGTGTGCCCGGGCGGGCAGGCCATCGACCTGCCCATGGTCGGCGGGCCCATCGCCCTCGGATACAACCTGCCCGGCGTGACCGGTCTGGTCCTGGACGCCCCGGCCCTCGCCCGGATCTTCGACGCACGCATCACCCGGTGGAACGACCCCTCGATCCAGCGCCTGAACCCCGGCAAGAAGCTGCCGGACCTGCCCGTGGTCCCCTTCCACCGTACGGACGACTCGGGGACCACCCAGAACCTCAACGCCTATCTCAAGGGCGCCGCGTCCGACGAGTGGCCGTACCCGGCGGGCAAGAAGTGGCAGGCCAGGGGCGGCGAGTCGGCCGGCGGATCGGACGGGGTCTCCACGGCGGTGACGCAGACCGACGGCGCGATCGGATACTTCGAACTGTCCTTCGCCGTCAAGCGGAAGATCGACACGGTACGCATCGCCACGGGCGCCGCGGATCCGGTCCCGCCGAGCACCACGAGCGCGTCGGTGGGCATCGCCGAGGCGAAGATCACCGGCAGGGGGAAGGACCTGACTCTGCGGTTCGACTACAAGACGTCGGCCGAAGGCGCGTACCCGATCGTCCTGGTGACGTACGAGATCGTCTGCGACACGGGCAATCAGCCCGACAGCCTGCCGGCACTCAAGTCCTTCCTCACCTACACCGCGAGCGAAGCGGGCCAGGAACAACTGCACTCGATCCACTACGCTCCCCTGCCCACCTCCGTGGCGACCCAGGTGCGCGAGGTCATCAACACCCTCTCGTGACCGGGTCGGCCCCCGCTCCGCCACGACAGGCCCCGGGCGAGCGCACGCCCTGTTCCTGGCGGCCGACCAACACGTCATACGTCCTGGCCGGGCATATCCTGAAGAGGCTCGAAGCTCTCCGATCATTGGGAGGCGTCATGACGTTCGTGCAGGTCATCGACTGCAAAACGAGCAAGACCGACGAGTTGAACAGGTTGATGGACGCCTGGGTCGACGCGACGCAGGGCAAACGGACAGCCACGCACTCGATCGTGGGGCAGGACCGCGCCGACGCCACGCACGTGGTGGAGATCGTGGAGTTCCCCTCGTACGAGGAGGCACAGAAGAATTCGCACCTGCCGGAGACCGACCGGATATTCCGGGAGATGGTGGCCCTGTGCGACGGGGAGCCGTCGTTCACGGATCTCGACGTCATGCGGGACGAGCAGCTGAACAAGCTCGTGGTCCGCAGCTTCTTCGACGACGTGGTCAACACGGGGAACGTCGACGCGGTGGACGCGATCTGCGCCGCCGACTACCGGGAACACGACCCCTCACTGTCCTCGTACGACGTGGGACTCGCGCAGGCCAAGGTCGAGAACCGGGAGATCTTCGAGGCGTTCGGACCGGAGGCCACCGTCGAGAGCATGACGGCCGAGGGTGACACGGTGTGCGCGCGACTGTCGTTCAAGGGGCGCCACGTGGGCACGTACAAGGGCCTGGAGCCCACCGGCCGGGAGATCTCGGGCACGGGCCACGCCACCTTCCGCTGCGAGGGCGGCAAGATCGCGGAGAGCTGGTGGAACTTCGACGACCTCGGCCTGATGCAGCAGCTCGGCGCGATCGAGACCTGATCCGCGTCACCGGCCCCTGCCATGTTCCGGGCTTCGGCTCCGGTCACACGCGGGCGGGGTCCCTCCGGGCCGTCCACCCCGAGGGTGGACAGCCCGGGATTGCCTATGGCCTGCCGTCCGGGGGCCCGGTAGCTACGTGCCCGACGGGGCCACGAACTTCTTGCGCCAGGCCAGCGACACGTAGACCAGTGCCACGAGGACGGGGACCTCGATCAGCGGGCCGACGACTCCGGACAGTGCCTGACCGGACGTCACGCCGAAGGTGGCGATGGCGACCGCGATGGCCAGCTCGAAGTTGTTGCCCGCGGCGGTGAAGGCGAGCGTCGCCGTGCGGTCGTAGTTCAGGCCGATGGCCTTGCCGAGCAGGAACGTGCCGAACCACATCACCGCGAAGTAGACGAGCAGCGGCAGCGCGATCCGTACGACGTCCATCGGCTGGGACGTGATGGTCTTCCCCTGGAGTGCGAAGAGGATGACGATCGTGAACAGCAGACCGTAGAGGGCCCAGGGGCCGATCTTCGGCAGGAACGTCGTCTCGTAGGACTCTCGGCCCATCCTCTTCTCGCCGATGCGGCGCGTCAGGAATCCAGCCACCAGCGGGACACCGAGGAAGATGACGACGTTCAGCGCGATCTTCCCCATGGAGATGTCGAGGTGCTCGCCCTCCCCGAGGCCGAGCCAGCCGGGCAGCAGGTCGAGGTAGAACCAGCCCAGTACGCCGAACGCGATGACCTGGAAGACGGAGTTGAGCGCCACGAGGACGGCCGCCGCTTCGCGGTCGCCGCACGCAAGGTCGTTCCAGATGATGACCATGGCGATGCAGCGGGCCAGGCCGACGATGATCAGGCCGGTGCGGTACTCGGGCAGGTCCGGGAGGAAGATCCACGCCAGCGCGAACATGAGCGCCGGGCCCAGAATCCAGTTGATGACCAGCGAGGAGATCATCAGCCTGCGGTCACCGGTGACCGCGTCGAGCTTGTCGTACCGGACCTTGGCGAGGACCGGATACATCATGATCAGCAGGCCGACCGCGATGGGAAGCGAGATCCCGCCGATCTCGACCGCGGCGAGCGCGTCGTTCAGGCCGGGGATCAACCGGCCGAGGCCCAGGCCTAGACCCATGGCCAGCAGGATCCATACGGCGAGGAAGCGGTCGAGCGTCGAAAGCTTCGCGACGACCGAGGGCTCCTCGGTGGACGCGGTCGCTTGGGTGGGGGTCACGGACAGGCCCTCTTGTTCTCGGCAGCGGTACGAGCGGAGTCGGCCAGGTCGGCGAACTGGCCGGCGAGACGGGCGATGACGTCCGGGCGGAGCTTGTAGTAGGTGAATCGGCCGCACGGCTCGGTCTCCACGAACCCGGCCTCACGCAGCACCCTCAGATGGTTGGAGAGATTGGTCTGCCTGGCGCCGGTCTCCTCGACCAGGTGCGTGGTGCAGAGCGTCTCGTGGGCCAGCAGGGTCACGATCTTGAGCCTGAGCGGGTCGGCCAGGACCCGGATCAGTTCAGTGTCGACTGACGTCATCATGGACTGATACTGTCACATCAGTGGTGACTGATACCACTCGGTACTGATCCCTTGTACGCCCAACTCCCCGCGAGACGAGAGAGCCCCCCGATGCCCGAGAAGCCGTCCGTGCTGTTCGTCTGTGTCCACAACGCCGGCCGCTCACAGATGGCCGCCGCCTGGCTGTCGCATCTGGCCGGCGACCGCATCGAGGTCCGCTCCGCCGGTTCCGCCCCGGCCGACCGGGTCAACCCCGCCGCGGTCGAGGCCATGCGGGAGGTGGGCATCGACATCACGGCCGAGACGCCGAAGATCCTGACCGTCGACGCGGTCAGGGCGTCCGACGTGTGCATCACCATGGGCTGCGGCGACACCTGCCCCGTCTTCCCCGGCAAGCGGTACCTGGACTGGACCCTGGAGGACCCCGCAGGCCAGGGCGTGGACGCGGTACGACCGATCCGCGACGAGATCAGGAAGCTCGTCGAGGACCTGATCGAGGAGATCGCCCCGAACCAGTCCGCTTGAGGCAAGCCCGGACGCGTCGACATATCAATACCAAAGATGATCGTCACAGAATTCTCTCGATTCACTCAATGAACCCAATGAACTTCTGGATCGCGGGCCTCATAAATCACTGCCGATAATGCTTCGATACGGATATCCGGGCCTATGACGCGGGCCGGAAACATTCCGCCCGGAAGGCGGATCAAGAAACGGAATATCCGTCGAACCGGCGCGGTTGTGTCGTCACCCGCTCCGACGGGCAATAATCCAATGGCCCAGAGGGAGTTACGCATGGGTGAGCCAACCTCCCGCACGGTGCACATGACTTTCATACTGCTCGTCACAGCACCGTGACCCACCGTCCGAAGGGATGGTCTTCACTATGTCCACATACGCCGAACAGCGTTCCGAATCCGGCGCCACCCCTTCGCCCTCGGCGACGGAGCCCGTCCATCTCGTACGGAATCCGCTCGTGGCCGACCCGGCCATGCCGTGGGCCGTCGGAATGATCATGGCTATGACCCCGTGTTCCAGGCGGGACGCGAAGCGGATCCTGGCCGGGGCGGCAGAGTCCGCGCACATCACTCCCGCGGCCCTGGCCGCCGCCATGGTGGCGGGATCCCAAGGTGTACCGGTTCCGGCGCATGTGGAACGGGCACTGCGGCGCGCGATGGAGGCGGCCCGCACGCCGTCGCCCCGGCCCGCCGACATCGTGCGCGGCGTGGCACTCGTACCGAGCCGCTCACGGACCGAGCAGGTGCTGTCCGAGTTCCGGAGATGCCAGACCGTCCTGGCCGCCGCACCCTCCGACCGGAGTGCGAGACAGGCACTGGACGACGCGGCCTACACCCTGTGCGTGCTGCTCGGCAGGACGACCGTGCATGACGCGGTCGACGCCGCGGAACAGCATCTGGCGGCGTCGACGTAGGGCGGGCACGGGCCGGACTCCGGAAATCGGCCGTACGGAGGTTCGGCGACACGGGGGCCGGGTGAACACGTCACCCGGCCCCCGTCTCGTCCGGACACCGCACGAGCGGTCCGTCTCGTACTTCTGCCCTGGTCTCGCGTACTTCCGCCGTGGCGGGGAACAACCTCACTACGGGAGGTCGGCAGAACCTCGTGGCCGCACGAGCCGACCGTGGCACGAGATTCCGCCCTCCGCAGCGAGCCGCTCCTCGGAGGAGTACTCCGATGACCACCACACTGAAGATCACGTCTCTGCCCGCCGCTCATCGTGAACTGCTCCTGAGCCTCGGGACCGATGTCCGGTTCCCGGCAGCACAACGGCTTTTCGAGGAACACACCGTCGCCGACCGCTTCTGGGTCCTCAAGACCGGTGCGGTCACCCTCGACGCACAGCTGTCTCACGGGCGTCACGCGGAAATAGGAACCCTCGGGTCGGGAGAGCTGGTAGGGCTCTCCTGGCTCTTCCCGCCCTTCGAGTGGGAACTGGGGGCCGAAACGCTCAGCCCCGTCCGCGCCCACGAATTCGACGCTTCGCAGGTACGGGCGCTGTGCGCGTCGGACCCCGCCTTCGGATTCGCGATCAGCCAATGGGTGGGCGTGGTACTCACCCGGCGGCTGCAGGCGACGCGGGGCCGGTTGCTGGATCTCTACGAGTCCGCTGCGAGGACCCGCGTCGGCTCGTGAGCCGCTTTTCCGCGAAGACCGATTCGAGACGGCCGGCCCGCAGTCCCGCATGCCGTTCTCCTCCCTGCACCAGCCTCGCTCCGGGCGTTCGCCCCGTGCGGTCCGCACAGACAGGCGCAGGCATCAGCCCATGCTCGCCGCCACCTCGCTTCGCAGCTGGGGCAGCATGTCGTGCAGCACGCCGGGGCAGAGCGTGCTGCCGAAATCCATGTGTCCGTATATGCGGCTCGGTGCGATGCCGTACTGCTGACACACGTATGCGCAGAGCACCACCAGGACGTCCCACTGCGCCTGGGGAGGCTGAGCGCCGTCGTGATACGCCCCCTCGTTGGCGATGCCGATGGCCTGGTCGTTCTGTCCTGACGTATGGGCGGCCAGGACGAAGGTGCTGCCGCCCTGCAGGGTGCTGAGGCTGCGATGCCGCCCCTCGCTGATCCACCCGCCGCGGCTGACGAGGAAGTGGTAGCCGGTGTCGATCCACCCGTTCTTGTCCATGTGGAGGTCCTGGACCCAGTGGGCGTGCGCGTGGGACTGGGCCCGGGAGAAGTCGGAGGTGTTGGCGCTCACCGTGTGATGCACGATGATCTTGCTGGGACGCTTCACGACGAGGCTCACCGGGCTGCGCGGCGGGCGTGCGCCCCACAGCTGGGTGCTGTCGATGTCCGGTTCGACGACGCCTGCTGCGTGGGCGGTGCCCGGTAACGCTGCGGCGGCCAGTCCACCGGCACCGGCGAGCAGGACGTGGCGACGGGTGGGTTGCGGAAGGTTCACGGCGAACTCCTGGTCGTCCTGGGGTCGTTCCGGCTGGGTGGCGGGGACGGCCGGGTGAGGGGGCACTGTCCCCGGGGCCGGGCGAGCCCCCCGTACGAGTTCACCCGGCCACCGCGGTACCGCGGGTTACGCCGAGTTGTTGGCGAGGGCCTGGAGCCGGCTCATGTCGCCGTTGAACTTGTTGCGGTCCACGTCACCGGCGACTCCGCTGACCCGGCCGGTTGCCGTGTACTGCCAGATCGTCCAGGTGGGGAACCCGCTGGGAATGGTGGGGCTGCTGGTGCCCCAATGGGCGACCCAGAGGGGGGCCTTGGTGGACATGCCGGTCCAATTGCCGGTGCAGGTGTTCCACCAGCTGGCTGTCGTGTAGATGACGACGTCCCGGGTCGTACGGGCCTTGTACGTGGTGTAGAAGTCGTTGACCCACGTACGCATCTGGGTGGTGGAGAGGCCGTAGCACATGGCGCCCGAAGGGTTGTGCTCGATGTCGAGGACTCCGGGGAGGGTCTTGCCGTCCTTGGACCACCCACCACCGTTGCTCGCGAAGTAGCCGGCCTGCGTCGCCCCGTTGGAGGCGTTCGGGCGGGCGAAGTGGTATGCGCCCCGGATCAGGCCGGCGTTGTACGAGCCGGTGTAGTTCGCGCTGAAGCGGCTGTCCTTGAAGCTCGTCCCCTCGGTGGCCTTCACGTAGGCGAAGTCGATGCCCGCGGCCTTCACCGAGCCCCAGTTGATCGCGCCCTGCCAGTGGGAGACGTCGATGCCCTGGACACCACTGGTGTCCATCGTGGACACGCCCCCGTCCCCCGCGGAGCCGGGACCCTGTTCGATACGGGTCCCCGCCCCCATCCACGCCTGTCCGGGCTGCACCGGCTTGTCGGGGCCGGGAGGTGCGGCGACGGCCGGTCCGGCGCCGGTCACGAGCAGCGTCGCGACGCTGCCGAGGACACCGGCCAGCAGGGCGCCTCTGGATCTGACGAGGTGGCGGATCGGAGAACGGTACGCGGGCATAGCTGCCTCCGGGCACGTTGGGGGGAGTGACACCTCTGGCAACCGTCAGTGATTGCCATGGACACGCCATGAGTAACGCACGAGTGATGAGGGGCGTAAAGGGGCTCCTTGGCGTAGACCTCTGACGCGGCGCGCCAACTGCACCAACGCGCCGAACCGGCAGAAACTTTCAGAGGTGAAGACTCCGGGAGTCCCGCACGGGAAGCCCCGCCGGCCGCCGCTCCACTCCCCCGGCGACGGGCCGCACCTGACGACGATCCCGGACGTGAACGGCGCACTCACGGCGCCCTCATGGGGCTCGGAGGAGGCGGAGATTCGATACGCTCTCGATCGACTTCGGGGCGCCGACAAGCTCCGAATCGCCGCTAGCAGGGGGATGGTTCCTTATGAGCAGTGCACCTTCGGCCGACCTTTTCCAGCCACTCACAGGGGACGATCCAGCCGTCGTGGGCGGGTACCACCTCGCGGCAGTGCTCGGGACGGGCGGCATGGGCAAGGTGTACCTCTCGTACACACCGGGCGGTCGGCCCATCGCGCTCAAGGTGATCCGGCCCGAGTTCAGTGGCGACCCGGAGTTCCGACGGCGCTTCCAGCAGGAGGTGAAGGCCGCGCAGCGGGTGCAGGGCCTGTACACCGCGCCCGTCATCGATTCGGACACCGAGGGCGCGCAGCCCTGGCTGGCCACCGCCTACGTACCCGGCCCCTCCCTCGCGCACGCCGTCGCCCAGCACGGAGGACTGCCCCTGCGCAGTGTGCTGTTGCTGACCGTGGGGGTCGCCGAGGCGCTCCACGTCATCCACGGCGCGGGAATCGTCCACCGGGACCTGAAGCCCGCCAACGTCCTCCTGGCCTCCGACGGCCCCCGCGTGATCGACTTCGGCATCGCGCGTGCGGCCGACGCCACGGCCCTGACGAGCACGGGCGTCAGCGTCGGTACCCCCGCGTTCATGGCGCCCGAGCAGGCCGCTGCCGGCACGATCACGCCCGCCACCGACATCTTCGCGCTCGGCCAGATCACGGCGTACGCCGCGATCGGCGCGCCCGCCTTCGGTGACGGTCCCTCACATGCCGTGCTCTACCGCATTGTCCACGAGGACCCCGACCTCAGCCGGCTGCCCGAGGAGCTGCGGCCCCTGGTGACGCGCTGCCTGAGCCGCGACCCGGCGGACCGCCCCGCCCTGGCCGAAGTCATCGAGCTGTGCCACGCCGTCTCGCCCGTCCCGCTGCGCCAGGGCGAGGACTGGCTGCCGCAGACGATCGCCGGTTCGATCACCGAGCGGCTGCAACTGCCCGCACCCGTGAGACCGCCGACGGCCCCGGCCACGCCCACCCCGACGGCACACTCCCCGCAGTCCCCGGCCCCGGGCTCCGCTCCCCCGTACCGGCCCACCGGTTTCGGCATGGCCGCGGCGCCGACACAGTCAGCTCCGGGCGGCCCGGGTATGGCGCCCCCGAGGAATCCGGCCGCTCCGTCCGGCGCGTTCGGCCCGCCCTCCGGCGCTCCGAACGCTCCACGCGCTCACGGCATGCCGGGCGGCGCTCCGCTCCCCCCGGGCACCATGCCGTCGGCCTACCGGGCGCCGCAGGGGTACACCACGGGGTACACCACACCGCCTCCCTTCCACACCGCAGGATTCACGCCCGCCCGCGCGCCGAAGCGCCGGACGACGGGACTGATCATCGCCGGTTCCGTCGTGGCCGCCATCGCGCTCGTCACGACCATCAGCGCCCTGCTTCCCGACGCCCCCAAGGACAACGGCAAGTCCACCGGCGGCAGTTCGAGCGCGAGCGGCTCCTCCGACACACCCAAACCGCGGACCGACCCCAAGCCGGTCGCCTACAAGAACGTCAACGTGACGGCCAACTACTACCTCATGCTCGCCGACAACCCGCCACGCCCGGCCGAAGACACCGACGCGGGCGTGACCTACGGCCACGGTGACCTCTACTTCTCCTACGACTCCATGTTCGGGGACGAGAAGCTGGGCACCGCCAACGGGAAGCTGGTCCTGCTGAACAACTCACAGAAGGGCTCCCTGAAGACCTGCCGCACCGAGACCCGCTACACCGAGAAGATCGGTCTCGACCAGCTCACGAACGGCTCACAGATCTGCGTGCTCAGCGACGCGGGCCACATCGCCGTCGCGACCTACCGCGGCAAGTCGGGTGCCGACGACCCCAGCAGGTACTTCACCGTCGACCTCACGATCTGGCGCAACGCCGAGGACCCGAAGGAGAGTTAGGGCCTCTCGTTCGGATCATGCCGGGCTCGCGTGCCCTGGCGCGCGCACCCGCGGCGTTGTCGTCGGTCGCCGACGCTCCGCGTCGACTCCCTCCTCCGCCTTGCAGCTGCCCACACCAGACCCCGCTCCCTGATCCGGCCTGATCCAAACGAAAGACCCTAGCCGTGGCCGTGGGGGCGGTCATCACCTGCTCGGCGTTGTTTGCCCGGACGCTACGGATGGGACGTCCCGGTGGGTTCGGTCGGGCAGGATCTCGACGTACCCGTCGGTCCCGTGCACGCGGATCCGCTGCCCGTCCCGGATCAGCCGGGTGGCCTGCTCCACGCCCACGACGGCCGGCAGGCCGTACTCCCGGGCGATCACCGCGCCGTGGGTCATCAGGCCGCCCACCTCCGTCACCAGACCCGCGATGCCGACGAACAGCGGCGACCAGCTGGGGTCCGTGAAGGTCGTGACCAGGATGTCGCCCGCTTCGAGATCGGCTTCCGCCATGTCCAGGATGACGCGGGCCCGTCCCTCGACGGTCCCGGCGGAGACCGGCAGGCCGATCAGGGCTCCGGTCGGCATGTCGTCGCGCCGGTACGCCCCGGTGACGGCCTCACCATCCGACGTGAGCACCCGGGGCGGTGTGAGCGCGTGGTACGAACGGAAGGCTTCCTTGCGCTGCTGGATGAGCCGGCCATCCACCCGGTTCGAGCGCACGACGTCGTGGAGTTCCTGGAACGTGAGGTAGAAGATGTCCTCCTTCTCAGGAAGCACATCGGCCCGCACGAGGCGCTCGGCCTCCTCCAGCAGGGCCTGCTTGTAGACGAAGTAGCGGCTGATGATGCCGTACTTCGGGTACTCCCGGTACCCGATGAAGGTGCGGACCCGGTCGATCATCCGCTTGGCCTCGTCGGCTTTCCGGTCCCCGTCCGGCAGGGCCCGCAAGCGGGACAGCACGTCCTGTTCCTTCTCCTGAGCCTTCCGCCGCCCTTGCTCGAAGCGCCGCTCGGCGGCACCCGGCTCGAAGATCCTGACGTTGTCGAGGATCACGGGAACGAGCGTGGTGGGGCGCTCGCGCCACCGTGGCCTCGTGATGTCGATCTCGCCGACACAGCGCATGCCGTAGCGGTCGAGGTAGGACTCGATGGCGTCGCGCGCTTCGGTCCCGCCCGCGAGCTTCGCCAAGTCGTCCAGGAAGTCCTCGTCCTCGACGCCCTGCAGGAACGCCACCACCTCGGGCCGCGGGCGGATCACGTCCGCGACGTCGAGCAGCGCGAGTCCCATCTCCGAGGTGATGTTGTCGGGGGCGGACAGCGTGAGGGTGTCAGCCGCGTTCTTCTCGCCCAGCCACTCCTGCAACTTGTCGTTGAGCCACCACGTGGCCTCCATCCCCGCCATGATCGCCTGCATGCTCAGCGGATCGGCCAGAACCCGCTTGTGCTCGTCGAAGGCATCCAGCAGGAAGTCGAACAGCGCCGGTCCGGTCTTCGTCCGGATGTCGCGCTCCAGGGCGGCGATGGACGCCTCGCTGCGCTCGATCAGCTCGGTGACGACGGCCGGATCGGTCTCGATCGGGGCGGGCGCAGCGCCTGCCGGCGGCCCGCCGGGACCCGCGTCCGGGACTGACGGGACGAAGTCGTCGCGGCCAAGGACGGTCTCCAGAGCGTCCCTGATCAGCGGATCGCCCTTTCCCAGGGCGTCCAGGAGGCCGGCGCGGCTCGCGGGCGAGCCCAGGCGCCGGGTGACGTCGACGAACAGCCTCCCGCCGGCCTCGTGCATCGCCACCATGGCCGTCAGCTGCCACATGGAGAACCCCAGGGGCTTCATGGGGTCGGTCATCATCTGCCCATGGCCGACGGAGACGTAGACGTGATTCTCCTGGTCGCCGGTCTCGGGGATGGGGAACAGTGTCGTGATCGGCCGACTCTGAACGATCTGGAAGTCGTCGTCGGCCAGGCACCATTCGATGTCCTGCGGCCGGCCGAAGTGTGCTTCGATCCGCCGCCCGAGCTGCACGAGCCGCACGACCTGCGCGTCCGTCAGCGCCGGCAGCTCCTGCCGCTGCGCGTCGATCACCACTTCCTGCGTACCGCCGGCCGGCAGGGCGTGAACGGCACGCTGTTTGGCGGAGATCGTCCTGGCGACGACTTCGCCGTCCCGCACCTTGAAGACGTCCGGGTTCACCAGGCCGGAGACCAGGGCCTCGCCGAGGCCGAAGCCGGCGTCCACGGTGGCGACCTTCCGGTTGCCCGTGACGGGGTCGGCCGTGAACAGGATGCCGGCCGCCTGCGGGAAGGCCATCTGCTGTACGACCACGGCCATGTGGACCGTACGGTGGTCGATGCCGTTCCGCCGGCGGTAGACCACGGCGCGCTCGGTGAACAGCGAGGCCCAGCACCGGCTGATGTGCTGGAGGATCGCCGTCGGTCCCACGACGTTCAGGTACGTGTCCTGCTGGCCGGCGAAGGATGCCGTCGGCAGGTCCTCTGCCGTCGCGCTGGACCGGACGGCGTAGGCGGCCTCCTCACCGAGCCGGGCGAGCGCGCCGGTGATCGCCGTCGCGAGATCTCCCGGCATGGCGATCGCTTCGATGGTCCGACGAATCTGCGCGCTGAGTGTGCGAATCGCCTCCCGGTCGTCGGGGTTCACGCGCGAGAGCTGTTCGAGCCGCTCGTCGATGGACGGCGCTTCCGCCATGATCCGCCGGAAGGCGTCCGTCGTCACGCAGAAGCCGCCCGGCACACGGATGCCTTCGATCCGCGACAGCCCGCCCAGGTGCACGCCCTTGCCGCCGACGACCGCCACCTGCGTCTCGTGAACCTCGTGAAGATCCACCACGTACTGCTCAGTCACTGCGATACCTCCGCGCCGTGCACCCGCGACCGCCCTGTCGGTCCCACCCCTGATTCGACGTCACCGCATCCCCGGTACGTCGACAACAACACCCGCACGTCGTGCCCTCATTTCCGCAGGTTGTGGCATCGGCAG
Organism: Streptomyces sp. NBC_00234; assembly: GCF_036195325.1. NCBI lineage: Bacteria > Bacillati > Actinomycetota > Actinomycetes > Kitasatosporales > Streptomycetaceae > Streptomyces > Streptomyces sp. NBC_00234. The sequence goes on along the minus strand of NZ_CP108101.1, from coordinate 7,643,934 downwards.
ACGATTCTCCGCCGTGACCCGGGTCTTGCGGCAAGCCCCCCGGTGCGCTATATGTTGAGAGTGGCAAGGAGAGCTCTCCTTGCTTTTTCCTTTTTCCGGACGCCCCGGCTGCCTCGCCGCACCGACCGGATCCTCCTCCGGCTCATCTGGATACGCGAGGGAGAGAGCCCCGCGCCCTCAACCCGAACAACGGGACAACGTCGGCAGGGGCTTCTCGAGGAGCGTGAACGACTTGGGTTCACCGCCCGGTTGCGGCTTGCCCTTCTTGTGGCCGACGACGTTGTAGCCGATGTCGACGTAGTAGGCGTTCAGGCGTGCATTGCCGGCCAGGCAGTCCAGACGTACGCACGTCCGCCCCGCCTCGGCCACGCGGCGCTCCGCAGCTCGCAGCAGCATCCGTCCCGTGCCCGGCCGGGCACGGTCGCGGTCCACCATCAGCCGGTGCACGTAGCTGGCCACGGGTGGCTGCGGCCCCCAGGCGTCCTCGTCCGCCCACCACAGTTCCAGGGCCCCGGCGACGTGGCCGTCGGCCTCCGCGAGCCATACCTCGCCGCCCGCCATGATCCGGCGGAAGTGGTCCTCGTCCAGCTCACCGGGCTGCCATTGGCCGGTGATGCCCTGGGCGAGCATCCAGCGGGCCGCGTCGTCGCGCAGGCGGACAAGAGTGGTGAGGTCTGCGTCGTCGGCACGACGGAAGTTGAGATCATTCACGCGGCGATCCTCGCACGGGCAGCCGACGGACCTCCCGGCGCCGCCGCTGGGCCGACGCCCGCGACGTGCCGCTCCCCCGGCGTACCCGGTGGGCGCGACACGGACGGGCGCCGCCCCGTCAGGCGTAGGGGTCGAACGAGATGCCGGCCGGCTTCGCCTTCGCCAGGTGGGCGCTGAAGTTGCCGTCCTTGAGGCCGAAGACGGCACTCCCGAAATCGGCCTGGCTCAGCTTGTCACGGAGGCCCGCCGGGTAGCCGTTCCAGCCGACGAGGGTGGGGAACTGCCAGCTGCCCTTGTGGTTCTCCGGCGGCTCGTCGTTGGTGTTCGCGGGACGGAAGCAGTGCGTGCTCAGGCCGTCCTTGTGGTAGACGACCTTGGGATGCGTGCCGTCCCACCGGATCCGGTCGCGGCCGTAGATGTCGAAGTTGCCGTGGGCGGAGGTGGAGACGTACTGGGCCTGGTTGTTCTGCACCCAGACGACGACGTGTTCCCAGTCATGACGGTGCCCACCGAGCCCGCTGCCCGCCACGGCCTGGTCCTTCTCGAAATAGAGGCCGTACATGATCGCGCACCAGCCGTTGTTGCACGTGGAGCGGGCGTACCCATTGGTGTTGTCCAGGTCCCACGCGTCACGGCACTGCCCGTTGAGCGCACCGCTCGGGTTGAGGCCCGGGGCGATCGTCCCGTCGGATCCGATGGCGGGAGTGGGGTAGCAGCCGTCCGTGTCGTAGTCGAAGGCAGGCTGGAACGTCTGCTCCAGCCCGTCCGCGGCGGCGGGCAGCGCCGAGGGCGGAGCCGCGAAGGCGTTGCCCGGGAATGCGATGACGAGCGCTAGTGCGCTGCCCAGGGTCAGCGACACTCTTCGAATGCGCGAGCTCGTGTTCAACTACGTCCTCCTCATTGACCGCGGCGTGGGGTACCGCGACGACGAGGTTGACATGCCCATATCACGGTCGTCAAACCGCGTTGACGAGGCGATCCTCGGAGTGTCGCCACGGTGAAGCAGCGGCCAACACATGCACGGACGCGCCCTTGCCGAGCCCCACACCACGCCACCGGATGTGGCGCCGCGCGGCGCCATCCCCCCTGCACCGCAAGGGGGTTGTCGGGGCCTGGTACGCCCGCGGGGCGCAGCACCACGACGGCGGGGCGGCGGCCAGGTCCGCCTGGCCACCGCCCCGATTCCGCGCACCGGCACCCCACACCGGCCCGCCATCCCCTCGCGCGGCTCCGGTCAGGACGTGGGCGCGTCCAGCACCGACTTTCGCTTGACCTCGGTCACCCGCACCCGCTCCTCCTCCGAAGCGCCGAACGCTTCGACCACGACCCCGCCGTTCGTGCAGGTGATCTCAAGAGCCAACTGGCTGCCCATGAACCGCAAGTCGAGCCTGACCCGGGGATCGCCCGCGTGGTTCGCCATACGGTGGATCCGCGACGCCGGGTAGTCCAAGCCCGTCAGCTTCTGGTGCAACTCCCGGTAGCCGACCGCCTTCGCGCCCTTGAACGCCGTACTGATGCGCTGCGCGTGCTCTCTGCCGCTGCACTTGTCGACACCCGTCAGCGGCACTTCCTGGACGGGCTTGGGTCTGGTGGCGCGGTTCGGCTCCGGCGGCGCCGGATCGTCGAGCGGGACCGGGATGTCACCCTCGGCGTTCGGGACACCCGGCGGGGTCTCGCCCGGCCCGTACCTCGGCTCAGGCTCATCCGCCAACAACGCCAGGCCCTCGGGCGACAGTGGGCCATCACTGCCGCTGGGGGCGTCAGGGGAGCAGCTCTCCATGATGCCGACGTTCAGTTCGAGAAACCGCATCACGGGATCGGAGCCGCCGTGCTTGGCGCCGAGCGGCTTCGCCACCGAGACGGCGCTTCCCGCAGGGGTCCGATCGGCGGAGGCGTGCTGGGTACCGCAGCCGGACAGGACCAGGCAGCCGAGTGCGGCCACGAGAACGGACTTGGGGAGGAGGTTTGATCGCATGCCCGCATCCTGCGGGACGCCGGGAACCGCCACATGAGTAGACGTACCTAGGGCCTGTCGTCAAACGCCGCGAGCATGCGTGCCAGACACCGCGCGGCAGACGGAGTTTAACGACAGGACCTGGCTTCGCGCATGACCAACTCATCGTGTGAAAAGTCCGGTTCGCAGAAGCGGCAGCGCGGTCAGAGCACCGGAGCGTGGTGCGGGAGTCGATCCCGCCCGCAGGTGGTCACCCCTCGTTTGACGTGGTGACCGACGTCCGACCAGGCGGCCAGGCCGGAGCCGTCGGCGCCGCGTAGCAGCGGAGGGTCACAGTCCCGTGGGGCTCCCACTGCCGTTCGACCGTGGCCAGCAGTTCCCAGCCCAGCTGCTCGTACAGCGCTGTCGCCGCGGTGTCCGACGCGACCACATCAAGGACCGGATGCAGACCGCGTTCCCGCGCCTCCCCGACGGCCTGCGCCATCAGCAACGCACCGATCCCACGACCACGGGCGGCCGGAGCGACGAACAGCCGGCACACCACGGCCGTCGCGTCCGTACGCCCACCTGCTCGGGTACTCCACAAGCGAGGTGCCACGTCGTCCTCGTCGCTTCGGCACAGCCCGATGTGGCCGACGATCCGCCCGTCCAGTTCCACCACCCAGGCCGACAGAAGCGACGGCGGCGCCAGCCAGTCGCCGGGCCGGTCGGGCCAGTTCACCGGATAGCCGTCGCGCTCGTGGACGGCAGCGAGCACGCCGGCGCAGGCGGCCAGGTCGTGATCGGCCCTGCGACGGACCTGCGGGACAGGACGTCCGCCGGCCGCACCGGCGCTCTCGATCTTCATCGCGGAATGGAAGCACAGGTCAGGGCTCCTGACCAGCCAGCTCCGCTCGATGCTTCAAGCGGGCAGCAGGCGGGTCCGGGCCTCGGGAAGTTTGGCCCACCAGTGGTGGTAACGGCCGTACACGAGGGGGTCGCGGTCGGCCAGCAGCGCCGACAGCGAACGCGCTTCCGCCGCGAGTGCCTCCCAGACCGAGGCCGGGAGCTCGTGGAAGGCCGTGGCCTCGATGCCGCCGTCGACGGCGCGCCACACGCCTGCGACGTAGCCGTCGACCAGCAGGGTGGGCAACACGTCGCCGTTGTTGCGGATCACGAGTCGGCGATACGACGGGGGAATCATCCTGCTGCGGTCGGCGTACGCGAGCAGGGTGCTGTCCCACATCGCCATGAGCCGGGGCGGGGCCGGGGTGTCCTCGGGCGGGCGCAGGGCTCCCGGAGTGTCGAACAGGACCACACCCTCGGGCCCCTCGAAACGCTCGACGGAGTCGCCGAGCGCGTCGAGCGCCTCGCGGACCGGCGTGCGTTGCACCATGGCGAACTGGGCCACGTCCGCCACCGAGGCAGGACCGAACCCATCCAGGTAGCGCAGGACGAGGGCCTGCAGAGCCTGCCCTGCCCCCTGCCGCCCGGAGGGCACCGGCCCGGTTCGCGCCGCGACGAACGACGACCGGGTGGCGAACGACCAGGGGCCGCCCGTCGGAACATGGTGCAGGGGCGCGTACGCCTTGAGCCCCCACCACGCCTCCGGCTGCTTGTCCGCGCCGAGGCGCTCTTCGAGCCACGCCTTCAACTCCGCGGCCGTCCTGGCCCGGTCGGCGAATGACAGCAACTCCGGCACCAACGCGTCGCCGTCCGCCGGCGTAAGCCCCGAAGCGGAAAAGCGGAAACCCAGGCGCGAGCCGTACAGCGTCGCCTGCATCGCCTCGCGGAACGCCTGGTAGTCGTCGGCGTGCACCGCGTGGAGCGTGATCCGCATCAGAGTCGCCTTGACGACCGCGCGGTCGGCGAAACCGGCATCAAGATCGTCCGCGGCGAAGTCGGTGAGCCGGTTCCACAACGCCACGTACGGCGAAGCCGCGAACTGCGCCTGCACCGCGACAACACGACGGAACGCCTCGGGGACGCTCAGCGCCTGCCGTTCCAGGAGCAACTGACGGCCCAGAGTGGCGCGGTTGAGCTCGCGCGCGGTGATCTTCACTCGTCGAATTGTGCCGTGCTCCGACAGACCGACGCCAGAGTGTTTCGTACATTCATTCGACGCTTCGCACGGGGCACGACCGGAAGCGAGGACGGCGCCGCACACCCTCGACGAGCTATCCGGGTTCCGCCCCGGCGGATCATGTGACTACTAGGCTGCACGGATGGAACGCGTAACCGACGTGCCCGAGACTCTCACCCAGCCTGCGGATACGGCCCAGGTGAATGACTACGACAGCTTCGCCGAGGCGTACTCGGCGGACAACGAGAAGAACATCCTGAACGCGTACTACGAGCGTCCCGCGATGACGGCCCTCGCCGGAGACGTGGCCGGCCGCCGGATCCTGGACGCGGGCTGCGGCTCGGGCCCCCTGTCCGCTGCACTGCGCGAGCGTGGTGCCGTCGTCACCGGCATCGACTCCAGCGCGGGGATGGTGGCATTGGCCAGGCGGCGGCTCGGCGACGACGCGGCCTTGCACGTGGTCGACCTGAAGGACCCCCTGCCGTTCGCGGACGGCGCGTTCGACGACGTGGTCGCGTCGCTGGTGCTGCACTATCTGGAGGACTGGGGGCCGACGCTGGCCGAGATGCGGCGCGTACTCAAGCCCGGTGGTCGCCTGATCGCGTCAGTCCAGCACCCCTTCGTGGACTACGCGATCCAGAACCCTCGGCCCGACTACTTCGCGACCACCAGCTATACCTGCGACATGACGTTCGGCGGACAGTCCGTCCCGATGAGCTTCTGGCGCAGGCCGTTGCACGCGATGACGGACGCTTTCACCGCCGCCGGCTTCCGCCTCTCCGTCATCAGCGAGCCGCAGCCCGACCCGGCCGCCCGCGAGCTCTTCCCCGACGACTTCGACGCCCTTTCGACCAAGATCGGCTTCCTGTTCTTCGTCGTCGAGGTCCCGCCGACGGCAGGGTGACCAGGAGGGCCGGCGGGCGGGCCGGCCCTCGCAGGCGACCATGCCGGCGCTCCGAGACGGGCTGGAACCGGTCCAGGGCCTGGATTCGCGACTTCTCGTCCACGCAGAGAACCAGTGCTCTTTCCGGAGCGTCCAGGTAGAGGCCCACGGCATCACCGACCTTGTCGATGAAGAACGGATCCGTGGGCCCAACCAACGACAAGACTCCGACTCAGTTCACTAAATCATTCCTTTTGGATCAAGCCAGTCAGTAGGAACGATTCGAGACGACATCAGGGAGCCGGAGCGCGCAAGGGAACTTCCCCGGTGAGCCGGGCGTCTGATCAGAGGGAATGCGATCACTGGGTGTAGGGGGTAGCGAGTATGGCGATCACGCTGGCCGAAGAGATCATGCTGCTGTCCCTGGATGACGAGTCCGGATCGGCGAAGCAGCGGGAAGCCGCCAGCTGGGCGGTGTCGGGCGGGATCCTGCTCGAACTGGTGCTGGCAGGGAAGGTTTCAGTCAAGGGCAAATACCTCGAACTGGTGGACACCACTCCGACCGGAGACGCGTTGGCCGACAGTCGGACGGCACTGATCGAGACCTGGATGCGGGGTCGCGGCAAGTGCCGGGTGACGGACTGGCTGACGAAGGACCGGTCCAAGGCCGTCGCCGCGACTCTCGAGAGCCTGTGCCAGCGTGGGGTGGTCGTGGACGAGAAGCACAAGGTACTCGGCGTGTTCCCGATACGTCGCTACCCCGAGGCCGACGGCGCGGTGGAACGGGAACTGCGGGAACGGCTCCGGGCCGTGGTGCTGGACGGCGCCGTTCCGGACTCACGGACAGCGGGCCTCATCGCGCTGGTCCACTCGGCCAAACTGCACCGTCTGGCTTTCCCCGACGACCACGGCAAGCAGGTTGCCTCGCGGATGGAGGAGGTCGCCACAGGGCAATGGGCGGCCGAGAGTGTCCGCGCCGCCATCCGTGACATGCAGGCGGCGATGGTCGCAGTCACTGTGATTACCGTCGCCGCAGTTGGCAGCTAGGGCCTCTCGTTTGGATCACCTGGCTGACAGATGTGGATGGTGGCGGTCTTGTCGTAACGGGTGGCCAGGCCACGCCACTGCTTGAGTTTGTTGATGCAGCGATCCGAAGAAACGGCCTAGACGCGTTCCAATGGACGGTGGGGGCCGACGGGCAGCTCGACTTCGATCACGTCACCGGGGCGGACATTCCCCCCGTGCCGGACCACCCCCATGATCCCGGACTTGAATACGAACTCCCCCGTCGTGGCGTCGAGTTCGAAGACCTCCTGGAGCAGGCCCTGCTGGAACCCGTTGATCTTCGCGCACGGGTTGCGCAGCCCCGTCACCTCCACGACCGCCTCCTCACCGAGGTGCAGCAGCGCCCCGGTGGGGAGGCCGAGCAGGTCGACCCCGCGCGTGGTGATGTTCTCCCCGAGCGCGCCCGCCGCGACGGCGAACCCCTTGGCGGCGAGTTCGTCGAAGAGTTCCTCGTGGATGAGGTGCACCTGACGCAGGTTGGGCAGATCAGGCTCGTACGTCATACGGAACTGGTGCTTGATGGTCTCCCCCGCGTGGACGTCGCCCTCCACGCCGAGACCGGCGAGGAGCATGACGCTCGGGCGGTTCGGCTTACTGAACGAGTACGTCCCATTGCTGCTCACAGCCGTAACGCGTGCCATTCCGGTACCTCTTCCCCTCGCTCGCGCGCCCTCGAATCGTGCCTGCTCCGGATCGTGCACAGCTCGAAGGCTACGAAGCGACGGCGGCGCCGACGAGCGAGTCGTCGTCGGGCTCCGGCTCCACCTGCGGCTCGCTGAGCTGCTCGCGCAGGTAGTTCCAGACCACCGCGACCAGAGCCGCTGCCGGTACGGCGAGCAGGCTGCCCACGATGCCGGCCAGGCTGCCGCCCAACGTCACCGCCAGCAGGACCACCGCCGCGTGCAGTCCGAGCCCACGGCTCTGGATCATGGGCTGGAACACGTTGCCCTCGAGTTGCTGCACCACAACGATGATGGCCAGCACGATCAGCGCGTCCGTCAGGCCGTTCGACACCAGGGCGATGAGCACCGCCACCAGCCCTGCGAACAGGGCACCCACGATGGGCACGAACGCCGAGATGAAGGTGAGTACGGCCAGCGGAAGCGCCAGGGGCACGCCCAGGATCCACAGGCCGGCACCGATGAAGACGGCATCGAGCACTCCGACGAATGCCTGGGAGCGGACGAAGGAGCCCAGGGTCTCCCAGCTGCGCGCGGCCACGATCGGCACGTCGGTGGCGAGCCGTCCCGGGAGCTGGCGCGTGAGCCAGGGCAGGAATCGCGGCCCGTCCTTGAGGAAGAAGAACATCAGGAACAGCGCGAGGAAGGCGGTGACGACTCCGTTCAACACGGTGCTGAGGCCCGTGGCGACAGCCGTGACCATGCTGCCGATGCTGTCCTGGACGCGCGCGATCGCGGTGTCGAAGGCACCCGAGATCTGGTCGTCACCGATGTTGAGCGGCGGACCGGCGGCCCACTCGCGCAGCTGCTGGATGCCATCGACCACTCCGTCGGCCAGCTCGCCGGACTGGGAGGTCACCGGCACCGCGATCAGCGCCACGATGGCCGTGACCACGAGAAGGAACAGGATCGTCACGAACGACGCCGCCAGGGCGGGACGCCATCCGCGGCTGCGGAGGAAGCGGGTGGGGGGCCAGGTCAGCGTGGTGAGGAAGAGGCCCACGACGATCGGCCAGACGACCGGCCACATCCAGCCCAGCGCCCACACGACCGCCGCGGCGGCGACGAGGACCAGCAGCAACTCGACGGAGACACGTGCTGTTGTTCGTAGCGCGGCGGCGGTTTTCGTGGAGCTCAACGTGGCAGACATGGGGTAACCCTATTGATACTCCGGTCGTACTCCGAAACGGCCGCCCCAGAGGCCCCTTACGACCCTGCCGCTCCCGGTTCGGCAGCTCGCTTCGAGGGTTCCCCCGGCTCGCGGGACACGGCTGGGACGGACGGGTCTCCGCCGGTGGGCGCACTGCCCGACCGCCCGGAGACCTCGCCCGTCGGACGCCTGCCGCGGGAACGCGATTATCAGCAGGTGCGGCCTACGTAGTGCGCTCCCTGAATCCTGCTCGCCGACCCCAGCCAGGTGTCGCCGGGGCCCACGCAACGTTCGTAGTTGGGGCCGAAGACCTCGACTTCGATGATGACGTTCGAACCGTCGGACGTGCAGTGGTTGTAGCGGGCGTCGGAGCCGGTCTCGTAGAACCCGCAGGGGTTCAGGGCAGTTGCCGCGTGGCCTGCGGTGGCCGTGGCACTCGCAGCCGGAGCCAGGCCCAGCATCAGTGCGGCGGCGGCACCGGCGGACAGCAGCGATTGACGAACACGCATCACGATCTCCTCGTTGGTCATCGGGTGTCCGAGCGCTGATCACTCGGACACCCGATGATCACGGGGCCGCCCGCCCCGGAGCTGCCGGTTTGCCCCGGACGGAGCAGTAAGTGCGCCCGTTTGAACCCGCCCAGGTGACGGTGCAGGGTAGATCCATGACATGGACAGCGCCACCGGTCGAGCGCACGAAGCAGCTGGGCGAACTGGGCACCGTAGCCGAGCGCCAGATGTTGGAGGGCTGGCTGAATTGGCACCGAGAAACGCTGCTCGCCAAATGCACCGGCCTCGAGCCGGACCAATTGGCGCGGACGACCGTAGAGCCGTCGAACCTCAATCTCCACGGCCTGGTCCGGCACATGGCGGAGGTAGAACGATGGTGGTTCCGGCGAAGCTTCGCGGGTGAGGCTGTCGGCGATGTCTTCACCGGCCCGTCCGACGGCAATGAGGGACTCGACGGGGTTCCCGCAGCCGATGCGGAGAAAGACTTCGGGCTGTACCGGACCGAGGTCAGCACGTGCGACGCGGCGGCGGCCGGGCACGACCTCGACGAGACCTTCATGTCCTCGCGCGGAGTTTCGCTCAGCCTGCGGTGGGTCTACATGTTGATGATCCAGGAGTACACCCGCCACAACGGCCACGCCGACTTCCTGCGAGAGCGGACCGACGGGGTAACGGGTGACTGAGGTTTTCTCGGTGAAGAGCACTTCCAGTGGAGTCTGCATGCACATGAACGGACTCTGTCGCTGGGCTTGTGACTCGCGGCAGCGGCCGTTGGCTGTCTAGGTGATCACAGTGACGTCGGAAAGTCCGACGGACCGTCGACGGCGACACGCTCGGGGGAAACGAAGAGCGGACATGACCCCGCGCAGGTGAACGACGTACCGCCTCGTTATGGCCAGGGTGCGCCTGGTCCGTCTGCCGGATAAGACGCCCGTGGCGGCAACCGGAGTTGGGAGTACGTGCAGCCCGGCCGCTCAGCGGCCTGCCACGCCAACATCGACGGCGCAGTCCTGGTCCTCACCGGCGACAGGGACGGCGCTTCCGCCTCGGCCAAGGGCCAGGCGGGTTTCGGCCCGGATCCCCGGGCGTCGTGGGCCCGGTCGCAGTCGCACCGCGCGCCCGTGAAGCCGTGCCGGGCGATCGCGTGGTGCGGTGCCGCTACTCGACCACTGCTTCGTGGCGCAGCAGTGGCGTGCGTTCTTCGTCAGCCGAAGGGGATGGGGCGTGACATTGATGGGCGGCGGCGTCGCCTTGGTCCAGAAGGTCCTCGTACACGCCGACCTTGAATCGGATCAGGTCCAGGGACTCGGTGAGCCTGCCGATCTGGGTGGTGACGTGTGCTTGGTGCTCGCGCATGAGCGCGAGCCGTTCTTCCTCGTTACCGGCTCCCTCTCGCACGAGGTCGGCGTACCGGCTGAGCGCGGGCAGGGGCATGCCTGAGGCACGGAGAATGATGCAGACGGTCAGCCAGTCGACGTCATCCCGGCTGTAGACGCGGCGCCCACCAGGTCCGCGTCGAACGGGATTGACGAACAGGCCCTCGCGCTCGTAGAAGCGCAACGCGTGAACGCTCAAGCCGGTGCGTTCGGCGACCTGTCCGATGCTCAGACTTGTGGTGATCTCAGCCATGCCGATCAGGGTAACGGGGTTGATCTAGAGCCGGGTCTAGAACCTAACCTCCGTCGTGCGACCGGCTCTTCTGCCGCTCTGCGTACTGAGTCGAACCACCAGGGGGCATCACCATGCGTTACCGCACTCTCGGCAAAACCGGTATCGAGGTCAGCGTCCACTGCCTCGGGACCATGATGTTCCAGGACGGCTTCAACCCCGACCACGACGATTGCGTCCGCATCATCCACGCCGCCCTCGACGAGGGAATCAACTTCGTCGACACCGCGGACATGTACGGACAGGGCGAGTCCGAGGAAATAGTGGGAAAGGCGCTTCGGGGTCGCCGTGACGACGTCGTACTCGCCACCAAGGTCCACTTCCCCATGGGTGAGGGCCGCAACCGCGGTGGCAACTCACGGCGTTGGATCCTCAAGGCCGTCGAGGACAGCCTCAGGCGCCTGAACACCGATTGGATCGACCTCTATCAGGTTCACTTCCCGGACCACCGCACCGACATCGAGGAGACGCTCTCGGTACTCACCGACCTCGTGCACCAGGGAAAGATCCGCGCCTTCGGCTGCTCGAACTACCAGGCCGAGGAGATCGTCGAGGCACACCACGTCTCCGAGCGGCGCAATCTCGGACGCTTCCGCACCGACCAGCCGCCCTACTCGATCCTCGCCCGCGGGATCGAAGCCTCGCTCCTGCCCGTCTGCGAGCGCTACGGGATGGGTGTACTGGTCTGGAGCCCCCTCGCCTTCGGATTCCTCACCGGCAAGCACCGCAAGGACCAGCCCATCGACCTGGCAACCGGCCGTGCCGCGGTCCGGCCGGCGTTCTTCGATCCTGCGATCGCCGAAAACACCGCCAAGCTCGACGCCGTCGAGCAACTCATCGACCTCGCGACGAGCATCGGCTGCACCCTCCCTCAGCTCGCCATAGCATTCACCGTGGCCCACCCCGCCGTCACCTCGGCGATCATCGGACCACGGACCATGCAACAGCTGGAGGACCTGCTCAAGGGCGCCGCGCTCACCCTCGACGATGCAGCCCTCGACCGGATCGACGAAATCGTGCCGCCCGGGACGAACCTGTACAACCCAGCAACCTCATTCCCCCCGCGATCACTGACCGAGACCGCCTTGCGGCGCCGCTCACTCACCGAACGCTCCGCAGCCTGACGATCTGTGGGAGCGGGTGGCCCCGCTGCTGCCGCCCGCTCCCGAGCGCCGCCGCCGTCCCGGGCGGCTGCGCGTTCCCGACCGGGCGGCGCTCGCCGATGTCATGTACGTGTGGCGATCCGATGGCGCGACGCGGCGTCGCCCACGGCTCCGGACTGGGCAAGGTGCGCTGGGTGGTCGAGCGCGCCTTCGCCCGGCTGCACCACTTCAAACGGCTCCGCAGCCGCTACGAGCGGCGCGCCGATCTCCGCCAGGGCGTGCTCGAAGCACCCTGCCCCATGGACCGTGTAGGAGTAGGTGCCGATGTGATCACTCCGGCCGATCTGGCGTGAACGGGCCAGGCCGAGGACATCTGCCAATCGCTCGAGCGAGGGGATTGGGGATCGCCACCCTCATGGCCTCGTCAACCGCGTTCAGAGCGCGGGTGTAACCGCGCACGAGGTCTCGCGCAGCCCCAACCCGTTCTAGACGGCGTCATCCCCCCTGAGCCCGTCGCTGAAGGGATTGTTCCATGCTGAAACGATCAGTAGGACACGCCCTGACCGTCTCTTTAGGATCACCGACCGGCATACTGAGCGCCATTCAAAATACGGCCGGAAGCAGATAGCGTGAAATCCGACATACTTCGCATCAGCGCAAGCCTGGCAGCTGCCACCGTGACGGCGCTCGGCCCGTCCTCTTGCGGGGCAGGCAAACCCGTCGTCACTCCAAAGGCCGTAACTCATTCCGAATTGGTCGGCCGATGGGACGGGGAGCGGCAATGCGGATCGCCGATGTTTCGACTACGCGACGATTACACTTTTTCCAGCAGAGACTTTCCAGTCGAGTGGGACGGCCCCGTGCCGGACTCGCAGGTGACACGCCGTTCATCCGAGGGGAAATGGCATGGGGTCAACAAAGACCCCGGCCTGCCACCCTATCTGGTACTTAATTTCAAGAATCACAACGACATCCAGATTCTGCATTTCTTTTTGGAGCATAAAGAGCTGCAGATAGATGGGACCGTCTACGCGGGCGGAGGGGATCCCTATCCCTACGAATGTCACTACAAACGCACTTCTGTCGACCCTGAGGCATAGGACACTGCTTTCGGATCATCTCGCTGCCAGATGAAAATGGCGGCGAGGTAGATGGTGGCGGTCTTGTCGTAACGGGTGGCCAGGCCGCGCCACTACTTGAGTTCATTGCTACAGCGCTCGACCGTGTTGCGTTGTTGCATGCCTCGCGGTGGAAGGAGGCGTTTGCGGTTGGCGGCATGGTTCGCGGGCTGTGGGATCACGTCGCGGGCACCTTTCCATGACCCGAAGCGCTCGGGCAGGTCCGTCCACGGCGTCCCCGTGCGGTACTTGCACGCGATGGCCGATCACCTGCCGGTGATCACGCCCGCGTCCACCTCCCTTCGGTGCGTCCGGTCCGGCAGCAACGGTTCGCGGGCGTGCCCACTGGGCGTCAGTTCACGACACACCAGACGGCCAATCCGATGATCCGAAGGGATGGCCTAGTACTCCAGCCGTAGATCGTGATCTTGCTGGTCGGGGCCGGCTGGGGTGAAGAAGCCTCAGCGTCCCTACGGGGGTTAACCCCCAGCACCGCCCTGAGGACAACGCATCGGAGCGTCAGGGGGAGAGCCGGATGGGCCGATCCCTTCATCGCTGGTGAGATGGTCGTCGACCTCCGACTCCGGGGGCGAAACACCGCGGCCACAGCCTGAGCGCTGAACACGCAGGCAGCAACCCGAACAGGACGGGGATCATCATGCATGTGTCAGGAAGGCGTCGGCGGGACCTGCTTGTCCTGAGCAGCCTGGGCGCGGTTCTCTTCGCCACGTCGACCGGGACGGCGGCGGCGAAGCCGCCGCAGGCCGATTCGCTCCAGCGGCAGGTGGATGCGGTCCACGGCACCGGAGCCGTTGGTGTGTCCGCCGAGGCGACGTCACCGGACACACGTGACAGTGCGCGAGCCGGGACGGCCGAGAGGGACACCAGGAGGCAGATGCCACGGAATGGAAGATTTCGGATAGGCAGCGCGACCAAGAGCTTCACCGCCACGGTCGTCCTGCAACTCGTCGGCGAGGGGCGAATGTCCCTGGAGGACACCGTCGAACAGTGGCTGCCGGGAGTGCTCCACGGCAACGGCAACGACGGCAGGCAGATCACCGTGCGGCAGCTGCTGCAGCACACCAGCGGCATCAGTGACGACGGGCTGGACATACCCGCGTTGAAAAGCGCGGACGGCTATCAAGCCGAGCGGTTCCGCACGTACACCCCCGAGGAGTTGGTGGGGCTGGCGATGCAGCACCCGCCCATACCCTCCCCGAGCGCCGACTGGTCGTACTCCAACACCAACTACATTCTCGCCGCGATGATCACCCAAAAGGTCACCGGCCGGAGTTGGGCACAAGAGGTGAACGACCGGATCATCCGCCCACTGGGGCTGAGAGACACCAGTACGCCCGGCACCTTCCCGTTCATCACGGGCCCGCACGCCCAGGGCTACGCGTTCGGCACCGGCACCGGCGATGGCATCGACGTCACGGCGCTCAATTCGAGTATGGCCGTCGGCTCCGGATCGGTCATCAGTACCGCGCACGACCTGAACCGGTTCTACGCCGCGCTGCTCGGCGGCCGTCTGCTGGCTCCGGCGCAACTCGACGAGATGACGACCACCGTGCCCGCGCCCGAGCTGGGTGTGAGGTATGGACTCGGTCTGGCCGAGATCCCGTTGTCCTGTGGCGGCAGCTACTTCGGTCACCGGGGTGAACTGCTCGGCTATCTCACCTGGGGTGGCGCCACCCGAGACGGGACCCGGACCGCCGTGGTGTACGTCACCAGTGACGGCGGCCAAGACACTCAGCAGGCCATGACCACACTTGTGGACCAGGAACTGTGCCGGACCCGCTCCTAGCACTCCAGCCGATCTTGATCTTCATGTCGGTTGGGTGGCCTGCCGCTGGTAGTGGCAGGCATCGGCCCTGGCTTGGCGCCATCGGCGCCAGTGTGAACAGCGGAGTCGGTGCCCGGTGGTGTGCCGGGGCTGTGCGACAAGGGTCGTGAACAGGTGCTGGATCTCGTTGCGGGTCAGTGGAAATTGGCTTGTGCTGGGTCTCGCCCAGGGTCTGCTCGGCGGCTGTGACGGCGGCGAGGAAGGCATGGGCGAGCATGGCGAGGGTGACCCAGCGGTGCCACGAGGTCCAGCGCCTGACCTGGTGTTCGTCGAGACCGGCCAGGGTCTTGGAGATTGGAACGTCTCCTCGATGGTCCACCGCCGCCCGGCAACCCTGACGAAGGTGGCCAGCGGGGCCTTGGTGGTCGAGTAGCAGCGGTAGCAGGCGAGTTCGCCGGTGCGGCGGTTGCGGCGGACGAGCAGGTGCCGGTGTCCGCGCCGCCCGTCCTCGATCATGGCCAGGGCCCAGTCGTAGTGGCGGTGGCCCTTGGCGCCAGCTCCGGCGGAGAGCTTCTGCCAGGCCCACTTCGGGATCTTCTTCACCAGGTCATTGGCGCGGATCTGTCCGGCGCGGGTGGTGACGCGGTGGTTACGGGCTACGGCGAGGGCGTATGCCTGGCCGCGTTGTTCGAGGGTGTCACGCAGGGGCGTGTTATCGCCGTATGCCTCGTCGCCGGTGACCCAGGCCGCGGTGATCCCGCCGGCCAGGGCCCGGTCGATCATGCGGGCGGCGAGCTGGGGCTTCCTCGCGAAGGTGTGATCCTCGGGAATGCCGGCGGCCCGGCACCGGTCGGGGTCGTCGGTCCAGGAGCGGGGCACGTAGAGTTCCCGGTCGATCGCGGCATGACCTTGCGGGGTGGAATAGGCGAGGTAAACAGCGACCTGGCTGTTCTCGGCGCGCCGGGCGGTGCCAGTGTACTGGCGCTGGACCCCGACCGTGTGCGTGCCCTTCTTCAGGTCACCGGTCTCATCGACCACCAGGACGACGTCTCCTGTGCCGAGGTGGTCGACGACGAAGCCGCGCAGATCGTCACGGACAGCGTCCGCGTCCCATTTCGCCCGCGCGAGCAGGTGCTGCAGCCGGTCGGGGCTGGCATGGCCGGCGTGCTCGGCCAGCGTCCAGCAGTTTTTGCGTGGCAGGCCCGCCAGCAGGCCGAGGACGAACTCCCTTGCTTCCCGGCGCGGTTCCACCCGTGCGAACCGGGAGGCGATCCGGCCCATCAGGACTTCGAACGTCTCCCGCCAGCGGGCGGTATCTATGCCGTGCACTGCGGCCATCAGTTGTTCTTCTGTCTTCACACACCGATGATCACTGGTGGCCGTACGCATACCCGGAACCGGCCCCAACCAGCAAAATCACGATCTACGGCTGGAGTACTAGCGCGCCACGCGGTAGCGGAGGTAGACGAATTTCGAGTTGAAGGTGCGTGTCTCGACGAGTTCGAGATCCACCCGGCGCTCGTCCCGGGGAAAGAAGGGAATGCCACCGCCAACCAGCACCGGGTGGACGATGGCCTGGTACTCGTCGATCAGACCCGACGCGGCCGCCTCGGCAGCGAGAGTCGCGCCGCCGATCGCGATGTCGCCCTCCCCCGGCTCGGCTCGCAGCCGCTCGATCTCCTCCGCCAGGCCGCCGGAGACCAGGCGGGCATTGCCCTGCACCGCCGACAGCGTGGTGGAGAACACCACTTTGGGGAGCGGCTTCCAGAGCGCGATCCACTCACGCGTGGGGGCGTCGAGCGTTGGATCCTGGTCGGCGGTCTCCCAGTACAGCATCGTCTCGTACAGCCGTCGTCCCAAGAGGTGGACGCCGACCTGTCGAATCTCGTCGATCCAGAAGCGGAAGACCTCCTCGTCGGGGGCCGTCCATTCGAAGCCGCCGTCCGGCCCGACGATGTATCCGTCGAGTGAAACGCCCATCGAATAGGTCACGCTGCGCATCAGAAGTCCTCCTCGGTAGCGGGTTCGACAGTATGAGCGTCGGACGCCCCAGGACTCATCGCGGCTCGCCGGGTCCCCTGGGCCGAGTCACCCCACGAGACCATTTCGTTGAGAAGCCTCACTGCCCGCGCTTCGGACAGCCCCGCTGTGCACGCCGGGGCAGGTCCGCCGGGAACGCTGTGCCGACTGTGCTCGTTGTTTCGGCTGTTGGGACGTCCTGCGACAAGGAGAGCGATGCCGGACTCGGGATTCCCGCCTCTTCAAGCACGTGGCCGAGGAGCCGACTGGTATCGCGGAGACTGCCACATCCACTCCGTGTATTCAGACGGTGAGCTGACTCCTGAGCAGTTGGCAGCCGACGCCAGCACAGCAGGACTCGACTTCATCGCCACCACGGAGCACAACTCCGCGCACGGGCACAGCTCCTGGGGGCGCCATGCCTCAGATGACTTCTTGATCCTCCTAGGTGAGGAGGTGACGACCAGGACCGGGCACTGGCTCGCTCTCGGCATTGCCCCGGGGCAGGTGATCGACTGGGACTATCGCGCGGGGGACCCGGCCATCGACCGATGTCTGGGCCAGGTCCGCGAGTCCGGTGGACTGTGCGTGGCCGCGCATCCGCACGCGCCCTACCCCTCAGGCAGCTTCATGTACCCCTGTGAGGATCTCGATGTGATCGAGGTATGGAACGGGCTGTGGACGTCGGACCGCCCGTGGAACGCCGACAACGAGGCCGCCCTCGCCGAGTGGGGACAAGACCTGGCGCAAGGAATACACGAGGGGCGCTGGCAACCGGCCATGGGCAACAGCGATACCCACCTCAAGGGTCAGATAGGCATCCCGCACACCGTCGTGTTCGCCGAGGATCTGAGCACGCCGGCCGTCCTCGCCGCAATCCGTGCGGGCCGCAGTTGGATCGCCGAGTCGGCTGCCGTCGACCTGTCGGTCACGGCCGTCACCGCCGGCCGCACAGCAGGGATCGGCGAACGGCTGGCAACCCACGGGGAACCTGTCACGGTGCGCGCGCACGTACGCGGTGTCCACTCGGCGACCGTCGGCTTCCACACCGACCGGGGCGAAACCCACTGCGAAACGCTGCCGGACTCTGGCGTGGGCACCATCGAGTGGCTCACGACATCGCAGGACTCGGCGTTCGTCCGGATCGAGGTACGCCATCCGCATGGCCATATGGCCGCTCTCACCAACCCGATCGTTCTGACGTGACCTCTGGATCGCCTCAGGACGGCTTGCGCTGGCGTCGAAGGCACATGAGTCTGCAGGCACAGCTGGAGCAGACCCCAGTGGACGCTCAGTGAGGGCCCTGGCCACCCTCATGTGAGGTGATCCGAATTGAGTCGCCCGGCGAGTGCCTTCGCCCTAGGGTTCCGCTATGGACTGGCGAACTTGGCATGACCAATACGATCGTCCCGACTCGTGGATGACCCATCGACTGACGGCAGTTCAGACGCAGATCCGGGCCGTCTTGGACAGCAGCCCGTCCGGCCCCCTGCGAGTGATCAGCCTGTGCGCCGGCCAGGGGCGTGATCTGCTGGAGGTGTTGGCCGACCATCCCCGCCGCGAGGACGTGCGTGCGCGTCTGGTCGAGTTGGACCCACGGAATTCCGCCTTCGCTGAGGAGACGGCTCGATCGGCCGGCCTGGACCACGTGGACGTGGTGACGGCGGATGCCTCGCTCACCGATCACTACGCCGGCATGGCGCCGGCCGACCTCGTGCTGGTCTGTGGAGTGTTCGGCAATATCGCCGACGAGGACATCGAGCGCACGATCGACTCGTGCGCCCAACTGTGCCGGACCGGCGGCGCCGTCATCTGGACCCGTCACCGTGCCGCTCCCGACCGGGTGCCGCTGATCTGTGAGTGGTTCGAGGGGCGTGGGTTCGAGCTGCGGTGGCTGTCGGATCCGGATGCGGGCTTCGGCGTCGGTGTGCACCGCTTCACCGGCGAACCACAGCCCCTCGTCACCGGCATGAGCATGTTCAGCTTTGTCGGATACGACGTGCTCAAGCGAGCGAGCCCGCAGGCAGGAGACGTCTGAACAGGCGCGCGGTGCGGTCGACGTCCGCCTCGCGACGAGGGTCTGGATGGCGCCCGCCGTTTGTCGGGACGGTGGATTTCTCGTGCCACAGCGTGCGCGGCGGAGTCGGTGGCCGCCCCTGCGGGCCGGTGCTGGGGGCAATATCAGGTGTGCCGACCGCTGGACGTGAGCGATGCTCGGTGTTGTGACTCTCCTTCTGCCACCCCGTCTCACCGCCTCGGCGGAGGCTCTGCGTGATGCCGCCCGCCGTCGCGGCCTGCGGACAGTGCACCTGTCCACGTCGACCGTTCCGGCCGATGTCCGCGCCGAGCATCTACATGCCGGGCCCGGCTTCGCGGACATCGTGGCACCTGCTCTGAACATCGCCCTTCTGCAGGCACCAGAGGATTGGCTGGCCCGTTTGCCCCGGGAGTTCACCGGCCGTGAGATCACCTTCGGGCCGATCCGTGACGCTTATGACCTGCGCCGGCCCGCGTTCGTCAAGTCTCCTAACGACAAACAGATTCCGGCACTCGTCTACACCGACGGGTCACGGTTGCCGGGCCCGGACTCGGTGGATCCGCACATGCCCGTGCTCATCAGCGATGTGGTGGAGTTCGTCACGGAGTACCGGCTGTACCTGCTCAACGGCACCGTGCACACCGGCAGTCAGTACGCTCAGCGCGGGCGGCTGAGTCCTGGACCGCTGCACAAGGACGCGGCAGCCTTCGGAACGGAGTTGCTCGCCGAGTGCCGGGACACGCTGCCCTCCGCCATCGTCGTGGACGTGGGCATGGCCGACGGGCGCTGGTCGGTGATCGAAGCCAACGCCGCCTGGGCGAGCGGCATGTACGCCTCCGACCCGCAGCGGGCCTTGGACGTTGTCCTCCAAGCCGCTGGCCCGTTCGATGCCGTCATACCCGGCGATCACGACTTCCTCCGGCTTCCCGGCCCGTTCCGCAGAACATGAATCGCCCGCCGGACGGGCACACTCCAGCGGGCGGCGACGGCAGGGCTGGTTCCGTACCTGTTGACCCCGGCCCGAGCCCGCTGGGGCGGCGCTACGGGCCGCCGGGTTCGAGAATGGACGGAACTGGTCCCGGGCCACGGTGCGTTCAGCCGTGTCGGGCGAGGAGCTCCTGAAGCTCGGCGAGGTGCTCGTCGAATGCGAGGTCGGGGCTGGCGGTCCAGGCACCGTCGAGGTCGGGTCGGTGCCGCGTGACGTGGACGGTGAATGCGGCCAGCTGGTCGCGGGCGTTCTCCTCGACGGTGACGTCCTCCCCCACCATGTGCCGTGCGCGCTGGCTGAGTTCGATGCGTTCCTGAAGCCAGGCCGGCGCTGTCTTGGCGCGGTCGGCTGCCTCTTGGGGGTCCGCTCCGGCGATCGTGGCGATCCGGGCGGCGAGGCGATGGGCGTCATGTCGTTCCGCGATACGCGCGAATCGGGTCCATTCACGCCCCATGGATCCAAGGCGCTCTCCCCAGGATTCAATGCAGACCAGCCGCAGCGCGCGGGCGGCTGCTCGCAGTTGTTGGGTAGCGCGCCGCAGGTCACTGTCGCGGAGGCGGGCGGCCTCGGCTGCGGCCTGGTGCGCGTCGTGACGCCAGCGCTCAAGGCGGGCTGCGACGACTGCGGGATGAAATCGGATCTGCGTGGCCCACTGGGTGAACTCGGCAGTCAGCTTGTCGTCGTTGGAGGCCGCGTGCCCGCCGTACGCCTTGTCCAGGCCGTGGAACCAGCGTGGATCCTGCATGCGCTGCGCGATGCCCTCCGGTCCTGCCGCGAGTGCGTCGCGCAGTTCCTGGGTGGTGAAGGCGACCCAGCCGGTGTCGAGGGTCTGCGCATGTCCGGAGGCGGCCCACCAGTCGACGAGTTCGTTGCGGCGCTCTTCCATCTGCTGCGCCGGCTCCATGGTGGAGACGTAGACAGGCAGGAGATCGATGTCGGACATCGGCCACGGCTCACCGCGTCCGAGACTGCCGCCGACGATCAGGCCGTGCATGCCGGGGACGGCGCCGAGCATGTTGACCGCTTCGGTGAGCCGCTCGTCAAGAAGCTGTCTCCATCGAGGTGTGGGCGTCATGGGCGGGCTCCTCCGAGTTCATGACCACCGCTGATGGCGGCGGTCGGCTGGACGGCATGGGCGGCCCGGTCGCGGGGCGGATTGCTTGGCCCACGGGACGGCGACCTGGGCGTGGACGCCGAGCATCCGAGCGAGGATAGCCGCCAGCAGCTCCCCTGGGCGGGCGAACAGGGCGGGTGAACAGGGCGGTCGCCTCCTCCCCAGCCCCACTCGCGCGGCTGCGTCGTATGCGAGAACGTCACGGAAAAGCCTTCTCCCGGTTACGCGACCTGCCGCCGCCGCGTGCCATGCTCCCGGTGACCAAAAGTCAACACGCGTAGAACGCGGCCTAGTTGAGCCAGATGTTGCGTTCCGTCGCGTTACGTCCCCGGGAAAGGGCACCCCCATGTCCGTTGCGCAGATAGGCAGATGGAAGGTGTTGGCGGCAGCCATATCCACCGTCCTCCTCGGCCTCACCCTTCCGACGGTCGCCGCGAGTCCCGCGAGCGCCACGACCACGGCGTACGACAGCACGTACTACAAGAACGCGATCGGCAAGACCGGTACGAGCCTCAAGTCCTCACTGCACACGATCATCACCCCCCAGACCAAGATCTCGTACGACGCGGTCTGGAACGCGCTGAAGGTCACCGACCAGGACCCGAACAACAGCGCCAACGTAATCCTGCTGTACAGCGGCACTTCGCGCAGCAAGAGCCTCAACGGCGGCGATGTCGGCGACTGGAACCGTGAGCACGTCTGGGCCCAGTCGCACGGCAACTTCGGCACCTCGGCCGGTCCCGGCACCGATCTCCACCACCTGCGCCCCGCGGACGTACAGGTCAACAGCATCCGCGGCAACAAGGACTTCGACCTCGGCGGCAGCGCGGTCAGTGGCGCTTCCGGCAGCTACACGGACACCAACTCCTTCGAGCCGCGCAACGCGGACAAGGGGGACGTGGCCCGCATGATTCTGTACATGGCCGTCCGCTACGAGGGCGACGACGCCTGGGCCGATCTGGAGCCCAACGATTCGGTCTCCAACGGCAGCGTCCCCTACCACGGCCGCCTGTCCGTCCTTAAGCAGTGGAACGAGCAGGACCCGCCGAGCGCCTTCGAGGAGAAGCGCAACCAGGTCATCTACGACACCTACCAGAAGAACCGCAACCCGTTCATCGACCACCCCGAGTGGGTCGAAGCGATCTGGTAGTCCGAGCGTGAGGAGGGCTCGTCTCCCCGCCGCGGCGGGGAGACGAGCCCTCGGTCAGCCGGGGCCTGGAGAGCCTAGGGCCTCTCGCTCAGCTGCTCGATCAGCCTCTCCGCCCGAGCCCGCGCCGTGGTTGCCTCGGGTCCTTCCCACGCGGCGCTGTCCTCGAGAAGCGCGGTGGCCCGGGCGATTCCACTGTCCGTACGGCCCATTTCCTGCTCCGCCCACGCCGCTTGGGCCACACACTGGAAGCGCTCGCCGATGACGTCCGCTCCGAACTCCCGGTACAGCGTGGCGGCCTGGTCGAGGAGGCGGACCATCTGCTCCTTGGTGGCGCGCGCCTGCGCCGAGGACTCCGCTTCACCCTTGTCGTCGCCGTCGCCCTCGCTCTCGCTCTCGCTCTCGTAGAGGGCGTTCTGAAGGAGCTGGGCGGACTGCTGCCAGGTCTGCGCCAACTCGTAGCGCATCGCAGGCTCTTCGGCGCCCTCGACGACCGACGCCGCCTGCTCCATCAGCTGACGCGCGCGGGCGAGCCCGCCGTCCGGCTGCTCGTCCTCCGCGGCCAGCCACGCCAGCGAGCGCAGCACCCGCACCTCCGCCACCGGGTTTCCCCCGATGCGCTGCCACAGCTCCAGGGACCGCCTGTAAGCGGCCTCGGCCTCACCGTGCAGCTGCGCTGCGGCGAGTGCCTCGGCGGCCGAATGGGCGAAACCGGCCTCGAACCGGGGCTCGCCCCAGCCCTTGACGGTCTCCGCCGCAAGCAGGTACTGCTCGGCCGCGGCACGCGGATCGCGCAGGTCCCGGAGGAGACCACCGAGCAGTTCCCTGGCCTCTACGCCGACCCCCTCGTCGAGCTCCACCAGGTCCGCCAGGGCCGACTGGAGCACCTCCGCGGCCTCGACGGTGCGCTCGGCAGCCGCGTACGCCTGGGCCAGCATCAGCCTGGCCCGGGCCCCCGTGGTTGCCGCCAGTCCGGCCTGGTCGAGCCAGTGCGTCGCGTCGAGGGCGTGCACGGCCGCCTCCTCGGCACGGTCGCCCCGGCGGAGCAGGATGTCCGCGAGGGTCATCCGTACAGCGGCCTGATCGGCGCCCTCGGACAGTTCGGCGGCATGACCCAGCGCCGTACGCGCGGTGGTCTCCGCGGCCTCCAGGTCTCCGTGCGCGGCCAGGACGCTCGCCCGGATGGACAGTGGTTCCACCGCGTCCCAGGGCTGCTCAGCCGCCAGGAGGCGATCCGCGGCCGAGGTGAGCAGGGGCATCGAGCGGTCGAGTCCGTCGACCGCGAGAGCCAGCTTCGCCAGGAGGAGTTCGCTGTCCGCGACGAGGTCGGCCACACTCCCCGGACCGGCCGTCCGGGCCGCAGGCTCGTCTCCGTACGTGGCGACGAAGCCTTCCAGCTCGGCCACCAGACGTGTGTCCACGGGCGATTCCGGCTCGGTCGTCGCACGCTCGCGCAGGTGGGACTCGATACGGAGGGTGGTGAGTTCGGCGCCCAGGAGCCGGCGGAGGCGCTCCGGTTCGGTCTCCTCCAGCGCCTGCGCCGACCGCCGGGCGACGGCGAGCAGGTCCCGTATCTCGGCGGGCTCGGCGTCGAACTGGGTCGCACATCCCGCGATGGCCAGGTGTGCGCGGGCCGCCAGGCTGTGCTGTCCGGCCGTCCGATAGGACACGGCAGCCTCGGCGTACAGGGAGCGGGCCGTCGGGTCCGCGGCGGTCACCGCGGCCGTGGCCCGGTGCACGAGCAGGTCTCCGGCCAGCGCCGGGTCGGCGAGGTCCGTGCCGCCCACGCCCTTCTCTCCCGTCCCGGCGAGCAGGGCCACCTGCGCCCACAGCCCTTCGGCGGAGGGATGTCCCTGACGCCGGGCCGTCCGGGCACGGTCGAGGAGGGTGCTGAAGTCCTCGTCCGCACCGCCGTCTTCGGTCCCGCGCGCCGCGGTGTGAGGCGCTGCGGCCCGGGAAGAGGCGGCTACGGACGGCAGCTGCGCGCTGCGCACGCCCAGAGCGAGCGACCCGACCAGGGGCTGCTGTCCGATCCGGTCGACCAGGCGCTGGGAGACGAGCGACGTTCCGTTGCGCGCGTCGAAGAGGGCGGCGATGTCCGTGGCTTCGGCGTAGAGCAGCTCGTGCAGTTCCTTCACGGTACGGTTCGTGCCCCGGTAGGAGACGGTGGCGCCGTCCTCGTGTCCGAGCTCCATGAGCCGGCGCAGCAGGACGAGGACTCCCCCGGTGAACTCCATCTGCGATTCGACATCCGCGAGCGCGCCGAGGTGCCCTGCGTGTTCGGCGAGGATCTCCAGGCCGCGCGACTCGTTCCCGGTGAGGGCGCAGAACTCGATGTGTTCGCCGACCGAACGGAGCAGACTCTCCTTGCCGCGCACCATGCGGTATCCGCGCAAGTGGTACGTACGGGCCTCGTCGGTGCGGCCCAGGCGGGCGAGCGGGAGCAGGGCCCGGGCGAGCACCCGGTGGGGCTCCTCCATGCAGCGGAGGCCGCCGGTGAGCACCTGGTCCCAGACGTCGACCGCCTTCGCGTCGTCGCCCTTGCGTGCCCAGTACCAGCCCTGGGTGTTGACCTCGCAGGCATGGCAGTCGCTCATGCGGTCCCGCTCGGCCGCCGCCCAGCCGTTGATGGCGCGCTCCATCCGGGCCTGGTCACCGATCGCGTCGGCCAGGTAGAACTCGGACTGCCGCACGGCACGTTCGCTGTAGCCGGCCAGTCGGTAGCGGCGTTCCATGTCCTTCAGCCAGCCGTCCACGGCGGTGAGCGGGATCTCCGGGGACTCGACGATTCTCCCGGACACCCACTTGAAGCGCCAGAACAGGTTGTGGACTTCGGAGGAGGAGAAGGCGCCCGGGTCGCGGTCGTACTCCTGGAGCAGCCGGGCGAAGGGTACGACCATCTTGGTGCGCTCGGCGCTGTATTCGTACGCCTCGATCATGACGACGAGCGAACGGCGGAACAGCTCCGGATCTCCGGTGGCCTCGGCAGCCGCGCCGAGTGCCTCCGCGTGGGCGTTCCGGGCCGTCCCGTAGGGCGCCTGCGCGTTCTCGAACATCTCGCGACGGATCTCGTCGGGGGTCATGGTGGTCACTTCTGGTTCTCCTGGGGGTTCGAGTGGGTCGCCCATTCCAGAAGCCCGAGGAAGGCACGGTTGAGCAGGGTGGAGTCGGCCGGGCGCAGGGGCCGTTGCGACATCAGGAGGGCCTGGCCGTACAGCGACTCGACGGCGGTTCCGGTGAGGTCCTCGTCGGGCAGGCCGGCGATCCGGCGGATCAGCGGGTTGTTGTGGTTCAGGACCAGCCGTGCCCGGGGCGCGGAGCCGCGCAGGGAGCCGAGGATGTCGTTCCACAGGGAGTCGGCGTTCTCCTGGGCGGTGGCGCGGTCCCGCTCGTGCCGGGCCTGGCGGTCGTCCAGGAACAGCGCGGGCACGCTCACCGGCTGGAACGCGCGCAGCGCCACATCGCACGCGTGCGGGTCCAGGCGGGTCCGGGCCGTGGCGAGGAAGGACGCGAGGGCCAGCTCGGCGGTCGTGGAGACCGGGTCCAGCCGGTCGGTGACGGCTCCGGCGTCGAGTTCGGTGACCTTCACGCCGGGCCGGATGGCGGGCAGCAGCGCGAGCAGCTCGGCATCGTAGGTGTACCCGGCGTTGACGACGCCGAGGCCGTGGGCGGCGGCGATCGGGGCGATCTGCCGGAACTCCTCCACGGTCCGGGTGAAGTGGATCTCGTCGTGCGCGGCGGCGAACTCCTCCAGGCCGACGCTCCCGTCGCTGGTCTCGAAGGGCAGCCAGGGCAGCATGAGCTCGAAGAGCTCCTTGTCGTGGCGTGCCAGGGACTTCACGCCGAGGTGGTGGACCCGCAGGAAGCCCGCGAGCCGCTGCGGGTCACCTGCCGCCAGCTCGGTCAGCCACTGCCGGATCCGGACACCGAGTGCGTCGCGCACGGCGGCGAGCGTCTCGTCGTCGTAGAGGTTCTCGCGGGAGGCGGTGGGGCGCAGCGAGTCCGTGTCCACCACGGCACGTACGAAGAAGGCCCAGTCGGGCAGCAGGTTGCTCGCGTGATCGGTGAGCAGCATGCCCTTGAGGTAGGTGCGGTGCCCGGCCGTGTGCGCGGGGCTGGTCGGCTCGGGGAGTACATACGCCACTCCTCGCACTCCGGCGACCGGCAGGTCGAGGTCGATCGTGTCGAGCGGGGTGAACCCGAAGACACGGGTGCAGTGCCCGGCGAGCGCCACGCGGCGGGAGGCTGGGGTCGGGTAGGTGCGGTCCCAGACGGCGGGGCGGTCGGTGACCGGGCGCTCGTTGCCGTCCGCGTCGGCGAAGGTGATGTCGTACGGGAGCAGGGAGCCGAAGTCGCGGGCGAGTTCCTCGACGCGGGCGGGCTCCATCCACTCCCCGGAACCGGGGCGCGCCTCCAGGTACACGGTGGTGCCGGGCTCGGTGCGGGCTTCGTCGGGCAGTACCCGGACGGTGTACGAACCGTCGTCGGAGGCGAGCCACTCCACCGGGGAGGCACCAGGGGTGCGCGCGGAACGCGTGACCACTCTGATCCGTCGCGCGACCACGAAGCAGGCGAGCAGGCCGATGCCGAACTGGCCGAGGAACTCGCGCCGGGCCGATTCCAGGCCGTGCTCACCACCGCGCTTGGAACTGCGGCCGATCGTGGCGAGCAGGGTGTGGACCTCGTCGGAGGTCAGACCGATGCCGCTGTCCTCGATGGACACCGTGCCACCGGCCGCGTGGAGCCGGATGTGGATGTGCGCGGCCGGGTCGAGGGCCTGACGGGCGGTGACCGCGTCCACGGCGTTCTGCAGCAGCTCGCGGACGTACACCCGGGGACTGGAGTAGAGATGGTGGGACAGCAGGTCGACCAGCCCCCGCAGGTCGACCTGGAAGCTGTTGACGTCAGGTGCCGTCTCTTCGCCCTGGATGGCGGAAGTCATGGTGCATCACCTCGTGAGCAGTCGTCGCTGAACAGGCGACCTCGAGGTACCCCCCCTCATAGATCGCGAACTGAGACACAGAGTAAGGGGGACCTCCGACAATCGCCCCTGAGATATTCCGGCGGGACCCGGGCTACCGGTGCGAGTGTCGCGCGATGATCCGTTCCAGGAGAGTCGCGAGGTCACGGGCCCCCGGGCCGGCGGGCGCGCCGTGCCCGGTTCGGAGCGGCGCCGAGCGGAAAGCCGTCGAGCCGGACTGCCCTGACGACGTGTCCGAGCCGGTCCGGACGGGAGCCGACCGGACCGGTTCGCCCGTGCTCAGGCGAGCGACGTCGCCAGGTCCGATGCCGCGACGAGACGTACGTCGGCCGCGACGAGGCCGGCCGGGTACAGGGCGAAGACCTCGCTCTTCTCCGGCAGGGAGATGTCTCCCCGCAGCAGGAAGGCGAGCGTCGCCTGCGTGACGTCCAGGCCCGGCTCGTCGTCGGTCGCCGGGGTGCCGATACGGCCGGCGAAGGTCGCGGTGGTCTCCCCCGCGTGGCGTCGGTACGTGCTCCGCGAGCCGTCGGTGTGGCGCACGATCACGGCGTCGGCCCGCGCCGCGGCCTGCCAGGTGGCGAGCTCGCCGAGGCCGACGCGCGCGCCGGACGTGAAGAGGTTGGTCAGGCCCTGACCGAGGGTGGCGAGGTCATCGGCGTAGCGGTGGACCGCGTGATGGGTTCCGGTGACTCCCTGGGCGATGTCGAGCCACCGCAGGGTCCGGGCGGCGACGTCGACGACCATCGGAATGCTCGCCCTCACCTGGCCGGTGAGGTCGAAGCGCTGCTCGACCTGCCGGGGGTCGAAGGCGGGTCCGGTGGATCCGGGCGCGTCACGGACCATGAGTCCGGCGAACGCCTCGTCGAGGTCACCGAAGGCGACGTTGTTGAAGGCGTAGACGAGGGTCACGAGGTGGCGCACGCCCGCGGCGGCCAGCGCGGTCATGTCCAGGTCGACGAACTCGCTCGCTCCCCCGGGCGCGGGTGCGCTGGTCAGGTCACCCGAGTGCACGGCTGCGGAGCGTGCGAAACGCAGGCTGGTGTAGTCGCAGGTGCCGACGTGCCGCCACGTACTGTCGAACATCGCGACGGAGAGGTCCAGGTCGGTCGTGCCGGAGGTCTCGCTCTCCATCCAGTGCAGGAAGAGGCGGAGCGTCCGCCCGTCGGGAACAGCCAGTTCACTGCCTCGCGGCAGGGTGAGCAGGGCGCGCGACGCGGTGCGCTCGCCGAACGGTGCGACCACACCGTCGAGTGCCGCGTCGATCACGGCGACACCCACCCGGTCCAGCCGGCCGGCCCGTCGCAGGATCTCCCCGGTGAGGACGGCTCCGGCACGCTCGACGACGGTGGCGGGCAGCGGGACGCGTTCGTCGTCGACGATGTGCGCCTTCGCGCTTCCGCCCTTCGGGAAGAACACGCGCTCCGACCCCTCGCGTGCGCGGGTGCGGATCGCGCCGAGCGCGGAGAGCAGGACGGCCGGGGCCACCCGGTGGGCGACCCGTTCGAGCGCGATCAGCACCAGGTCGACGTCCGCCGCGTCGGCCGTACGCAGCAAGTGGTCCAGTCGCCGCAGGAGTTCGCCCGGACGCTGTGCGAGCAGCGTGAGCGCGCGCGGGATGTCGGCTCGGGCCAGTGCGGACTCGACGCCGGACGCCCACGGGGTGACGGAGACCTTCGCGTCGGCCGTCGTCGCCGCCGGAACGTCGTCCGCCGCCCTGCGCAGCCGTACGGAAAGGGAGTCTCCGGTGAGGCGGAAGTCGCGGAGCGCGGCGAAGGCGAGCGCGGCGTTCGGGTAGCGGCTCGCGTGCTCGAAGGGGTGCAGGCGCTCCGCGGCGTGCTTCCACGCCGTGGTGTGCCGTCGCATGTCCTCGGCGACGAGCGAGACGTCCAGGCCGTCGAGGATCGAGAGCAGCGCGCGGCGAAGGGGGCGCGGTACGGCGGTGAAGCGCGGGACGGTGACCAATCCTGCGTCGCCACCGGACCGGACGACCAGCAGACGCAGGACGTCGGTCGCGGTGTCCGTCAGGGCCGTGGCGGCCGGGATCGTCACGTGGTGGGCGGATGGGTCGGCAAGGAGCCAGGCGAGCGTACGGGCCTTCGTCTCCCGGCCCGGGATCGTCCTGGGGATCCAGGAGAGGTCCCTGCGGGTCCGGGTGTCCAGGAACAGAGCGAGATCGTCCGTGTCCTGCGGGCTCAGGGCCGTAGGACGGGCGAGCAGGACGGCCAGCTCGTGCCCGGCGTCCGTGGTACGGGCATTGGGATCACCGCCGTGGCCGAGGACACGGAGCCGGTCCGGCAGTGCGCGGTCGCTCCGGGCGGCCTGGCGGGGCCGCCCGGGGCGGAGGAACGGGTCGTCGGCGTCGATCCGGCGGTGGCAGACGGGGCAGGCCGAAAGGTCGGATCCGTCGAAGCAGCTCCGGCATACGAGGTGGGCGCACGGGGAGACGGCGTGCACGGTGCTGTCGGTTCCGCACAGCACGCACGGCTGCTCAGGCGCCTGGAAGAGGAGGGTCAGGACGCGGTCGACGTAGAAGACGAAGGTGTCCTCCGGGGTGCTCTCCGGGAAGGTGCGGAACAGCGGGACGTGGGGCCGGTCCGCCCCCAGCGCACGGTCGATGTCCGCGAGCACGGCCCGGCCCTCGGCGGCGAGCGTCTTCGCATCGAGGGCGGCCAGGGCGTGGCGCAGCGCGGCCGACAGGAGGTAGCCGCGGTCCAGCAGGTCGGCATCGAGAAGTGCCAGGCCGGCAAGGGTGTCCACCGTGGGCCGACCGGACCGGGAGGGAAGGTAGACGGCTCCACGACGTGCCAGGAGTGCCGCGGCAACGCTGCGGCGGCCGGATGTGGTCGTCGGGGTGGTCGTGGTCGTCATGGCCGTTCCTCTCCTGCCCGGCGTCGGCCGGCAGACAGCAAGGTGCCGACCGGCTCGGCCGGCGGCTGCGCGGGGCGCGTGTGTGGTGGCATCGTCGGCCCCTCCTCGCCCGGAACGGCGCGAGGAGGGCGCGCAACTACCGCGCCACCGCGTCGGGTTGCGAAGAGGTGCGGGGCGGAAAGTGAACGCGCTGATTCATTGGAAGAGTTGAGAAGGAAGCACGCTTCGGAGCCGCCCCGCAGCGCGACACTACAAGGTCCGCCGAACAGCCCGCACGTCATTTGTGGCGGGCTGTTGGATCACCCTCCGAGCCCGTCCGAACGGTTCCGCGCCGCACCGGAACAGCCGCACGGTCCGGCCATGGATCAGGGGAGCACGGTCGAGTACGTGACGTGATCGAGGTGGTAGTAGTCGGCGACGCACCCGGCCGGCCAGGGGTTGCGCCCCTGCCTGCTGAACGGCTCCAGCATGCCGCTCACCGTCACCGGCTTGTAGGGGAGCACCTCGGCACCTGCCGCCGCCCGCTCCCGCAGCCATCGGTCCTGGCGGTCCCACCGCTCCGCCCGAGCCTCCATGTTGGTGTCGAGACGGACGAGGGCGATGGCGGGCCCCACGCACACCAGCACGCACAGAGCGGCGCAGACGGCCTTGACCGGGGCGGTGCTCCGGCCGGTCGCCCGTACGGCCTGCCCGAGGAGCAGACCCGCACCGACGAGCAGCACGATGTACAGCAACAGGTAGTCGTTCCAGAGCCTGTTGGTCGTGGCCACACGCTCGCCGAAGGCGGGGTAGGTAATGACCGTGCAGAGATAACCGGAGACGAGAACCGCGAGCGCGCCCGTGGCGACGAGCAGAGGCCGATGCGCGGGCGGGCGCGTCGGGCGCCCGTCGGCGCGCTCCGCCAGGAGGCCCAGCAGAAGCCCGACGGCGACCGCCCCGAGGTACTGCCAGGTGGTGGCGACCGTGACGACGATCTCCCCGAAACCGCGCAGTGAACCGATGAGTGAATCGGGGTCCAGCAGCGCCGAGTTCTGCGCGCCGTACCGTTCGCGCCGGGCCCGGGAGCCCGGCGACGCAAGCAGGATCAGGGCGCCGGTCCCGGTCCCTGCGATGCCCGCCGCGCACCACGCCCATCCGTAGGTCCGGGCGTGGGCCGGGAAGACCCGGAAGCCGACGAGCATGACGGCGACGAGTACGACCACCACGACGACCGTGGTCTCCTCCGACAAGGTGCCGATGACGAGGCCCATGAGGAAGGCGACGGCCAGGGCGACGGTCCTCCCCCGCCGTGACCGCGCCCGCAGGAGTGGAATCACCGCGGCGCAGGCGAGTACGGGTGGCAGGGTGTGCGAGACCGCGGCAGCGGGCCAGTAGAAGGTCTTGTACGTATTGGTCGTGACGAACAGGAAGAGCGCGGTGACCATGGAGGCGATCAGCAGTGCGGTGCCGCGGGGCGCCGTGAGCCCCGCTCTGCGCAGGGCCGCGACCGTCACCGCCGCCAGGATGCCGAGCATCAGTACGCCGCTGACCAGGGCGAACCACTGGTGTCCCGCGACCCCGAACTTCGCGTAGGCACCGACCAGCAGCCCGTTCGCGATCCGCCCGTTGTCGTCGAGGTAGAAGGTACCGACGATCCCGGCGATGCCCTCGTCCCGTACGACGGGCAGGAAGCACCAGTCGTCGGCGCTGGGGCGGACCCGGCGCCCGAACCAGGACGCGGCGGCGAGCAGCGCGAGGGGCGGGACCGCGAGGGCGGGAATCCAGAAGTCCGGCCATGTCCGCTTCCCCGGTGAACGGTGCGGTTCGTTCGGCCGCACGCCCCTCTCCCCGGACCGGCCCTTCTCGTCGGGCGGTTCCGGAACGGCGGTTCCGTGGACGCTGCCAACCATGTGCGGACGTGCCTTTCGTCGCCGGAGGGATCGGAGGGGATCGGAGGGGATCGGAGTTCACTGAAAGGTGTCGTACGGGGAGGGGTGTTCGAGGCCGTCGTTCACCGGCTGTCGGACTTGATCATCGGCGGCTCGGAGGAAGGGGTCCCGTCCGTTCCGTCCGGCGGGCCGGCCGCCGTCCGCGCGCCTCGCCCCGACGTGATCGCCCAGCGGGCCAGCAGGAAGGAGATCGGGGTGACGAGCACGCCGGCGACCAGGGCTGCGAGGTTCTTGTCCATGTCCAGAGCACTGACCGCGAAATGGAGCAGCGCGCCCGACGCCACGAGGTTGATGAGGCTCGACAGCGGATAGCGCACGAACCCGCGCCACGTCGGCTTCGTCCCCACGGTGATGTAGGAGTTGAGAAGGAACGAGCCGATGACGCTGACCGTGAAGGCCACGACGTGGGCGATCAGATACGGGATCCATTGGTTCAGCAGGACGTAGACGGCCAGATACACGGCCGTGTTCACGCAGCCGATCAGCACGAACGAAGCGAACTGACGCAGGGTGCGCGACCGTCCTGCGGCGAGTTCGCTCAGCTCTCCCTGGACGTCGGGCACGGGCCCGACGGGCGGCACGGGACACGACTCGTTCGTCTCCCGCACGACGTACGGGGGGCGGTGCTTCGCCTCGTGGTAAATGCGCCCGACGTATTCACCGATGACCCCGAGCGTGACCAGCTGAATTCCGCTGAGCGCCACGACGGCCGCGAGGAGGGTGGCATAGCCGGGTGTGTCCGCGCCGTTCAGCGCGACGTTCACGACGGTCCACAGGGCGTAGACGAGCGCCGAGACGAAGACCCAGAAGCCGGTGTAGATGGCGAGGCGCAGGGGGCGGTTGTTGAAGGACAGCAATCCGTCGATGCCGTAGTTCAGCAGCCTCCGGCTTCCCCATTTCGACTGTCCGGCCGCCCGCTCCCTGTTCCGGTACCGGAAACTGACCGTATCGAAACCGATCCAGGAGAAGATCCCCTTCGAGAAGCGATTGCTCTCCGGCAGCGAGAGCACGCTGTCCACCGCCCGTCGTGACAGCAGCCGGAAGTCCCCGGAACCGTCGACGACCTCCACGTCCATGCAGCGGCGGACCAGTGCGTAGTACGTGTGGCTGAGCGCGTTGCGCAGCGCTCCCTCGCCCGTCCGGTCGCGGCGGGGAATCACCTGGTCGTAGCCGTGCCGGTGCAGTTCCAGCATGCGGGGGATCAGTTCGGGCGGGTGCTGGAGGTCCGCGTCCATGAGCACCACGGCGGCGCCCCGGGACATACGGAGTCCGGCGAGCATGGCGGCCTCCTTGCCGAAGTTCCGGCTGAAGGCGGTGTAGCGGACCCGAGGGTCCAGGGCAGCGATGCCGCCGAGCAGAAGGCGTGTCCCGTCCGTGCTGCCGTCGTCCACGTAACAGATCTCCAGCTCGTCACCCAGGGGTTCGAGAGCGGCGAGCAACGTGGAGTGAAAGGTCTCGATCGCTTCGGCCTCGTTGAAGCACGGGACGACGACCGACAGTTGAAGGGCAGTCATGTCCACGCTCCCCGGACTCGGCCGAGCGCTGCCTCTGGGTAGCCGGTACCGGCACCGACGCGCGCATCGGAGCTGGGCCTCAGTTCTCCGACGCCGTCCACTGTGCGGGCTTCCGCCGTTCCGGACGGCCATACGAGCCCCGAGCGCGCGAAAGGCCCGTCCTTTTCATTCGAACAGCGCAGGCGCCCCGGTTTCGGCCCATCGGAGCGGGCGGAACGCCGCGGAGAAGCAGCCGCGTCCCGCCCCCGAAGGACCGCACTCCGCGACGACGGCGGGGGCTATGTCCGGGACATACCCCTCGCCACCGGACCTCACTTGCTGTCCCGGCCGCCGAACTGCCAGTCGTGCACCTCGATGGCGGCATACCGGTCCGCGGTGAGCACGCCGCGCGCCGCGTCCCGGTCCGGTGCCCGCACCAGCGCAGCCGTACCCAGCCAGGTGGCCCCGTCGTCGGACAGCAGCGGTCCGTACGCGATCAGCTCGTCCTGGTCCTGCGGCGCCGCGAGGTCGGCGGGCTCCCCGGCACCGAGGCCGAGCACCAGGAACCGGTCCCCTTCGCCTTCGCCGCCGGGGAAGTCCCACATGGTGCGCCCCAGCACGTTGCGCCAACGGCGCAGCATGACGTCGCGGTACACACCGGCCTGGTAGCCGGGCTCGCCGAAGGCGAAGGCCCGTGCGACGGCAGGGTCCGGCAGGTCGAGGATGTGCACACTGCCGGTGGGGTCCTCGCGATCACGGGTGAGAGTCGGCCCTCGGGCGATCATCTCCGACGCGTACCCGTCCATGTAGGACCAGTGCTCCTCCAGGAGCTCTCCACGCAGTGTCAGGGAGCCGGGCCGATCGCGGTGGAAGCAGAAGAATTCCATGTCAGTCCTCCTCTATGCCGTGCGCCGTAAGGATGCTGGGCCTGTCCGGGACCACGACGACGCCTTCCGCCGCTGCGACGAGGCGCTTGAGGTTCGGCAGGAGCGCGCGTTCGTCGAGGGAGTGGACATCGAGCCGCTCGACGTCGAAATCGGTGAACTGGACCATGCGGACAACGTAGAGCACGCCACTGACACCGCTCCGGGCGGCCTTGCCCCTCGGCACAGGCCGCCCGGCACCGCTCAGTCGGAGTCCGGGCGCGGCGGCAGGGCCAGGTGGTGCCACAGGAACGTATGGACCAAGGCGTTGTTGCGGGCGGACTGTTCGTTGTCCGTGGCACCCGCGTGGCCGCCCCCCGTGTTCTCGTGGAGCAGGACCTGGTGGCCGAGTTCGCGCAGCCGGGCCGCCGCCTTGCGGGCGTGGCCGGGGTGGACGCGGTCGTCGCGGGTGGAGGTCATCAGGAGAACGGGCGGGTATACCCGGTCCCCGGTGAGGTGGTGGTACGGCGAGATCGCGCGGAGGTGGGCGCGGTCGGACGCGTCGTCCGGGTCGCCGTACTCGGCGATCCACGAGGCGCCGGCCAGGAGCTTGTGGAAGCGGAGCATGTCCAGCAGCGGTACCTGGGTGACGATCGCGCCGAACAGCTGCGGGTAGCGGGTGAGCATCGCGCCCATGAGCAGCCCGCCGTTGCTTCCGCCCTCGGCGCCCAGCATGGCCGGGGTCGTGATGCCCCGTTCGACGAGGTCCTCGGCGACGGCGGCGAAGTCCTCGAAGGCGCGCGGCCGTTCCGCTCCCAGTGCGGCCTGATGCCAGTCGGGTCCGTACTCGCCGCCACCCCGGATGTTCGCGATCACGTAGGTACCGCCGCGCTCCAGCCATGCCCGGCCCCTCACCGCGCCGTAGTAGGGCGTCAGCGAGACCTCGAAGCCGCCGTAGCCGTAGAGCAGGGCCGGGCCGGGTCCGGTGGTGGAGCGGTCGGGACCGATCACGAAGTACGGCACCCGGGTGCCGTCCTGGGAGGTCGCGAAGAACTGGCCGACGGTCAGACCTGTCGTGTCGAAGCGTGCCGGGACCTGCTTGAGCAGTTCCGTGTCGCCGTCGATCTCTCCGCGGTAGAGGCTGGAGGGCTGCAGGAACCCGGACACGTCCAGGAAGTACTCGTCGGAGACGTCCGGGTCCGTGTCCACCACGGTGACGGCGGACAGGGCCGGGACGTCCGCGAGCGGCTTGCGCGCCCACGCGCCGCCGGGGGCGGGCGTGAGGACCTCGATGCGCGTGCTGACGTCCTGCATCGTCTCCAGGATCAGATGGTGACGTGTCCACGAGTGCCCTGACAGGGCCGTCCGCTCGTCCGGGGTGAACAGGACGTCCGCGGTGCGGTCGCCCGCCATGAAGGCGTCGAAGCCGAAGGCCAGCAGGGAACCCGCGCGATGCCCGAGCCAGTCGGACTTCAACGTGACGATCAGGTACTGGCGATGGGCGTACGCGCGGGCGTCATCGGGAACGTCGATCTTCACGAGCGTGGTGTCGGGGGCCAGGAGATACGTCTCGCTGCGGAAGAAGTCCATGGAGCGCGCGACGAAGTCCCGCTCGAAACCGGGTGTGCTGTCGTGCCAGCCCCAGGCGGACACGTCTCCCGCCTCGGCCTCGAAGACCGGGGCGGCGTCCTCCAGCGGCGTCCCCCGCCGCCACCTGCGGACCGTACGCGGATAGCCGGAGTCGGTCAGCGAGCCCGGCCCGAAGTCCGTGCCGACGAAGACGGTGTCGGCGTCGATCCAGCCGATCCGCGTCTTCGCCTCCGCCACCTGGAATCCGTCCTCGACGAACGTCCGGGTGGCGAGGTCGAATTCGCGGACCACCACGGCGTCGCCGCCGTCGCGCGACAGGCACACCAGCGCCCGGTCGTAGGCGGGGTGGCGCACCCGCGCACCGGCCCACACCCACTTCTCGCCCTCCGCTTCACGGAGCGCGTCGATGTCGAGAAGGACCTCCCACTCGGGAAGGTCCTTGCGGTACTGCTCCGCTGTCGTGCGCCGCCACACGCCCCGTACGTGCTCGGCGTCCCGCCAGAAGTTGTAGAGGAACGCTCCGCGGCGGGCCGGGTACGGGATGCGGTCCGAAGCGTCCAGCACCTCCCGCAGACGGTCCTTCAGGGAGGCGAAGCCCGCGTCGGCGGTCAGCGCGGCCTCCGTCTCGGCGTTCCGCTCGGCCACCCAGTCGAGGGCGGCCTCGCCCTCGACATCTTCCAGCCACAGGTACGGGTCGTCATCCATCACAACCGAATTGTGCAGGTCCGGAACGCACGGCGCGACCATATTGACCCGGTGCCCGGGTGCCCGGCTTCGGACGGGCGGCGGATTTCCGTCGGGGCCGTACGCCTGGCGATGACGGGAACCGGACACCGGGCCGACCCGGGCGAACGGGAACGATTGAGGCATTAGCGCGGTGGCGCTGCTCCTGGCGGAGGGAGCCGGATGCGCGCGGCGGCCCCGGCCGGGGGAGGGAGCGGCACCGCCCGGCGCCGCCGGGCCGGTCACGCATCTGTGCGCCAGCTATGCCTTCGGATCACGAGTGGGAACGCCGCGCCCGGACGGCGGCGACCGGCGTCGCCGGGGCCCGGCACCGGTGCGACGCGACGATTGAACTGGAGAAACGGTATGAGTCCTTCCGCTCCTGCGTCGCACCATCGGAGCGTCCCCGGCGGACTCGCCACGGCCATCTGAAGCGCCCTCAGCAAACCTCTGCAAGCGTTTGCATTCCGCTCGCCCGCCGCTCCCGGACCGGCCGACCGGCCGCGCCGCCGCCTCCCCCGCCGGACTGCGCTCCACATGAACGCGCGTAGACGGCCGAAAGGCATCCTTGCGACGCCACTCCCCCGCACCCCAGGATTCGTCACGTCGAGATTGGCAGGTCCATGGCGGAGTACCCCCCTCCTGGACGTGCCGGTCCCGTCGCAACGGCCCGCCCACCCAGCGGAGCCCCCCACTCCCACCGGAGGATGCAGTGAATCTCAAGCGTCTGTCCCCCCTCGGCGGCGTCGCGAACGGCGCACGGCTGATCGCCGTGGCCACCGCGCTCCTGGCTGCCGCAGCGCTTGCCGCACCCGCCTCGTCCGCGGCCACCGCCGAGGACAGCCGGGCCACCACCGCCCAGCTCGCCGTCGCCAGTGACGCCGTCCGCGGAGCGGATGTCGCCGGCACCGCGTGGTACACCGACCAGGCAACCGGGAAGATCGTCCTCACCGCCGACTCCACCGTCTCGGCCGCCGAGATCGCCAAGATCAAGAAGGCGGCCGGCGAGCGCGCCACGTCGCTGGAGATCAAGCGCACCGACGGTACGTTCAACAAGCTCATCGCCGGCGGCCAGGCCATCTACGCGGGCGGCGGGCGCTGCTCGCTCGGCTTCAACGTCCGCAGCGGCACCACGTACTACGCCCTGACCGCGGGTCACTGCACCAACATCGGCAGCACCTGGTACACCAACTCGGCCAGCACCACGCTGCTCGGCACCCGTACGGGTTCCAGCTTCCCGACCAACGACTACGGCATCATCCGCCACTCCAGCGCCTCGGCGGCGGACGGCCGTGTCTACCTCTACAACGGCAGCTACCGCGACATCACCGCCGCGGGCAACGCCTACGTGGGCCAGTCGGTCCAGCGCAGCGGAAGCACGACCGGGCTGCGCAGCGGCACGGTCACGGGCCTCAACGCGACCGTCAACTACGGCAGCGGCGACATCGTGTACGGCTTGATCCAGACCAACGTCTGCGCCGAGCCGGGTGACAGCGGTGGCTCGATGTTCTCGGGCAGCACCGCTCTCGGCCTGACCTCGGGCGGCAGCGGCAACTGCACCAGCGGTGGCACGACGTTCTTCCAGCCGGTGACCGAAGCCCTCAGCGCGTACGGGGTGAGCATCTTCTAGGCGGGCGGAACGAACGATCCGCAGGATTCGCGGATCGAGCACGCGGCAGTGCATTCACGGACACCCTGGGCCGGCGATCCTCTCCCGATCGCCGGCCCTCGGCCGTGCCCCGGTCCGGGAACGCGGGGCAGCCGGCGGCCACGGCCGCCTCCATGACGCTCAGGGCGGTCATGGCCGCCAGTGCCGTGGAGGCGGCCCCGCCCGTGGGCTCGGTCCGTGCTGGATCCCCCATACTCCGGACCGTCCTTCCCGAGTGTCGTCATCAAGGCGACATCCCCGTTTGTCATCACTTCGACGACATGTTAGAAGGGAGGGGAGGTGACGCGCATGCCGGTGCAGCGCATGGCGCACTGCCCTCATGGGAGGTGTCTCCCGATACGGACGCGCGCCGGCCCCCACAGCGACCGGTTCGGCTGCGTTCTCGCCAGGTGGCTCCCGGACGGCCTCCCGGTCGATCGTCCCGGTCGCTACCCTTGGCATGGAGAGCATCGAGGCAGGTACCGGCCTCGCAGCGGCGGGGGGCGGGACATGAGTTCCCCTCCCATGGCTCGCCCTCCGCCTCCTTCCCTGCACCGAGGGAGGTCATAAGTGACGCACATCAGCTGGTCGGCGTTCCTGGACGCCGTCCGGGAGCGCGGCAGCTACCCCTCGTCGTACGAGGCGGAACGGGCGGCGCGCACCGTACTCGCCCTGCTGGGGGCACATCTGGTCGGCGAAGAACGTTCCGAACTGGCGGCGAGGCTGCCCGACACCTTCGCCCTCATCCTGCTCAACCCCCTGCAGGCAGCCGAACCGCTCTCACCGGAAAGATTCGTCCGGGCCACGTCGGCGTGGATCGACGGAGCGAACGAGCAGACGGCCATGTGGGACGTCGGGGCGGTGCTGAGCGTCGCGGCCGATGCCGCGGGCGAGGATCTCACCCGTCGTCTGCTGCTTCAGCTGCCCCCTGGCTACGATCTGCTCTTCGGACGCCCCGGGCCCCTGGAACTGCCCGCCGAGCAGTGAGGCGGTGTGCCTGAACGCCCTCGCCCTCCCCCTCCCTTCAGTCCGCCGACCCCGAAGGAGAGTTCCATGATTCACGGCAGCACCGTGATCGGGGAGATTCAGGCCGATCACCGTGAGACCGAAAGGCTCTTCGCCCGCCTCGAAGCCCGGCCCGTGCAGGACCTGCAGTGCCGCGTGCTGGCGGACGAGCTGACAGCGCTGCTGGTACGGACGGCTGTTGCCGAGGAGACGCATCTCTATCCAGTGGTACGTGAACGCCTCAGGAACGGGCGTGAGCTCGCCGCCCAGGAGATCGCCGCCCAGACCCGGATCGAGATGATCCTCAAGGAGATGGAAGACCTGGAGTCCGAGGATCCGCGCTTCACGGAGCGGCTTTCCGATCTGAAGGCCGAGGTCCTGGCCCACATCCGCGACGAGGAGCTGCGGCTGTTCCCCGAGCTGTCCCACACCTGCTCGGCGCAGGAGCTGCAACTGATGGGGCAGCACGTGCGCCACACCATGGAGACGGCGCCGACCCGTCCGCATCCTTCGCTGCCCACCTCGCCGCCCGCGATCAAGATCGTGGCGCCGGGCGTCGGCATGGTCGACCGGCTCCGCGACACGCTGAGCGGACGCCCGCACTGACCCGGACCGCGCGGGACCGCTCCAGGCGACTGCCGTACTCCGGCTCCGGCGGCGTACGGGGTCAGGTCTTGCCCTGCCGCAGGGGCGGTACGAGGCCGTCGGGTGGCGCCGTGGCCCGCAGGGCGAGGTGCCGCTGCCGTTCGGCCCGCTCCTCGACCATGCGCCGGAACCCCATGAGTGCGGCACGTTCCGGGGGATAGCCGTGACCGCCCGGCAGAACGGCGACGGCCTCCATCACCTGCTGCGGCTGGGCCTGCCAGCCGACCACGAGGACCCGGAGGCCCCGGCACTCCGCCCGCCGGTGCAGATCGAGGAAGAGCAGCAGACCGGCCGAGTCCATGAAGGTCACCCCGTGCATGTCAAGGATGACCACCGTGGCCGCTGACGGCACGCTGGCGAGGGTGCCGGCGAGAAGTGGCTCGGCGGCGGCGTCCAGGTCGCCCGCGGCACTGACCAGAACCGAACTGCCGGTGTACTGAAACGCTGTTCCGAAAGAGACCGTCACACCCGTGTCCTCCATCCGCCGAGGTGCGTTGGGTTCGCATCGGCCCAGATCAGCCACAGAGGATGCCGCAGCCGAGGGGACGGGACGACGAGGCGCGCCGACGGACGGACCACAGCCGCGGCCGTTCCCGCCAACAGCCCAACCCCCGGCCCCCTGAGCCGCTCGCGCTCCGCCCCTGCGTACGGTCACCCGGCCTCCCGCCCCGACGTGCCGGGACGGAGGCGGTACCGCAGGCTGTACGGAGGGAAAGGAGCAGCATGACGCCGACCGCTGGACGGACCTCGTCGCCCGTGGCCGCCACGCCGCTGGTCACGAGCGTCCTGCCGCTCCCCCGATGACCGCTGAAGAGCCCGTGGGCCACGGGATGGACGCCGACGTGGGCTCGCAAGGCGGCCCTGCGGGACGTGGCGCAGCCGCGGTCCTCCGCGATCTCCTGCGGCGCTCGTGGTGGCGGGCGAGGTCCGACGACGCCCGGCTCACCGCGCAACGGCTCCGGAGTTCCGGAGAAGCGCGCTTCCCGATCATCACGCATCTGACGGCCCGGATGCTCTCCGTCAACATCCTCGACGCCGCCACCCGATTGGCCGCGCAGTGCTTCCTGACCGCGGTGCCGCTGCTGTTCGTCTTCGCCTCCTTCGCGCCGCAGGGGGTACAGGACCAGCTGGTCAGCTCCCTGCGCGCGGTCTTCGGGCTCACCGGGGCCTCGAACACACAGCTGGAACAGCTCTACCGATCGGACAGCGAGTCCCTGCGCGAGGTCACCGGCTTCGTCGGGTCCCTGATGGTGGTGCTCTCGGCCACAGCGGTGAGCCGGGCCGTCCAGCGCCTGTGCCATCGCGCCTGGGAGATCCCCCGAGGGGGAACGAAGGTCGCCCCGTGGCGTTGGCTCGTCTGGATCGCTGTCTGGCCGGTCGTTCTGGTGGTGCAGGCCCCGCTGCGGGACGGGTTCGGTGCCGGGCTGTGGCTGGGAGTTCCCGTCACGCTGGCCTGCCAGACGGCTCTGTGGTGGTGGAGCCAGCACCTGCTCATGGGCGGTCGTGTCCGCTGGCTGCCGTTGCTGCCCGGTGCCCTGCTCACCGCTGCGGCGGTGACCGTCCTGTCCGTCACCGCCCGCTTCTACATGCCGACGGCGCTCAATCGGACGCTGTCCGAGTACGGTTCGCTGGGCCCTGTCTTCACCCTGCTGTCGTGGCTGATCGTGGTCTGCGCGGCCGTCTGCATCGGTATCACCATGGGGGCCGTACTGGCCCAGGAAACGCACTGGGCCGACCGCCTCGGCACACATGCGCCTCGGCGGCCGGCCGCGCCCACGGACCGCAACCCGTAACAGGCGTTCAGGCAGTGCTCGGGATTCGCTCAGGAGTTGAGGATGCGGCTCTTCTGGGTCTCGAACTCGGCTTCGGTGAGCACACCCTGCGCCTTGAGTTCGCCGAGCTCCTTCAGCTGGTCGATCTTGCTCTCCATCGACGGCGCGGGCGGCGCGGCAGGGGCGGGTGGGGCGGCGTAGGCACGCTCCTGGGCGACGTGCGTGTCCTCCTGCGCGGCCCAGCGGCCGGCCTGACGTCGCGACACACGATTGGAGACCGCGGTCGCCGTCCCGGCGACCACAGCGGTTCGGGCGACCCCACGGAGTAGACCGGGCATCTGATTCTCCCTTGCTCGTGGATCGGCCCGGAGCGGTCGTCGCGACAGCGTCCGGGCCTGGATTGTTGACGGAACCGGCTGCGGACTCAGGCTTCGGCCGCTTCGAGCGATTCCAGAAGAGCCGGCACCGGAATCCGCCCGCCGGCCACCATCTCGGCTCCGGCGCGCCGCAGCGCCGCGGCGAAGGGCGCGGCCCAGGTGTTCTCGTAGACGATGATCCCGGCGGACGTCTCCGGCGCCAGAACGGCGGCGACCTCCTGCAGGTCGTCCTGACCGAGCAGTCCGGACGAGGCACCTTCGAAGAGGGCCAGGTCGAGTTGCCCGTCACCGTCCAGGTCGGCGATCTGCAATCCCGTCACCGAACCGTCGCGCTCTTTTCTGACGAAACTCAGGTCGAGAATCCGGATGACGCGCCGCTCCACCAGATCGAGAAGGAGCGGAAAGGCCTCGCCCGTCATGCGGTTGCCCGGGAACTCGACGACCAAGTAGTCGACAGGGCCCATATCGAAATCCTCGGCTGTGCTCATCGGGGCTCCTGATCTGGTTCGGTCCTCACACCAACCTCACCATTGCAACACCGCGCGCCGCGCCATGCACCTCGGCCCGCATCCCCCTGCGGGACGTACCGGCAGCGCGAAGGTGCCCGATATGCGGTTCCCTGGAACGGAGCAGGGCCGGCACGGCATCCGCTCATCCACGCCGCACGGGCGGCACGCCGCTGGGGAAGGTGCGAAATGAAACGGAAATCGGTGACGGTCACACGAGAAGTGCAGCGTTCGCCCCGGGAGCGGGCAGCCCGGGGCAAGGCTGCGCGTAAGCGTGCCCCGCGTTCCGCCCACGCGGAATTCACGGCCTCCCGGCATCGGCCGGACCCGGTGGACACCATCGAGAAGCAGTCCGCGACGCGCGTACAGGACCTCGTTCCGATCCGGTACGGGCGCATGTCGGAGTCACCTTTCCGCTTCTACCGGGGTGCAGCCGCGGTCATGGCGGGAGATCTGGCCACCACGCAGGATTCCGGTCTGCGCGCCCAGCTGTGCGGTGATGCCCACATGCTCAATTTCCGTCTGCTGGCCTCTCCGGAGCGGAATCTGCTTTTCGATATCAATGACTTCGACGAGACGCTGCCCGGACCCTGGGAATGGGACGTCAAACGGCTGGCTGCCAGCATGGTGATCGCCGGCCGGGAGAACGGTTTCAGCTCACGGCACCGCGCCACGATCGTCCGCGCCACCGTGAGGTCGTACCGGGAGGAGATGCGCAGGTTCGCCGGAATGCGCACGCTCGACGTGTGGTACGCCCGGTCCGATGCCGCGCAACTGTCGGCGCTGGCGTCCGGACGGCTGCACAAGCGGGGGCGCAAGAAGCTCGCCCGGTCCTTGGCGAAGGCACGCACGCACGACAGCCTCCAGGCGTTCGGGAAGCTCACCGCCATGATCGACGGAGAGCGCCGGATCGCGGCCTCGCCCCCCGTCATCACGCCGCTCGCCGATCTGCTGCCCGACGTGGAACGCCGGGCTCTGGAGGAGACCGTGCGCGGTCTCATCCGCCGGTACGGCACGAGTCTCCCGACCGACCGCCAGTACCTGCTCCGGCAGTTCACTCCGGTGGACTTCGCACGCAAGGTGGTGGGCGTCGGCAGCGTCGGTACCCGGTGCTGGATCGTGCTGCTGCTCGGCCGGGACGGCGGGGATCCGCTGTTCCTCCAGGCCAAGGAGGCATCGGAGTCCGTCCTCGCCCCGCACGTGGGGAGCAGCCGGTTCGCCACGCAGGGCGAACGGGTGGTCGCCGGACAGCGGTTGATGCAGGCCGCCAGCGACATCTTTCTGGGCTGGGAACGGGTGCAGGGGATCGATGACCGGGAGCGGGACTTCTACGTACGCCAGTTGCGGGACTGGAAATTCGTCGCCGAACCGTCCCTGATGGTGCCCCGCGGCATGCAGATGTTCGGCGAACTGTGCGGGGCCACGCTCGCGCGGGCCCACGCCAGGTCGGGCGACCGTATCGCCATCGCCGCCTATCTCGGCAGTGGTGACGTGTTCGACCGTGCCCTGGCGACCTTCGCCGAGCGTTACGCCGACCAGAACGAGCGCGACCACCAGGCGCTCCTCGACGCCATCAAGGACAAGCGCGTTGCCGCGCGGGCGGACTGAGGACCGGTCGGGTACCGGCTGCGGGGCCGGCCCGCTCTGCGCCCCGGGCCTCCCCGGCGCGCAGAGCGGGCCGGGGTGCCGGAAGGTAGGTGCAGGGGGCTTCTGTCCGAGACACCGGAGCAGCCATGGACCGTTACCCACCCATCGCCGAACACGGCCTGGTGGGCGACCTGCAGACCGCTGCGCTCGTGTCGTCCCAAGGCGTCGTCGACTGGTTCGCCGCTCCCAGGTTCGATTCGCCCAGCATCTTCGCCGCCCTGCTCGACCACGACCGGGGCGGGTACATGCGGCTGTCCCCCGATCACCCCGACGGAAGCTGCAAGCAGCTCTACTACCCCGACACGGCCGTGCTGGTGACGCGGTTCATGTCCCCGGACGGCGTGGGCGAAGTGGTCGACTTCATGCCGCCGGACCAGAAGGCCACGGCCACCGACCGCCACACCCTGGTGCGCGTGGTGCGCGCCGTGCGGGGGACCGTCGCGTTCACGCTCGAATGCAGACCTCGTTTCGACTACGGCCGGGCGGATCACACGCTTGAGCTCGGTGAGAAGGACGGCCTGTTCCGGGCTCCGGGCATCGACGCACATCTGCAGACGAGCTTTCCGCTGGAGCGGGACGGCCAGGACGTCCGGGGCGCCGTGACGCTGAGCGCCGGTGAGGCCGCCGGCGCCGTGTTCACGGTCTGTGCCTCCGGTGGTCCGGCACCCGAACCCCTCACGGTCGACGGCCTCACCGCGCAGGTCGAGGAGACCGTCCACTTCTGGCAGACGTGGCTGCGCCAGTCCCGCTACCGGGGCCGCTGGCCCGAGCTGGTGCACC
This sequence comes from Streptomyces sp. NBC_00234, assembly GCF_036195325.1. Lineage (NCBI taxonomy): Bacteria > Bacillati > Actinomycetota > Actinomycetes > Kitasatosporales > Streptomycetaceae > Streptomyces > Streptomyces sp. NBC_00234. The sequence continues at coordinate 7,599,113 of NZ_CP108101.1, read as the reverse complement.
GCTCGGTCATCACGCTCAAGCTCCTCACCTACGCGCCCACCGGAGCGCTGGTCGCGGCGGCCACCATGGGCCTGCCCGAGCAGATCGGCGGCGAGCGCAACTGGGACTACCGCTACACCTGGGTGCGCGACGCCGCGCTGTCCGTGCGCGCCATGCTGGACCTCGGGTTCGTCGAGGAGGCGACGGCCTTCGTCCACTGGCTGGTGCTCCGGCTCCATCAGCGCGAGGGCAAGGAGGAGGAGCCTCTCCAGACGATGTACCGGGTCGACGGCGACCCCCATCTGCCGGAGGAGACGCTCGACCACTTCGAGGGATACCGCGGCTCCTCCCCCGTACGCATCGGCAACGGCGCGGCCGACCAGCTCCAGCTGGACATCTACGGCGAGGCCCTCTACGGGCTGTCCCAGGGGCGTGGGCTCGCCCAGCAGTCGACGTACCGGGGATGGAAGGCGCTGGCGAGGGCGCTGGACTGGTTCGCGGAGAACTGGGACCGGCCGGACGAGGGCATCTGGGAGACCCGCGGCGGACGCCGCGACTTCACCTACAGCAGGGTGATGGCCTGGGTGGCGTTCGACCAGGGGCTGCAGCTGGCCGAACGCTTCCGCAGGCCCGCCGACCTGGACGGCTGGCGCAGGGCCCGGGACGCCATCATGGACCAGGTGATGGAGCGCGGCTGGAACGAGAAGGAACGCGCCTTCGTGCAGCACTACGACGGCGACGTCCTGGACGCCTCCCTGCTGCTCATGCCGAGGGTGGAGTTCATCGCCCCGAAGGACCCCGGCTGGCTCTCCACCCTCGACGCGATGAACCGCAGGCTCGTGTCCGACAGTCTCGTCTACCGCTACGACCCGGCGGCTTCGCCGGACGGTCTGCGGGGCGAGGAGGGCACGTTCAGCCTGTGCACCTTCCTGTACGTCGACGCGCTCGCCCGGGCGGGACGGGTGGGCCAGGCCCGTTACACGTTCCAGAAGATGCACACCTACGCCAACCACGTCGGGCTGTTCGCCGAGGAGATCGGGCCGAGCGGGGAGCAACTGGGCAACTTCCCACAGGCGTTCACCCATCTCTCGCTCATCATGGCGGCGGTCACGCTGGACCAGGCCCTCGACGCCGAGCAAGGACGCTGACCAGTGACCACCACAGTCGATCCCGCCGCACACCGCCCCGCCCGATGCGCCCCAGACCTGTGCCCGAGGGAGCGGTGATGACTGTGCCGACCGGACCCACCCCGCTGCGCCGCAGGGGCGGCCTGCGCGCGGACCACTTGCAGTTGCTGCTCGCTCTCGTCGGACTCGGCGCGGGCCTGGCCCTGCCGAGGGTCACCCCGGGGCCGCAGGTCGCGGGCCCGCAGGTGAACGACATGCTGCTGGGCCTGGGGGTCGGCGTCCTCAGCGTGACGACCGTGATCTTCTCGGTACTGTTCCTGGTGGTGCAGTGGGCGCACACCACGTTCACGCCGCGCCTGACCATGTTCCGCGAATCCCGCGTCGTGTGGCGGACGTTCGCCTTCGCGGTCAGCCTGTCGGTCTTCAGCTTCACCGCGGCGCTCACGATCGGCACCGACGCCCGTGTGACGATCCTGGTGCCCGCGGTCGCCGGTGTGCTGCTGCTCGCCCTGCTGGTGCTGCTGTGGGCGCTGCTGCTGCGGGCCTTCGCGTCGATCCAGCTGGGACCGGTCCTCCACTTCGTGACCGGCCGCGGTCGCTCCATCCTCCACTCCCTGTACGCCGACGGGAGCGCGTACTCCCTGGGGAAGCCGGGTTCCGACGAGGCCCTGCCACCGCTGCGGGCGACGGTGACCTGGCCGCATTCCCTTGCCGTGCTGCAGCAGGTCGACATGGACAAGCTGCTGGACGTCGCCCGGCACGCGAACGCGGTCGTGGTGCTGAGGACGGTCCCGGGCCTCACCGTGTCGTCCGGCGCCGCGGTCGCCGATGTGCACGGCGGCGATCCGGACGCCTCCGCCGTGCTGGGCGCACTGATCACCGGAGCCGAACGGACCTTCGACCAGGACCCTCTCTTCGCGTTCCGGCTGCTGTCGGACATCGTCCTGCGGGCCCTGTCCCCGGCGGTGAACGACTCCGCCACAGCCGTCGAAGGACTCGACTGCCTGGAGGAACTGCTCGCCGCACCGATGCCGGTGTCGGTGGGTCCGCTCCGCGTACGCGACCGTGGGGGCACCCCGCGGGTGCTCGTGCAGCTGCCCGGCTGGGAACGCTTCCTGCACACGGGAGTCGACGACGCCATCGCCGCCGCCGTCAACTCGCCCATGACCCTGCGACGGCTGCGCACCCTCCTGCTCCGGCTGCGCGCGGACGGTCCCGCCGACCGGCACGACCTGCTGGAACATCGGCTGGAGTGGGTGGAGGCCGAGCTGGCACGGCGGTTCCCGGTGCTGTGGGACGAGACCGAACGGACCTCCTTCGACGGCCCGTGACGAGCCGCATGGTGACGCGCCGGCGCAGCCGAAGCCGTACCGGACCCTCCTAGTGCAACCCTCGGGTTGCACCTCACGCCTCGACGTGCAACTCTGGAGTTGCACCGATTGACGGCATGAACGACACGGAGGAGTCACGTCATGAGCGAGGACCGGATCGAACGCGAAACCCTCATCGCCGCATCCCTCGACCGCGTCTGGACCCTGGTGGCCCAGCCGGGTTTCTGGGTGGCCGACGAGGCGAGCCTGCCCGGAACCGTGGCCAGGGAGGGCGAGTCGATGGTGGCGAAGAACCCCGAGTACGGAACCTTCCCGGTACGCGTGGAGAAGGTGGAGCCGCAGACCTACCTGGCGTACCGCTGGGCCAGCGCGTTCCCCGGGAAGGAGCTGAGCGCGGACAACAGCACCCTGGTGGAGTTCACCCTGACCCCGGAGGGCGACGGGACGCGGCTTCGCGTCGTCGAGAGCGGGTTCGCGGCCCTGGCAGGCTCCGACGAGCTGCGGAGCAAGGCCGTGAAGGACAACACCGGCGGCTGGCCGCAGGTGCTCGACGCCCTCAGGGTGCGCGCCGAGAAGCCGGCCGTGTGACGGACGAACGGGACGCGGAAGCGATCGACAGCGTCCTCGTCGCCCTGGCCGACCCGACGCGACGTCAGCTGCTGGATCAGCTCGCCGCGCTGAGCGAGGCCACCGCGACGACGCTCGCCGCGCGTCTCCCCGTCTCGCGGCAGGCCGTGGTCAAGCACCTCGCCGTCCTGGACGCCGCCGGACTGGTGTCCGGCAGCCGGGTGGGGCGCGAGATGCGCTACACCGTACGGCCCGCGGCGCTGGACGCGACCTCGCGGTGGATGGCCGCGCTCGCCTCGGACTGGGACCGGCGGCTGGCGACCATCAAGCGCGTCGCGGAGGCGGCGGAGCGGGAGGAGAGGAGCACGGACCGGTAACCGGATCCCCGCGGCCCCGGATAGCCCAACCGGGGCCCGGGGCGGCGCGGACGGCATGTCGCGGGCCCGCCCGCCACAGCGCCACTTACTGTCTCCCGCACGGGCCGGGCCCGCGGGCGGCCGGGGCTTTTCACTGCCGCGCGCGGGCGACTTCGACGGCCGCCGTCCCGAGGGCAGCCATGCCACTCATGACGAACCGATGGGGAATGGCATGCCGGACGTACAGCGGCCTCGACGGAACGGCGTGGCCTGGCTGATCTGCGGCCCACGCACCAAGTGGCTGGTCGTGGCCCTGTGGCTGATCGTCTTCGTCGTCGCGGCGCCCCTCGCCCAGAAGCTCACCGGCGCACAGGACAACGACGCCACCTCCTGGCTGCCGAGCAGCGCCGAGTCCACCCAGGTACTGGAGACCTCGAAGGGTTTCCGGCCCGAGATCATCACGGCGATCGTCGTGTACGCCCGTGAGGACGGGCTCACCACGAAGGACCGCGCACAGATCGCGGCGGACACCCTGCAGCTGAAGACGCTGCGGGCGGACGGCGTCAGAGGCTGGGAGACCCGGGGCCCCGTCTACAACAGGAACATCCCGCCCCAGGCGGCCCAGGTCTTCGTTCCCGTCACCATGGACGAGGACGGGTGGGAGCGCATCGGGTCCGCCGTCGACTCCATCCGGGACGTCGTGGGCACCGGCGGCAACGGCCTCGCCGTCCACATCACCGGGCCCGGCGGTGTCACGGCCGACTCCGCCGACGCCTTCGAGGGCATCGACTCGACCCTGCTGTTCGCCGCGCTCGGCGTAGTGGTCGTGATGCTCCTGATCACCTACCGCAGCCCGACCCTGCTCATCCTGCCGGTACTCGCGGCCGTCGCCGCGCTCTTCAGCGCGCAGGCCGTCATCTATCTGCTCGCGACGCACACCGGTCTGACCGTCAACGGTCAGAGCGCCGGCATCCTCACGGTGCTCGTCTTCGGCGCGGGCACCGACTACGCCCTGCTCCTGGTGGCCCGCTACCGCGAGGAGTTGCGCCGGCACGAGAACCGTCACGAGGCCATGGCCCGGGCGCTGCACCGCGCCGGCCCCGCCATCCTGGCGAGCAGCGGGACCGTGGTGCTCGGCATGCTCGTCCTGCTGACCGCCGAGATGAACTCCACGAAGGGCCTGGGCCCCGTCGCCGCGATCGGCGTGGCCGTGGCCCTGGTCGCCATGATCACCCTCCTCCCGGCCCTTCTGGTCATCTTCGACCGCTGGGTCTTCTGGCCGGCCGTCCCCCACTTCGGTTCCGCCGAGCCCACCGAGCACGGCGTCTGGGCGCGGATGGGGGCGCGGATCGCGCACCGTCCCCGCGCGATCTGGGTGGCCACCGCGCTGGTGCTCGCCGCACTGTCCCTGGGGCTGACGCAACTGCGTGCCGCGGGGCTGAGCAACGCCGACTCCTTCACCGACAAGCCGGACTCGATCGTCGGCCAGGAGGTCCAGGACCGCTACTTCCCGGCGGGAAGCGGCAACCCGCTGGTGATCATCGCCAACGCGGACCGCAACGCCCAGGTGCGCAGGGCGGTCGCGTCGACCCAGGGCGTGGTGCCCGGATCCATCGGCGTACCTCTCGGTACGAAGCCGGTGCACGACGGGCAGGTGCTCTTCGAGGCGACGATGACCGACCCCGCGGACAGCGAGGCGGCCAAGGACACCGTGGAACGCGTCCGGGACGCCGTGCATGCGGTGCCGGACGCGGATGCGCAGGTGGGCGGTGGCACGGCGGCCCTGCTGGACATGGACACCGCCACGCGGCACGACAACATCCTGATCATCCCTCTGGTGCTGCTGGTGGTGCTGTGCGTCCTCGCACTGGTGCTGCGCGCGGTGGTGGCTCCCCTGCTGCTGATCGCGACGGTGGTGCTGTCCTTCGCCGCCGCGCTCGGCATCAGCGCGCTCTTCTTCCGGTACGTCTTCGACTACGCGGGCGAGTCGACGGACTTCCCGCTGTTCGTGTTCGTGTTCCTGGTGGCACTCGGGATCGACTACAACATCTTCCTCTCCACCCGTATCCGCGAGGAAGCCTTCCACCAGGGGACGCGGGCCGGAGTGGTGACCGGCCTCGCGGCCACCGGGGCGGTGATCACCTCGGCGGGGCTCGTCCTGGCGGGCACCTTCGCGGCGCTCGGAACCCTGCCGATCGTGGGTCTCGCGGAGATCGGCTTCGCGGTGGCGCTGGGCGTACTGCTGGACACCTTCGTCGTGCGGTCCATCCTCGTCACGTCCCTGTTCCTGGACATCGGTCCGAAGGTCTGGTGGCCGCACCGGCTCGCCCGCGAGGACGGCGCCGCGACGGGGAGGCCAGGGGCGTCGGCCACGGATTCCTAGGTCGTGTCCGGCCGGGCTCGCGGGGCCTGATCCGGCCTGATCCAAACGAACGACCCTAGCTCGCCGTCGCCCCTTGCGCCCGTAGGCCCCGGAGGATTCACAGAGTGCCCGACGTCACCGACCCGTTCGTCAATCTCGTCCGGCGGCACAACGAGCCGGTGGTCGTACAGACGATCCGGTCGACGGTCGCCGCCGTGATCTCCTACGTCGTGGCCCTCATGCTGAGCAGCGAACCGGCTCCGCTCACCGCGCCGCTGACCGCGCTGCTCGTCGTGCAGGTCACCCTCTACTCCACGCTCACCACGAGCATGCGCAGGGTGAACGCCGTGGTGGCCGGCGTGGTCATCGCCATCGGATTCAGCTCGCTGGTGGGCCTGAGCTGGTGGAGCCTGGGTCTGATCATCCTCGCGTCCCTGGTCCTCGGCCGGTTCGTCCGGGCCGGTGAGTTCGTCCCCGAGGTGGCGATCAGCGCGATGCTGGTCCTGGGTGTGACGCGGGTGGCGGCGACGGCGTGGGACCGGGTACTCGAAACACTCATCGGGGCCGTCGTCGGGCTGCTCTTCAACGTCCTGTTCGCCCCGCCGGTGTGGGTGCAGCCGGCCAGCGAGGCCATCGAACATCTCGCGGGCCGCATGCGGCGCTTGATGATGTCCCTCAGTGACGAGGTGCTCGGCCACACCACCGTGGCCGAGGCCGCCGACCGCCTGCACGAGGCCCGCCGGCTGGACCACGACATCGTCGAGGTGGACGCCTCGCTCCGGCAGGCGGAGGACAGCCTCCGCCTCAACCCGCGCGTCAAGGAAGGCATGCTCTTCCGGGTCGTCCTGCGGACGGGTCTCGACACCCTGGAGATCTGTGCGGTGGTGCTCCGCACCCTGTGCCGCACACTGACCGATCTCGCCAAGGCCCGCACGCAGGAGCCGCTCTTCGCGCCGGAGACCGCCGAGGCGCTGCGGGACCTCCTCACCCATGTGGCCCGTGCGGTCGAGAGCTTCGCCGAACTGATCACCACGCAGGTCAGCGTGAACGCCGACGCGGCCGAGGACCGGCTGGTGGACGAGCTCTCCCGGAGCCGGGCGGCCCGGGAGACCGTGGCGCATCTGCTGCTCGACGGCGTACAGCAGCATCCGCGCCAATGGCAGTTGCACGGTGCGCTGCTGGCGGAGGTCGACCGGATCCTGGACGAGCTGGACGTGGAGAAGCGGTCCCAGCGGTTGGTGGAGGAACTGGACCGGCAGTCCCGCGAGCAGAAGGAGAAGTACCCGCTGGTGGACAAGCTCCGGGGCCGCTTCCGCCTCAACCGCTCGCGACCGTCCGGTGCCGACATGGCCGGGTCGTCGGCCGCGCGCGACCGCGACTGACCTCGCGCCGGCCGGCCCTGACCGTCAGAGGCCGTTGAGCTCGGCCATGAGGTCGGCGTCGCGCATACCGGGCAGGACATACCCTTCGCTCTCGTCCCAGGGGACGTCGAGATCGTCCATGTGCACCCGCCACCGCGCACCCTCGACGGCCCGGCGCAGCTCGGTCACGGAGTCGAGGACACAGGCGATCACCGGGAGGAGCCGCCCCGGGTCACTGGGCATCTTCGTGGACCCCCCGAGGATCTCGTCCGCACGGGAAGGGTCCGGTGCGTACAGGTAGAGGGACTCCTCGTAGTCGTACGGAAACGACTCCAGGTGGGCGGCCGCGATGCGCTCGACGGAGGCCGACTCGGCCTCGGTCAGCGGCTGTTCGCGGTGTGCGTTGTAGTAGAGGGAAACACTCATGGCAGGAGCCTACGGCGAGGGTCCGACAATTCCGGCCGGCCCGCGGGCCCGCCCGGCCGTGAAGACGTGGCAGCGGCGCCGTGGAGAGTTCCCACGCAATTTGTTACCGGGGGTAGGCCCACGCGCCACTCTTGTTGTACCTTCCGCCTAACAGCTTGCTAGACGTGGCGTCTAACAAGCAAGGGTGGCGCCGGGCAGCCATCGATCCCACCAGGCGGGCACGCGCGCGGGGACGACAGGGCAGCCGGCGTCGGGTCGACCTCTCGATTCAAGGAGCCGCAGCATGTCAAGCAGCACACTTCGGCCGGAGGAACAGAACCGGCTCCAGGAGCAGGACGTCGCACGGCGGCTGCTCGACTCGTCCGCGAAGCTCTCGTACGACCCGGTCACCGAGGTGGACTGGGACACCCCGCTGGACAAGGACTTCCACGGTGCCAGCCCGGAGTGGAGCACCCTCTACGGAACCGCCTACTGGGGCGAACTGACCGATGCCCAGCGCAAGGAGCTGACGCGCCAGGAGGCCGCGTCGGTGGCCAGCACCGGCATCTGGTTCGAGATGATCCTGCAGCAGATGGTGCTGCGCGACATCTACACCAAGGACCCGACCGACGCGGAGTTCCAGTGGGCACTCACCGAGATCGCCGACGAGTGCCGACACTCCATCATGTTCGCCCGCGGCGCCGCGAAGCTCGGGGCCCCCGCGTACAAGCCCCGCCGCGGAGTCATCGAACTGGGCAGGGCCTTCAAGACACTTGCCTTCGGCGAGGCCGCGTACGCCGCGATCCTCGTCGCCGAGGAAGTCCTCGACGTCATGCAGCGCGACTGGATGCGCGACGAGCGGGTCGCACCCTTCGTCCGCACGATCAACAACATCCATGTCGTGGAGGAATCCCGGCACATGAAGTTCGCCCGCGACGAGACGCGGAAGCGGCTCCGGCACGCGGGGCCGCTGCGCCGGCAGATCAACGCGCTGGTGATCGCGATCGCCTCCTACTTCATCGTCACGAGCATGGTGAACCGGGCCGTGTACGCGAACGCCGGCCTCGACACGCAGCGCGCCCTCGCCGAGGCGGCGGCGAACGAGCACCACAGGTCCCTGATGCGTTCCAGCTGCGCGGGCCTCATGGAGTTCCTGTCCTCGGCCCGCCTCCTCACCAAGCCGGCGCTGTTCTTCTACAAGCGCGCCAACCTCATCTGACCCGAGCCGATCGCCCGACCGGAGCCGAGCCGACGCCATGACCTACGCCATCACCCAGACCTGCTGCAGCGACGGCACGTGCATCGCCGTGTGCCCGGTCAACTGCATTCATCCCACCCCGCAGGAGCGGGAGTTCGGCAGCACGGAGATGCTGTACATCGACCCGAAGACCTGCATCGACTGCGGTGCCTGCGCCGACGCCTGCCCGGTCGACGCGATCTTCCCGGTGGACAGCCTCCCCGCGGCGCAACAGGAGTACGCCGCCATCAACGCGGACTACTTCGCGGACGACGAGCCCCCAGCGGCGCCGACGGGACCGAACTTCCACGCCTGGGGCGAGCCCGGCTTCGAGCGCGGAGTGCCGTCCGACTTCGCGCCGATCCGGGTGGCGGTCGTCGGCACGGGCCCGGCCGGGATGTACGCCGCCGAGGACCTGCTGCTGCACACCAACGCCGAAGTGACCCTGGTGGACCGGCTTCCGGTGGCCGGTGGCCTCATCCGGTACGGCGTCGCGCCGGACCATCCGGCGACGAAGAAGGTCGGCGACACCTTCGCCCGCTTCCACTCCCATCCCCGGGCCCGGATGCTCCTGGGCGTCGAGGTGGGCAAGGACATCACCACGCAGGAACTCGCCGCGCACCACGACGCGGTCATCTACGCGGTGGGCGCCTCCACGGACCGACGGCTCGGCGTGCCGGGTGAGGACCTGCGGGGCAGCATCGCGGCCACCACGTTCGTGGCCTGGTACAACGCCCATCCCGAGGTCGGCGCCGATGCCGTGGACCTCTCCGGCGAGCGGGTGGTCGTGGTGGGCAACGGCAACGTGGCCGTCGACGTCGCCCGTATTCTCGCGACGGACCCCGAAACGCTGGCCGGCACCGACATCGCCGACCACGCGCTCGCCGCCCTGCGGGCCTCGAAGGTGCGCGAGGTGGTCCTGCTCGGCCGCCGCGGACCGGAGGACGCCGCGTACACCGCGTCCGAACTGATCGCTCTCAAGCACCTTCCGGGTGTGGAACTCGTCGTCGACGACGACGATCCGCGGACCGGTGCGACGATCGACGGCGCCTCGCCCAAGGAGAAGGCCGCGCTCCTGCGGGACGTCACCCGCAGGACCGTCGACTGGTCGCGTACGCCGGACACCGGACGCAGGATCGTCCTCCGCTACCACTCCTCGACGGTCGAACTGCTCGGCACCGGAGCCGTACGGGCCGCTCGGGTGACCGGCGTGGCCGACGACGTGGAGCTCCCGGCCGGCATGCTCCTGCGGGCCGTCGGCTATCGGGGCGTGCCCGTGACCGGACTGCCCTTCGACGAGGCGACCGGCACCGTGCCGCACGAGGGCGGCCGAGTGACGGGGCAGCCCGGGACGTACGTCGTCGGGTGGATCAAACGAGGCCCGTCGGGCGGCATCGGAGCCAACCGCACCTGTGCGGCGGAGACCGTCGGGACGCTGCTCGCCGACGCGGTCGCCGGGGCCCTGCCCGCACCCGCCCGGACACCGACGGCGCTCCGCCGTCTCGCACGGAGCCGCAGCCGCCATCTGGTCGACGCCCGGGGACTGGCCGCCATCGACCGGGCCGAGCTGGCCCGCGGCCGGGGCCAGGGCAGGACGCGCGCCAAACTCGGCACCGTGTCCGAGCTGGTGGCTGCCGCGAAGGGCAGCCGCTGGGGACTGCCGGGCTGAGAACCGTCCGTGCGCGGGGAGCACTCCGCGCACGGGCCTGGTTCCGGTGCGGGACACCTGACAGGCATGCGGCCGAGCCCTGGCGAGGGACGACGACGCAGCAGACGCGCGTGCCGGACCCCGCGCGGCAGACGGAAGCATGACGACAGGCCCTAGACTCGCCGGATGGCGAAGTACTTCGACGTGCACCCCGAGAATCCTCAGCGGCGCACCATCAGCAACGTGGCCGACAGCATCCGGTCCGGCGCGCTCGTCGCGTATCCGACGGATTCCTGTTACGCACTGGGATGCCAGCTCGGCAGCCGTGACGGCATCAGCCGGATCCGGTCGATCCGCAATCTCGACGACCGGCATCACTTCACTCTCGTCTGCGAGAACTTCGCCCAGCTGGGTCAGTTCGTGCAGGTCGACAACGACGTGTTCCGGGCCATCAAGGCGGCGACACCGGGCAGTTACACCTTCATCCTCCCGGCCACGAAGGAGGTGCCGCGTCAGCTGCTGCACCCCAAGAAGAAGACGGTCGGCGTACGCATTCCGGACCACGCGGTCGTTCAGGCGCTGCTCTCGGAACTCGGCGAGCCGATCCTCTCCAGCACTCTGCTCCTGCCGGACGAGGAGGAGCCGCTGACCCAGGGCTGGGAGATCAAGGAACGGCTCGACCACGTCGTGGACGTGGTGGTCGACTCGGGCGACTGCGGCACCGAGCCGACCACGGTCATCGACTTCTCCGGCGGCGAGCCGGAGATCGTACGCAGGGGGGCGGGCGACCCCTCGCGCTTCGAGTAGGGCGTACGGAGGCGGCTCAGCTCCGCAGGTGCCCCAGCACGGTGCGGACCGCGTACTCCACCGCCCCGCGTGCCTCCTCGGTGTGGTCGATCGCCTCGAACGCGTGGTGGGCCGAGGGCACGTCGACGACCTCGATGTTCGCCCCGCACTCCTTGGCGGCGGCCAGGAACTCGTCGACCGTCGCCATGATCTCGGGCCGCTCCAGGCCGACCCGGGTCAGCACGATCGGCAGGTGCCCGGCGCCGCGCACCGTCTCCGAAGGCCGGTACCGGGGGTCGACGAGCTTCCAGTTGGGCAGCGGGGCGAGCACCGGGTAGCTCGCCGCCACACACCGCAGCCACGGCGGGGGCGCGGCGAGCCAGTCCGCCGCGAGCATGCCCCCGCCGGAGAGGTACCAGAGCGCCACACGCTCCCCGTCGACGCGCGGATCGGCGCGTACGAGCTCGACGGCGTCGACGACGTCCTGGGCGGCCCGCCCGTAGTCGGTGAAGTCGTGGAGCCGGTGGTCGAGCGTCACCCCCACCCCGCCGCGACTCGCCACGTACTGCCCGTAGCCGACAAGGGTCGGCCAGTCCCGCGGCGTCGGCCGGGCGTCGGCGGGCAAGGGGCCGCCGTGGACGAACACCACGGCCGGGCGTGGGGTGTCGTCGTCGGGCCGGTGGAACTCGATGTGCCCGGACCGCTCGCGGGGCCGCTCGGGTACGTCCATGAGGAACGGCCGCAGGTGTACGGGCTGTTCCTGCACGGCTGCGGCGATCCGGTGGCCCTCGCCCGCCGCGGCCCGCACCAGCACCGCGGCCAGTTCGTCCGGGGCCGAGAGCATCGGCCAGTGCCCGGTGCCGAGTTCGAAGAACGTGACGCCGGGGCGGGTGAGCGCCCCGAAGCGCGGGTCCCCGAAACCGACCACGGACTCGACGATCTGGATGCTCGATCCGTTGGCGGTGCACAGGACTCCGGTCATCGGCAGCTCGGCCGCCTCGTCGGAGAGCCGGAGCGGCTGCACCAGCGTGCCCACCGGCTGCGGCGCGGAGAGCCGGGCCAGTCTCTCCAGTCCCGCCGCCTCGATGCCTTCGACACTCCCCCAGCGCTGCCACTCGCCGGGCGCGGGCGGAGCGATCACCCCCTCGCCCCCGGCGGGACCGGGCACGGCCGTCAGCCGGTCGCGGAGGGCCTGGTCCGGCACCAGGCCGAGAGCCGGTTCGCCGTCCTGGGGCAGGCCCCCGTCGATGTTGACGATCCGGGCGATGCGCTCGGGTCGCAGACCGGCGGCGCCGAGCACCGGGTACAGGCCGTAGGCGTGGCCGACGAGCACCACCTGTGGCGATTCCACCTGGTCAATCAGCCGCACCAGGTCCTGGACGTGTGTCTCCAGGTCCGTCCCGGCATCCGCCGGACGGCCGGTATCGCCCATACCGGTGAGCGTCACCGGATACGCCTCGGCCCCCGACTCCCGTAGCCCGTCGGCCACTTCCTTCCAGATCCACCCACCGGTGAAGGTTCCCGACACCAGGATGAATGCCGTCATGTACGTCTCCTCGCACGCCGTGGTCCATGGGGCCTGCCGCGTGGGCCGCCCGCCCTCGCCGATACGGTAGTAACTCCCCCTGAGGGAGGTTCAAGCGTTGACGCCTGACGGCATGTGGAGCATTGGGGAACTCGCCGAGCACGCGGGTGTCTCCGTCAAGACCGTCCGCTTCTACTCGGACCGGGGGCTGCTGCCCGAGGCCGCCCGCAGCGGCGGCGGCCACCGCAGGTACGGTCCCGGGGCAGCCGACCGCCTGCGCCTCATCCGCTCCCTGCGCGCCCTCGACCTGCCGGTTCCGGAAGTGGGCCGGGTCCTCGACGAGGAGGACACGCTGGAGGACGTCATCGCGGGACAGCTGAGGGAGCTCGGCTCCCGGCTGGCCGCCCTGCGCTGGCGGGAGGCCGCCCTCCAGGTGCTCCAGGACTGCACCCCGCCGGAACGTGCCGAACGGCTCCTGCTGATCGGCGCCCTCCCGATCCCGCCCGACACCACCGTGCTGGCGCGCTTCTGGCGGCGCTGGCTGCCGCCGAGGCTGCCCACCCCGCTGGTCTCCGCGGTCGTCGACCAGGCGATCCCGCAGCCGCCCGCCGATCCGACCCCGGCGCAGGTGCTGTCCCTCGCCCGGCTGTTCGCCTTCGTCTCCGGTGTCCGCGTCGCCGCCGCCCACTGCCAGCCGGAGGCGCACCGGACCGACAAGGGATACCGCCCCGCCGTGCTCTACGAAGGTCTCAGGGAGGCGTTCGCGCTGGCGTCGCCCGAACTGCGGGACCGGCGGCCGGCGCGGGAGGGCGAGGCGCTCGACTGCTTCGTCGCGGCCTATGCGCGCTCGCACGGCACCCGTGACACGCCCGGCTTCCGCCACCGGCTCGCCGGCGTGCTCGCGCAGGACCCTCGTATCGACCGGTACTGGCAGCTCGTCGCCGAGCTCACCGGCCCGGCGCAGCCGACGGCCGGTGCCGCACACGACTGGCTGCTCGACGCCCTGGAGACTCAGACCGGCCGGGCCGGGAGCGCGCCCTCGATCTCGAAGGACACCTGGTCCACGTAGCACCACCACCAGCCCTCACCCCGTTCGAAGGAGCGGATGAGGGGGTGGCCGGTCGCGGCGAAGTGGGCGGTGGCGTGCTTGTTCTTGGAGGAGTCGCAGCACCCGACGTGCCCGCAGATCTGACACATCCGCAGGTGGACCCAGGTGTCCGCCAGCGCGACGCACTCGGGGCAGGTGTCCTGGCTGTCGGGGGGCACGGACCGCACCCGGTCGAGGTGCCGGCAGACCTGGGACGAGTGGTCGCCCTTCATCGTCCGTCCTCCTTCGCGTCGCCGTCACGGCGGTCACGCCGGCGGACACGGGAGCGGAAACCGGCGCACCGACAACCCTCCCACCCGGCCCCCGCATGTCAAACGGAGCCGGAGCCCACTCGTCGGACGGGGGCTTCCCCGGCGCCCGCGGGCTCGGCGCTGCGCTGGGCCGGCAGCCGGACTCCGTTCGGCGCTCTCCGCTCGCGGCGGACGAGCAGCGTGCCGATCGCGCAGGCGATGCCCGCCATGACGAAGCCGTAGGGCGGGGTGCTCCCGGTGGGCTGCGTCTCGTACACGAGCCCTGCCGACAGCACGGCCACCACCGTGGCGGCGCGGCCGTGCGAGGCGGTGGCGGCCACGACCGCCATCCCCCACAGCAGGTACCAGGGCTGCACCATCGGCGAGAGGGCGACGAGGGCGAGCAGGGCGAGACCGAGGGCGTGCACCGGTTCCACGCTGCCGCGCAGGGCCCGCCACCCCAGGTGGAGGATGAGGGCGACCGCCGCCGCGAGTCCCAGGGTCTGGACGACGGACTTGACCGCGGCCGGGTCGGTGCCGACGACCAGGTGCAGCAGGTGGCCCAGGCCGAGTCCGATGTCGCTGGTGGCCGAGAGGGCGGTGTGGATGGTGCCCGCGACGCTCTGCGTGCCGAGCCAGCCGAAGCCGGTGCCGGCGAGGAGGGTGGCCGTGACGGCGACCGCAGCCGCGACCAGACCGGGGGCCAGCAGGCCCTTCGCCAGCCTGCGTACGTACGGCCCGGTGGCCGCCCGCGTCACGAGTACGCCGATGAACAGCAGCGCGACGGCTGCCGGGGACTTGACCATCATGGCGAGCCCGACGAGCGCGCTGCCCGTGATCCAGCGGCCCCGCAGGGCGAGGACCACGCCCGCGAGCATCAGGCCGATCATCAGCCCGTCGTTGTGGAGGCCGCCGATCACATGCATGAGCAGGAGCGGATTGAGCGCTCCCAGCCAGAGTGCGGCACTCTCGCTCGCTCCGTGCTCACGCGCGAGGCGGCGCAGCGCCCACACGATCAGCACGAGGGCGCCCACGGCGATGAGCCGCATGCCGAGCACGGCGGGCACGATCGTCCCGCCGGTCAGCCAGGTCACGCCACGGGCGAGGACGAGGAAGAGCGGGCCGTACGGTGCGGGGGTGTCCGTCCAGTGGCCTCCGACGCTCGAGGCGGCGTCGCCGCCGAGTCCGGCGGGGTCGAGGACCGAGGGCCCGACGACGTAGACGTCGTGGCCTTCGAGGACCATCGCGCCCTGGGCGATGTAGCTGTAGACGTCGGCGCTGTACAGCGGCGGTGCCAGCAGCATCGGGGCCGTCCACCAGGCGAGCGTGACGAGCGTCTCGCGCACCGGGGCCCCGGCCCTGCCGTACTGCCACCAGGCGACGACCAGGAGGGTCAGCCCCACGTAGGCGAGCACGGCAGCCGATGTGGTGAGCACGGAGCCGTGCGGCACCCAGAGGCCCCAGGGGTCGCGGGCCGGCAGCGCGCCGGCGGCCCAGCCCCCCGTGACGACGGCGACGGAGCCGGCTGTGCCCAGCCGGCGGTATGCGACAGCGCTCATTGCCCACATGACCGGTCAACCTATCGAACGGGTGAACGGATCCCCAGAGAGAGGGCCGTTCCGGCCGGGTACGGATCGGTCAGGCGGGTGTGGCCAGGATCACCGGAAGGCGACCGGCGCACGGAGGTCGCTGAAGTCGATGGCGCGTTCCGCGTCACGGAGGGCCTGCTCGGCCACCCGGCGCACCTCGGCCAGCACATCTCCGTGCTCCTGCACGAGACTGGCGTAGATCGGTGCCTCGGACCTGTCTGCGGAACTCATGTCGAACTTCTCCGTCGATCAGTTGCGTACACTCCCCGCCGGTGGGCGCAAGTGCGGGCCGAGTGTACGTGCTCCGCTCCACGCGCCGCAGCCCGTATCGCAAAAAGGACGTCCCGGGCGGGCGCGCCGCTCCCGGCCGGGAAGCACGTGGTCACGGGCCGGGAGAGGGACCTTCCGGCGGTGCCGAACCGCGCGGCGCCGGGCCGGACGGGGACTCCGCCTCGGCCTCGGCCTCGGACCCGTCCTCGCCCGGCCCGAGCGGCACGCCGCCGCCGCCCCGCAGGCGCTCCAGGTCGGCGGGACGCACCTGGATGACGAGCAGGGCGATCAGTGCCGCGACGACCGCCAGCACGGCGGCGCCGATGAACGCGCTCGAAATGCCCGAGGCGAGCACCTCGTCGCCCCAGGTTCCCGGCAGCTCACCCGTCCTGCTGAACTCCAGCCTCTCGGCCGGGGTCGCCTCCGCCATGAACGTCGTGACCTGGTCGGTGGCCTCGTTGCGGCTGGCCGTGCCGAAGATCGTGACCAGGATGGACAGGCCCAGCGAGCCGCCCACCTGCTGCGTGGCGTTGAGGATGCCGGAGGCCGCCCCGGACTCGCGCGGCGCGACACCCGACACGGCCATCAGGGTCAGCGAGACGAACTGCATGCCCATGCCGAGGCCGAAGACCAGCATGGGGCCGAGGATGCTCCCCAGATACGTGCTGTCGATGTCCGTCATCGTCAGCCAGGCGAGTCCGACCGCCGCCAGGATCGCGCCCACCACCATGAACGGCTTCGGACCCCACCGGGGCAGAAGTTGCGAGGCGATTCCCGCACCCACCGCGATGATCACGCTCACCGGCAGGAAGGCGAGACCGGCCCCCAAGGGGCTGAAGCCCAGAATGTTCTGGACGAAGAGCGTCAGGAAGAAGAACATTCCGAACATCGCGGCGGCAAGGCTCAGCATCATGCCGTAGGAGCCGGCGCGGTTGCGGTCGCGGAACATCCACAGCGGTGTGATGGGCTGTCTCGACCTGTTCTCGATGATCAGGAACAGGGCGAGCAGCACGACGGCGCCGCCGAAGGCCGCAAGGGTCACGCTGTCGCGCCAGCCGTCCTTGGAGGCGCGGATGAAGCCGTAGACGAGCAGCACCATGCCCGCGGTCGAGGTGAGCGCGCCGAGGATGTCGAAGTGTCCCGGGTGGCGTTCCGACTCGCGGATGTAGCGGGGGGTCGCGAACACGATCAGCAGCCCGATGGGCACGTTCACGAAGAAGATCCAGCGCCAGTCGAGCCACTCCACGAGCAGCCCGCCCGCGAGCAGCCCGATCGCGCTGCCGCCCGCCGACACGGCCGCGAACACACCGAACGCCCGGTTCCGCTCGGGTCCCTCGCGGAAGGTCGTGGTGATGAGCGCGAGGGCCGTGGGCGAGGCGATGGCGCCACCGACGCCCTGGAGCGAACGCGCGGCGAGCAGTTGCCAGGATTCCTGCGAGAGACCTCCGAGCAGGGAGGCGAGGACGAACAGCAGGATGCCGAACATGAAGACTCTGCGGCGGCCGAGAATGTCGCCCAGCCGGCCGCCGAGCAGGAGCAGGCCGCCGAAGGTCAGCGTGTACGCGTTGATGACCCACGACAGGGTCTCGGTGGAGAAGCCCAGCGAGGTCTGGATGTGCGGCAGCGCGATGTTCACGATGGTGATGTCGAGGACCACCATCAGCTGGCAGGAGGCGATGACAAACAGCGCCATCCCACTGCCGCGGCTCCGCTCCGGGGCTTCGGCGGATCCGGAGGGTTTCGCGTGGGAGCTCGTCATGGCATGGCCTGCGTCTCGGATCGGCGGTCACGGCAAACGCTCACCCCACCGACGTTAAGCCGCGCCCTCCGGCCCCGCGACTCGGCCGACCCGGCTCAGCCGCCCGTCGCCGCCCGGTGCAGAACCCCCGCCAACTCGTGCGGCCGGGAGAACATCGGCCAGTGCCCGGTGTCCATCGTGACGAGGTGCCAGTGCTCGCTCTTCAGCAGCTCGGCGACGTCCTCGCCGGGCTGGGGGCCGTCGAGGAGGCACTTGATGTACGTCGCCGGAAGCTCTCCGAGGTCGCGCGAGAGCTCGGCCGCCCCGGTGAGCGTGGTACCCGGATGCGGGATCGATCCGGCCACGATCCGTGCGATCTGCTCGCCGGTCAGATCCTGGCCCGCGTAGTCGTCGGCGGCGAGCGGCGCCCAGAAGCCCCCGTTCTCCCTGATCGGGGTCTCAAGCTTCTCCCTGCCCTCCCACCACACGGAGGCGAACGACTCCCCGTCGGCCGGGACGACGGCGTCCACGAAGACCACGCGGGTCAGCCGGTCCGCCAGCCGCTCAGCGGCCTGGCCGACCGGAATGCCCGCGTAACTGTGCCCGACCAGGACGACGTCGCGCAGGCCGAGGCGCTCCACCTCGTCGACGATGTCCTGGACGTGGGTCTGCTGCCCGGCCGCCAGGTCCTTCTTCTCGGCGAGGCCGGACAGTGTCAGCGGGTGCACGCCGTGCCCCGCGGCCCGCAATTCGGGCACCACCTCGTCCCATGCCCACGATCCCAGCCACGCGCCCGCCACAAGTACGAATTCGCTCATGGGGGCAACCTAGCGGGCGGGTACGACAGTCGGCCCCCCGTCGTGGAAACGGGCCGGCGTCCGCCCCGGCCGTGGGGCCGGGACGGACGCCGCCCGTCGGGGGCTCAGGTGCGGATCAGCTCACCTCCAGAGCGACGTCGTCCACGACGTAGGAGGTCTGGAGCGACTGGTCCTCCACACCGTTGAACTTGAGGGTGACGGTCTGGCCGGCGAACTGCGAGACGTCGTAGGTCTTCAGCGCGTACCCGGTGTTCGCGTTCAGGTTGGACAGCGTCGCCAGGGTCTGGCCGCCGACCGACACGGTGAAGGTGTCGTAGGCGACGTTCTCGGTCTCGTCGGTGTCGATGTGCAGATAGAACGAGAGCCGGTGGACGGCGCAGCCCGACGGGATGGTCAGCGACTGCGAGGCGCTGTCCGTCCGGGCGGAGCCCCACCCGTTCAGCCACGCCTTGTAGGAGCCGCCGTGCGCGGGCTGTCCGGTCTGGTTGGTGATGACGCCCGAGGTGGTGGTCCACGGGGTGGTGCCGCTCTCGAATCCGCCGTTGACGACGAGCTGGCGCGGGGTGCAGGTTCCGCCGCCCCCGCCGACGGTGAGCGTGTAGGTCGTGCTGTGGCTGACCGTTCCGGTGCCGGTGACCGTCAGGGTGTAGGTGCCCTGCGGGACGCCGGTGCCGATCTGGACGGAGAGTGTCGAGGAACTGCCGGACTGTACGGAGGTCGGGCTCAGGCTCGCGGTCACACCGCTCGGCGCACCGGAGACCGACAGGGCGACGGTCTGGGCGCTGCCGCTCAGCGTGGCGGTGTTCACGGTCGAGGTGACGCTGCCGCCCGGCTGGGCACTGCCGGAGGCCGGGCTGGTGGAGAGGGAGAAGTCCTGGGACGGGGTGTCGCTGCCGACCGCCTGCTTCCAGACGGCGTACGCGACGCCGTCCGCGCTGCGGTCCAGGACGGTCGCGTTGATGTTGCCGGTCGTGTCGCAGGAGCTGTGGTAGCAGGGGTCGTAGGCGGCGTTCGCGGTGCCGCCCCACTTGGTCGCCTGCGCCGAGGTCTTACGGGCGCTGGCGCCGGCCGCGTAGCCGGAGGTCGGGATGCCGGCCGCCTGGAAGGACGCGTCGTCGCTGCGGCCCTGGCCTTCGACGTTCTCCTCGGGTGCGAGGTTGAGCGAGGTCCAGTACGCCTTGAGCGGGGCCGCGGTGGTGGAGTTGACGTTGTTGATGAAGTAGCCGGCGTTGGTGGAGCCGACCATGTCGAAGTTGTAGTAGCCCTTGATGGCGGTGCGCTGGGTGCTGGTGAGCTGGTTGACGTAGAACTCCGAGCCGTTGAGGCCCTGTTCCTCGTCCGTCCACCAGGCGAAGCGCACGTGCTTCGTCATCGTGGGGTTCTTCTGGGCGAGGACGAGGGCGTTCTCCAGCAGGGTCGCGGAGCCCGAGGCGTTGTCGTTGATGCCCGGTCCGGCCGATACGCCGTCGAGGTGCGCGCCGAACATGACGGTCTGGTCGGCGGGGCCGCCCGGCCAGTCGGCGATCAGGTTGTTGGACGGGTAGGTGCAGGTAGAGCAGTACTGCTCGCTGACGGTGTATCCGGCGGCCTGCAGCTTCCCCTTCACATAGGCCAGCGACTGGGTGTACCCCGCGCTGCCCGCACGGCGGTTGCCGCCGTTCTGCGAGGCGATCGTGCCGAACTGCGCCAGATGGGACTGGACGTTGGAGACGGAGATGTCCGGCGGGTCGGTGCCGGGCTGCGTACCACCGACGTTGAGCGTGTAGTCGACGGTGTGGGAGAGGGTGGCGCCCTGACCCTTGACGACGACCTGGGAGGCGCCGGGCGCCGCGTTGGAGGTGGCGGAGAGAGTCAGAACCGAGGACTGGCCCGACTGCACCGTGGCCGGGTTGAAGGAGGCGGTCACCCCGGACGGCAGGCCGGTGGCGGTGAGGGTCACCGACTGTGCCGTGCCGGTGGTGGTGTTGGTGGCCACGGTGGTGGTGACCGAACCGCCCTGCTGGACGGTGCCCGACGAGGGGTTCAGCGCCAGCGAGAAGTCGTTGTTCTGGCCGGTCGGCGTACAGGTGGGGTCCCCGGCCTGGGCCGGCACGCTGATCGCGTCCCAGGCGGCCTTCGTCTTCAGGAAGAGCCCACAGGTGGCGAGGTCGAGCGACTTCGCCGAACTGAGCGTCGCCGTACGGTACTTCTTGTACGACATGCTGCTGGTCTTGAGCAGCATGCCACCGTAGAAGATCTTGCCGGCGTTCTGGATCCCGACGCCGGTCAGCGTGGTCTGGTTGCAGGTGGTGCTGCTCGGCTTCCCGCCGCCCGGGTTGGTGCCCTCGGCCAGCAGGTAGAACCAGTGGTTCAGCGGTCCCGCGGCTGCGTGCACCTCGGTGCCGGGTATCGCGGAGCTGTAGCAGGCCGGGTCGTTGTTGACGGCCGGCGGGTTGTACATGTTCCGGATCGGTCCCCGGCCCTGGAGATTGATCATCTCGCCGACCGTGTAGTCGGGGACGTCGTACGGGGACGGCTGGTTCATGTACGCCTCGGTCAGCGCACCGAAGATGTCTCCGGTGCCCTCGCCGAGTCCGGATTCCTGGCCGCCGGTTCCGCCGGGGGTGTTGGTGTCGATGGCGTGCCCGTACTCGTGGGCCACCACGTCCGCGCCCGCGATCCACTCGTTGGCGCTGTTGCGGCCGATGGTGACCTGACTGCCGTCCCAGTACGCGTTGAGTTCGGGCAGCCCGACCTTGGCGGGGAAGCTGCGGCCACTGCCGTTGACCCCGTTGCGGCCGAGCCACTGGCCGAGCATGTCCCACTGCTTCTGCGCGGCGAACATGAGGTCCACGCAGCCGGTTTCCTTGCTGGTGGGGTTGCCCGTGCCCCAGGAGTCCGAGGACTTCGTGAAGACCGAACCCGTGCTGTAGTCCGCGCAGCTCAGTCCGGCCCGGTTCGGGTCGCGCAGGCTGTAGCTGCCGCCCGAGTTGGTGGTGTCGATGGTGAGCGGTCCCGGACCGTTCCACTTGCTGGTCCCGCTGCCCGCGGAGACCTCGTCGTGGGTGTCGACGACCTTGCCGGTACGCGCGTCCACGAAGACGTGGAGTCGGCTGGGCGCCTTCTTGGTGCGGCCGGAGAGCACGGTCTCCCAGGCGAGGGTCTGCTCGGCGCCGTCGAGTTTCACGACGAGCCGGCTGCTGCGGACCTTGTCGACCTCGGCCAGTTTCGACCGCGAGACGGTTTCGGCCTTCTTCGCCGTCACGGCCGGGTCGGTCGCCACGTCGATCCGGGTGGCGGATGCGGACTGGAGGGCGCGGACGTCGCCGTCGCCGTCGGCGAGGACGACCGCGTCGCCGCCGACGACGGGCAGGCCGCGGTAGCTGCGCTCGTAGGCGACGGAGTAGAGGCCCTTCACCCAGGGGGTGACGAGGCGTCGCTCGTACTGTTCCTGCGAGGAGTTGACCAGGGTGTCGAGACCGCTGTCGACGGCCCGGTCGGCGGCGGCGACCGCACGGGAGAGCGGGGTGGTGCGCGCTTCGGCGGTGGCTGCCGACGCTCCGACCGGCTGGGCGACCGAGGTACCCGTCAGCCCGGCGATCACAGCCAGTGTCAGACCGGCCGTCATCGTTCTTCGCTTCATCGAGGCTCCAAGACGTGGGGGAGGCTGGTTCGTCGCCGCCGAGTATGGGCGTGAGCATGACGAGTGGGGACATCCCGCCGGGCATAAGACGCGGGTTATGGTGCGGCGACGGCACGCTGCGTACGCTGCTGAAATGCAGCTGGAACTGAGGCATCTGCAAGCCGTCTGCCGGATAGCGGAGGCGGGAAGTCTGGGTCTCGCCGCGCGTCGGCTCGGGGTGTCCCAGCCCGCGCTCTCGGCTCAGCTGCGCCGCATCGAACGGGTCGCGGGCGGCGAACTGTTCGTCCGTACCAGGCACGGCGTGGAACCCACCGCTCTGGGCCAGTTCGTGCTGGGCAAGGCGCGCCGGGTGCTCAACGAGATGGACTCGCTCGGCGCGGAGTCACGCGCGTTCGTCACCGGGGCGCCGCTGCGGCTGGGCTGCATTCTGCTGGTGCTGGTCGACGGGCTGCTGGAGCAGACGGATCTGGCGATGTCGGGCCAGGAGATCACCGTGGACCTCGAACACTCGGCGACCTCACTGCTCCGGATGCTGGGCGCGGGGCAGTACGACGCCGTCGTGTACGGAGAGGTCAACGAGCACGAAGTCCCGCTGCCGGAAGGGGTCCTGGCCCGGACGTTGATCCCCAAGGAGCCGTTCTGCATACGGATGTCGGCGAAGCATCCCCTGGCCGACCGCGCATGCGTCGAGCTCGCGGACCTCGCGGAGGAGTCGTGGATGTCCTTGGTCGAGGACGACGACGGCGGGCCCGAGGCGCTCGTCGAGGCGTGCGCGAAGGCCGGGTTCGTCCCCTCCCTGCGCTACCGGATCACCGACCGCAAGATGCACTACGGGCTGATCGCCGCGGGGCGGGCGGTCTCCCTCAGCCAACCGACGGCTCCGTACGCGCACGGCACGGTCCTGCGCCCCCTCGCCGGCACACCGGTCACCGGCCGCATCCGTCTCGCCTGGAACCGCTCGACGGTCTCCGCCGGGCAGGCGGACCTCCTCTACCGGGCCGCGGCCCGCGCCTACTTGGCCAATGTGGACAACAACCCCTTCCACCGCGCCTGGTGGGACGCCCGCCCGGAGCTGCACCCGACCCTGGATTAGGGTGCCCTCGTGTCCATGCCAGGTCACCCGAGCGAGAGAAGACCATGAGCGACGTCACCGGATTCCTGAGCATCTCCCCCACCACCCTCGCGGACGTCCTCGGGCACGAACAGGTCATGGACATCGGCATCCGGCCCCTGTGGGAGCCGATGCCACGTATCGCCGGTCCGGCCTTCACGGTGCGCTGCCCTCCGGGCGGCAACCTCATGCTGCACGCCGCCATCTACCGCGCGGAGCCCGGCTCGGTCGTCGTCGTCGAGGCCGGTGACGTGGACTTCGCTGTGGCGGGAGGGAACGTCTGCGCGGTCGCCAGGCGCCGGGGCATCGCGGCGTTCGTGGTCGACGGCGTGATCCGTGACCTCGCCGAGGTACGCGAGATGGGCTTCCCGGTCTTCGCCAGGGGCGTCGTTCCCGTCCCGGGGGCCAAGACGGGCGTGGCGCCGCTCAACGGTGAGGTGCGGTGCGGCGGCGTACGGGTGAGCGCCGGCGACATCGTGGTGGCGGACGAGGAGGGCATCGTCGTGACCCCGGGCGCCCGTCGGGAGCAGGTGCTCGCCGACGCCCGGGCGAAGGAGGCCAAGGAGGCGGACGAGTCCCTCGACGCCTGGGAGGCGACCCACCGCGCCCGTATCGAGGCGATCCTGGCCGAGAACGGTTTCGAGGGCTGATCGCCCCCGTGCCCGCACCGGACACCTCCGGGCCGGACGCAGCGAACCGTCCGGAACACCGAGAGGGTGGGGTGGGTAGCAGCCGTTCAATGGGCTTAGGGTTTGATCAGAGCCATTTCGAAATGCCCGGGAATGTCATGAAACAACGCCGCCGTGCGTCGGACGACACCCAGGAGCTCCTTCACACCCTTGGGCGTCTTGTCGATCAAGCCCTGGAGAACCTCCGGATCCAGCGGGCCCAGGCCGAATTCGGTATGGCCCTGCAGCGGCACATGCTTCCGCCCACGCTGCCCCGGTTCCCGGGTATCCGGCTGGCGACGCGGTACAGCCCCTGTCAGGACGGTCTGGCCATCGGCGGTGACTTCTACGACGCGTTCGCGATGCGGGACGGCGTGGCGGGCATCGCCATAGGCGATGTGCAGGGACACGGGGTGGAGTCCGCCGCCTTCATGGGTGAGGCCCGTGCGAGTCTGCGCGCCCTCGCCAGCGTCACGGCCGACCCGGGCGAAGTGCTGACCTGCACCAACGACCTGCTGATCGCGCTGGGCTGCGATCTCTTCACCACCTGCTGCCTGGTGAGCTTCGTCCCGGAGACCGGCGAGCTCGGTATCGCCCGGGCCGGCCACGTCCCCATGGTGTGGGGCACCGACGCCGGAGAGTCCGGAGTCTCCCTGGACGCCGGGGGGCTGCCTCTGGGGATTCTGCCCGATCAGACGTACCCCGTGATGCGCCGGCAGGTGCGGGAACCCGGGTACCTGGTCCTGCTGACCGACGGCGTGGTCGAAGGGCCGTCGTACCCGATCGACGAGGGGCTGGCGGAGGTGGCCGGGCTGGTGGGCTCCGCCTGCGGAGCCCCTCCCGAAGCGCTCGCCTCACAGGTGATCAAGGTCGCCGACCGCACCGGACACGACGACGATGCCGCCGTGATCGTCGTCCGATACGACGGGCCGCCGGGCACCGGCTAGCGGAGGCGCGGCAGGGCCCATGGCACCGGTGTCGGCGCGTCCGACCCGCCGGGACGGCGCGGCGTGGTGTCTGATGCTGCTGTGGTGGACAGCGCATGGCTCCGACGGCACAAGGTCACTGCTCTGGCGATTCTGGCGGTCGCCGCGCTCTACTACGCGACCGCGCGCCTCGGGCTGCTTCAGCAGCTGGTGCGCGACCAGGTCACGCCCCTGTGGCCGCCGACCGGGATCGCCGTCGCTGCCCTGCTGCTGTTCGGCCTGCGGATCTGGCCCGGAATCGCGATCGGCGCGCTCGCCGTCAACATCTCCATCGGCCCCACGACCGCGTCCGTCCTGGCGATCGCCGCAGGCAACACCCTGGCCCCCGTCTGCTCGTACCTGCTGCTGCGCCGTGCCGGGTTCCGCAACGACCTCGACCGCCTGCGCGACGCACTCGCCCTGGTCTTCCTCGGCGCCCTGGGTCCCATGCTGATCAGCGCGACCGTCGGCAGCGGCACTCTGGTCGTCTCGGGGGCGCTCCCGGCCGACGGCTTCTGGCCGGCCTGGTCGGTCTGGTGGACGGGCGATGCCACGGGCGTCCTGCTCGTCACGCCCTGCCTGCTCGTGCTCCGGCAGGCCCGTTGGCCGCGCGACGTCGGTCTCGCCGGATGGGCGGAGGCGGCGGCCCTGGTGGTGTGCACCCTGACCGTGACCCTCCTGGCGACCGGCAGCGGCAGCTCCTCCCTGCTCTTCCTGGTGTTCCCCTTCCTGATCTGGGCCGCGTTCCGCTTCGAACAGGCGGGGGCGGCACCGTGCGCCCTGGGCGTCTCCTTGCTCGCGATCCTCGCGGCAGGCCGGGAGACCGGTCCCTTCGCCCATCACGATCTCCTGACCAACATGGTCACCCTCCAGGCGTTCAACGGCGCCCTCTCCCTCACCGCCCTGCTCCTCGCCGCGGTCATCACCGAACGCAACCGCACGCACGAGGAGATCCAGCGGCTGTGCGTCGAGCTCGCGAGGACGGTCACGGAGCAGGGCAGGGGGACCCGTCCGGGGTCACCCGGGCAGTGAGACCGTCACGTCTTCTGCCTCCGTACCCCGGTCCTGCCAGAATCCCCGGTATGGCTGACACGATGAGGGCAGTGGTCCTGAGCGGACCCGGACCCGTGGAGAATCTGGTCGTCACCGACCGCCCCGTTCCGGTCATCCGGCCGGGCTGGGTGCGGATCGCCGTCAAGGCGTTCGGCCTGAACCGCTCCGAACTGCACACCCGCCTGGGCATGGCCGAGGGCGTCACCTTCCCGCGCGTGCCGGGCATCGAGGCGGTCGGTGTCGTCGACGGGCTCGATCCCGCGGACGCGGACAGCGGTCTGGCCCCCGGCGTGCAGGTCGCGACGATGATGGGCGACATGGGCCGCACCTACGACGGCGGGTACGCCGCGTACACGCTCGTCCCCGTGGGCCAGGTCATTCCCTTCTCCTCGGAGCTGGACTGGGAGGTCCTGGGTGCGGTCCCCGAAACACTGCAGACCGCGTACGGCTCGCTGACCACCGGCCTGGATCTGACCGCGGGCCAGACCCTCCTGATCCGCGGCGGCACCTCCTCGGTCGGGCTGGCCGCCGCCGCCCTGGCCAAGCAGATCGGTGCGACCGTCCTCGCGACCACTCGCAATCCCGGGCGCGCCGAGGTCCTCACGGCACAGGGCGTCGACCATGTCCTCGTCGACGACGGCCAGGTCGCCGAAGCCGTCCGGGCGCTCCACCCCGATGGCGTGGACGCCGCCCTCGAACTGGTGGGGACCCCGACCCTTCCCGACACGCTCGCCGCCACCCGTGTCCACGGGACGGTCTGTTTCACCGGGATGCTCTCCAACCAGTGGACCGTCCGCGACTTCTACCCGATCGGTTACCTGCCC
Source organism: Streptomyces sp. NBC_00234 (assembly GCF_036195325.1). Lineage (NCBI taxonomy): Bacteria > Bacillati > Actinomycetota > Actinomycetes > Kitasatosporales > Streptomycetaceae > Streptomyces > Streptomyces sp. NBC_00234. The sequence continues at coordinate 7,572,433 of NZ_CP108101.1, read as the reverse complement.
AACGGCGTACGGCTGACCGCCTACGGAGGTGAGAGCGGCGACCTGCCCGCCAGGGTGCTCCAGCGTTTCCTCGACGAGATCGCCGCCGGCCACATCGCCCTGGGACCGGTCCACACGTACGGTCTCGACGACATCCGCCGCGCCCACACCGACATGGAACGGGGACACCGGGTCGGCAAGCTCGTGGTCCTGACCGGCCGTTCCTGAGCCGCGCAACCCTCCTGCAACGTCGGGGCGGGTTCACTGGAGCGGCGCAGCTGTTTCTGGCGGTCGGAGAAGGGCCCGTAGGTGACCACACACGAGACGAACCATGCCCCTGGCGACGCACCGGCTCCCGTCGTGGAGTTCACTCCCGCGGCTGCCGTTCTGCTGCGCAGACTGCGGGCGGACCACGGCCCGCTGATGTTCCATCAGTCGGGCGGCTGCTGCGACGGCAGTGCCCCCATGTGTTACCCGGCCGGTGAGTTCCGGACGGGGAACTCGGACGTGCTGCTCGCCTCCCTCGACGTCACCGGCGTCGCCGAGCCGGTCCACTTCTGGATGTCGAAGAGTCAGTACGAGGTGTGGGCACACACCCGGCTGATCGTCGACGTGGTCGAGGGGCGCGGCAGCGGCTTCTCGTTGGAGGCTCCCGAAGGGGTGCGGTTCCTGATCCGCTCGCGGCTCGTCGGCAGCTGACTGCCGACGAGCCGGGGCGTGCGGTCACGCCGTGTCGCGTACCGCCACGATGCCGTTGAACACTCCCGCGTACGCCGTACCGTCGGGGCCGATGGTGAGGGGCGCCCAGTTGTTGTCGTACGACGGCCCGGTGCCCGTCAGTTTCCGCCAACGGCGTTCACCGGTGCGGAAGTCGACGGCCGTCAGGTACCAGGCGTCGATCCCGAGGGCGTTGGGCTCCTTCTCGTAGAAGTACAGCAGGCCGTTCGCCGTGGAGAGCTTGGGGACGGTGGAGGGCGAGCGGACGTCGCTCTCCCACACGGTGTCGCAGCCGCTGCCGTCGGCCCGCACGTCGATCCGGGTGACGCCGCCCACGACGCTGCGGCCGAGCAGGAGCGTGCTCGGGTTCTCGTAGCCGTAGTTGTTCTCCACGACCAGGCTGTTCCCCCAGCTGATCAGGGAGTTGTCCGTGGTGGAGCTGCCCGCCCGGAAGACCGGGACCTTGCAGACGAGGCGCCGGTCGTCCGGGGTGGCGGCGGAGCGGCGGTAGACCAGGACGTTCATCCGGTCGTCGGCGTTGTCGGTGATCGCGACGTAGTCGTCGCCCTGGCCGAAGAGGTCGGGTGTGGTGCCGGAGCCCTGGTTCACGGAGCCGGGCTTGGTGCCGGTCCCCCGGTCGTACGTCTGCCGCCACTGGACGACCGGCGTACCGTCCGCCGAGGCGGTGAAGCTGTACAGGGCGTGGTCGGAGACGATCGATACGCCGTCACGGGCCACGGAGAAGGAGTTCTGGATCTCCTCCCCCGCCAGCCGCACGGAGCGGATGACGGAGGTCTGCGGGTCCACGGTGCCGACCCGTCCGAGGCGGGTCACCCACCAGATGCGGCCCTCCCAGTCGGGCATCACGGAGGTGACCGGGTCGCAGGTGCCGCTGGGGAAGAGGTTGGTCCAGCTCGCGCAGTCGTGCGGCACCTGGCCGGTGAGGTCCCAGTCGTTCTCGACGGTGAAGCGCCAGGTGCCGTCCGCGTCCTGTCCGTGCGCGATGCGCAGGACGTGCTGGCGGGAGTCGGCGAGGACGACCCGGTCCTGGTTGTCGAGGTAGAAGTAGGCGCCGCCCGAGGTGTCCTTGAAGATCTTCGAGAAGTCGAGGCTGGTGATCGCCTCGACGGTCGACGAGCGCTGCGGGAGCTTGTACTCGGCGAGGGTGTCCAGGGTGCGCGGGTCCAGGAGCTTGAGCAGGAAGCCCGTGAACGTACCGCAGACGGTCACCAGCCGGCCCGCCGAGTCGAAGGTGGCGGTGGCGCACTCGCCGCCGACCGGGGCGATCTGTTCGCTGACGACCTCGGGGGCGCGGCCGAGCGGCCCCGGGAACGGGTGGGTTCCGCTGCCCGCCGCGTCCGCGTGCATACCGCTGCGCCCGTTGGGGGCGAGGAAGGGGTGTTGCGGCGGCGCCTGCCCTGGGACGGGCACGGCCGTGGCCGGCGCCCCTTCGTAGCCGCTGACCAGACGGTGGCCGGGCGCCTTGGGGATGTCGTCCGCCGCGGCCGGGGAGACCGGCGCCAGGAGGGTGAGGGCACAGAGGGCGAGCAGCAGCGTCGGGGTGCGCGCGTGCACTCTGCGGGAGAGCAGGGACAGCGGGGACATGGGACTCCTCGGTTACGGACGGGGGTCGCGCCGTCGCCCGACGCTAGGGCGAGCCCCTTGAGGTGTCCATGGAAATGCGGGCCCCCGAGGAAATTGAAACGGGGAGGCCATGACCGCTTCACGCCCCCGCAACGATCAGCGCTGCGGCCTCTGCGGGGGCTTCGGGTGCTGCTTGCGGGAGCGGTTGTCCAGCAGCGCCCGCCTGATCTCGGCCGCCGTGGCCCGCGCGTGCGCGGAGGTCGCCGTACGGTCGGCCACCGCGGTGACGAAACGGTGCGTGGGGTGCTGGCACCGTACGCACGGCGTATCGGTGGTGACCAGGTAGCCGTCCTCGCACTGCGGGTCGGAGCAGTGGCCCGGCTGGAGCAGCTGCTCCGCGATCGCCTCGACGCTCCAGCGGCGGCGGCCGTCCTCGTCCTTCTCGTGCAGGGCGTGGGACCAGCGTGTGTTCCACCGGCGTTCCATCCGGTCCACGAGCTGGGCGGGCGTGCGGCGGCCCAGCTCCTGATGGATCAGCTCGTGGATCTCCTGCGGCATCCGGCGGCCGAGCGCCTGCGTCAGCGGCTGCGGAATGGCGCGCAGGACGTAGCCGACCGGGTCCGATCCCGCCCTCTGGTGCCAGGTCCGGCATCCGCATTCGCCCTCGGGCGGCATCGGGGTGTGGCAGCGCCCGCACAGACCCCGGCACTCTCCGCAGAGCCCGTCGTTCAGCCCGTCCAGGTGGGGTGCGGGGGACCTGCCGCATTCCCGGCAGCAGGCGGCGCACAGCCCGCAGAGGCGTTCGTTGCCCACCTTCGTCGTCCAGGTCCGCTGCTGGCAGCGGCAGCAGAGCCCGGTGTTGCAGTACTCGTGGTGGGCGGCGCCCGACTGCCGTCCGGGGGGTGGGAAGGACATTGCTGCGTTCTCCAGATACGTGGCGGGGCCGTCCGGAGCAGTGCGCGGCCGGGTTCCGTCGCCATTGTCCCGTATCGGGCGGCGACACGTAACGGAAAGAGGTGGTCGGGGCGAAACGCAGCAGGTCAGCCGCAGGTCAGGGGTGCAGGCTGCTCACGACGTTCGTCGTGGCGGTGATTCCCTCCTGGATGGTCGGCGCCATGCTCGTGCCCGCGAGGAAGAACCCGAGCAGGGCGCAGACTAGGGCGTGCGAGACCTTCAGTCCTCCGTTGCGCAGGAAGATCACTGCGAGGATCAGCAGGAGCAGCACCAGTGAGATCGAAATGGCCATGGCCAACCTCCTCCGCCGCGCCGGAATTGCGGCATTCGGCCGCCAGTGTGGCGTAGCGGAGGGGCCATCCGGCGCACTGGCGTGTCCGCCGAACGGGTGTTGACTGGGTGTGACCGTTTCGGCGCCGGGTGGGCGGTCAGGCAGTGGCGCGCCCGTCCCTCTCCCGGTCGCGCAGGAACTTTTCGAGTCCGGCCAGGTCATCGGTGTTGAGGTGGTCGACCCCTGCCGCGAGGAGCTCCGTCCATACGGCTTCGCGTGCCGGGCCCGGCACGTCGGGCGTGGCCCAGAAGCGGACGCGGCGGCCCTGGCGGTGCGCGGCGTCGACGAGGGTGCGGAGCCTGTCCCGCTCGGCCGCGGGGAAGGGGCCGGTGCCCTGCCAGAGGAAGCTCTGGGTCCAGTTGCTGCTGACGAGCGGGATGAAGGAGGCGGTCGCCGGCCCGGTGAGGTCGTCGAGCCGGCCGTCGTAGAAGGCGTACCGGGTCCGCTGGGCCTCCATGGGCACGCGCGCGGCGCGGTCGCCGGAGATGACGGGGGTGACCGCGCCGGTGTGGACGCGGCCGTTCCTGAAGCGGGTCAGGATCTTGCGGTAGGGCTGGAGCTGCCGGTCGAGTTCGGCGTACGTGGCCGCGCCCTCGTTCTTGATGTCGATCAGCAGTTGCAGCGGGGCTCGGTGTCCGGCGTGGACGGAACCGTGGTTCGCCGTGACGCGTGCCAGCAGCGGGTCGAGGTAGAGCGAGGCGAGGGTGCGGGTGGGGTCGAGCCCGGCGGGTTCATGGGCCACGAGCAGTTCGCCGCCGACGAGGAAGATGTCCGCCTCGACGCTGGTGAATCCGTGGTCGAGTGCGTCGTGCAGCGGGCGCGCGTGCAGGTAGTCGTTGTGCGCGTGGGCGTGGGCCAGCGGGCGCGGGCCCGGCCGGCCGGTGGAGGCCGCAGCCGCCTGCGCGGGAATCACGGCGCCCACGGCCGCGGTGGCGAGCGCGGTGGTGACGACTCTGCGACGGGTCAGGTATGCCATGGGGTCTCCCTGAAGCGAAGTGGCGGCGTCCGGAGGAGTGGACGCGACCGAGTATGGGGCCGCACCGGCCTCTAAAGGCAGGTACCTGCCAAGAGTTGGAGCGGTCGTCGCCCACGCGTCGACTGCGCCGCGTCTGCCGTTTCCCGGTCAGGGCCGGTCCACAGGAGGCCGGTTGAGGCGGGCACCGCACCCGTGCGCCCGACGCGCCCGGCCGTGACCGGAGAGCCGTCGGCCGGGCGGGACTCTGCGGAAACGGCCTGCCGTTCGGATCATGCCGGGCTCAGGGCACCGGCGAGTCCGCGCTGCCGGTCCGGTTCGCCCCAGTGGACCGTCCGGTCGCACCAGCGCTCCAGAAGCACCCGGTCGTGGCCCACGGCCAGCAACGCCGCTCCGGACTCCTCGCGGTACGCCTCCACGACCGCGACCAGGGCGGCGGTGGTCGAGGCGTCGAGCATCGCGGTCATCTCGTCGCAGATCAGCAGCCCCGGCCGGAGCACCAGGGCGCGGGCGAGACAGGCCCGTTGCAGCTGTCCGTCGCTGACCGCGTGCGGGCGGCGTCCCAACAGCTCCCCGGTGAGGCCGACCTCACGGGCCAACTCCCCCACCCGTTCAGCCACTTCACTGCGCCGCCCGGTGGACCTCAGCGGCTGGGCGATGAGCTCGCGCAGGCTCAGCCGGGGGTCGGCGGACAGGCGCGGCTGCTGGAAGACGACGCCCACCGCGGTGCGCTGGGCCTGCGGGGCACGGTGGCGCCAGCCCCGTACCGGAGCGCCGTCCAGAGTGACGGAGCCGGCGTCGGGACGGTGCAGCAGCGCCGCGACCCTCGCCAGGGTCGACTTTCCGCAGCCGCTGGGGCCGAGCAGACCGACGGACTCCCCGTGGGCGACGCTCAGCGAGACGTCGCGCACGACCGGGTCGCGCCGGTCGTATCCGGCGGTGATACGGCTGAGTTCAAGCATCGGCGGACTCCTCGGCTCGGCGGACGCCGTCACCGGATACGTGGTGACAGGCCACTCCGTCGTCGAACGACGGCTGTTGCCCGCACAGTTCGTCGGCGCGGGCGCAGCGGGCGGCGAAGGCGCATCCTTCGGGCAGGGCACCGAGCTCCGGCGGCATGCCGGGGACCGGGGTGAACTCCCGTTCCGGAAGGGCGTTCAGCAGGCCGCGCGCGTAGGGGTGACGGGGACCCGGCCGGCCGAAGAAGCGGGCGGCGTCGGCGAGTTCGACGATGCGCCCCGCGTACATCACGGCGACCCGGTCGGCGATCCGCTCGGCCGCCGCCAGATCGTGGGTGATGATCAGCAACGCCCGGCCTCCGTCGGTATGGCGGCGCAGCTCGTCGACGGTTCGCTCGACGAGTTCGCGGTCGAGCCCGGTGGTGGGCTCGTCGGCGAGGAGCAGCGGGGCGTCGCCGACGAGGGCGAGCGCGGTCGCGGCGCGCTGGGCGAGACCGCCGGAGAGTTCGTGCGGGTAGCGGTCGAGGTGACCGGCGGGGAACGCGGCACGTTCGGCCGCCGCCTGCGCCGCCGGGCGCACGGCGGGTCCCCGTACGCCGGTCAGCTCGCGAAGGGTCTCCTCCAGCTGGGCGCGGACCGTGCGTACGGGGGTGAGGTGCGCCGCGGGGCTCTGCGGTACGAGTCCGATCCGGCGGCCCCGCACGGTGCGGGCGAGGGTGCGTTCGCCCGCGGTCAGCAGGTCGGTGTCTCCTTCGAGCACCGCGGCCCCGGTGGTCTCGGCGTTCGCGGGCAGCAGCCCGAGCAGCGCCGAGGCGAGTACGGACTTGCCGCAGCCGCTCTCCCCGACCAGGGCGAGGCACTCCCCCGCCGCGAGGTCGAAGGTGGCGCCGGTGACCGCGGCGACGTGCCGGCCGCCCCGCATCCGGAAGCGGACGGAGAGCCCTGCCACGGAGAGCACGGGCGGTGAGGGCGTCAGGGGTGTCTTCACAGCATCAGCTCCGATCGGCGGCGCGGGTTGATCCGCTCCCGCCAGGCGCCGGCGAGCCCCGCCAGGGCGAGGGTCGGAACGATCAGGAAAAGGCCGGGGAAGAGGGTGGGCCACCAGTCCCCGGCCAGCAGGGAACCCCGCGCCGACTGCACGAGATTGCCGAGGCTCGCCTGATGGGTGGGCAGGCCGAGGCCGAGGAAGGACAGCGCGGACTCGTGCCACATGGCGTGCGGCACCATGAGCACGGCCGCGAGTCCGGCCTGCGGCAGCACTCCGGGCAGCAGATGACGCACGATGACCCGCCCCCGCGAGGCGCCGCCGGAGATCGCCGCGTCGACGAACGGGCGCGAGCGCAGCGACAGCACCTCCGAGCGGACGATCCGCGCGGTGGACAGCCAGTGGGTCAGCGCCACCGACACGATCACCGGCCAGACACCGGGCCGGAACATCGCCACGACGAAGATGCCGAGCAGCAGGTGCGGGATGGACGAGAAAGTGTCGACGAGGCGCATGACGACCCGGTCGGTCCAGCCGCCGAACGCCGCGGCGAGGGCGCCGACCGCCGTGCCGATGACGGTGGCGGTGAGGGCGGCGACGAGTCCGACGAGCAGCGAGACCCGCAGCCCGTACACACAGCGGAGCAGCAGGTCCCGGCCGACGTCGTCCGTGCCGAACGGGTGGGCGAGGGACGGTGGCTGGAGCTTGGCCGCGAGGTCGACGGCCTGCTGGTCGAGCTGGACCAGCGGGGGCACGAGGAGGACGGCGAGCGCCACCGCGACGAGGATGCCGGCCGAGGCGACCACGCGGGTGCGGCGCGCGGCGCCGCGTGCGGGCCGGAGTGCGAGGTCAGCCATCGAAGCCCACTCTCGGGTCGGCGAGTCCGTACAGCAGGTCGGAGAGGAGGTTCCCGAGGAGCACGGCCGCGGTGGCGAGCACCGTGAGGGCGGCGAGCAGCGAGAAGTCCACGGAGGTGGCGGCCTGCACCGTGGCCGCGGCGATTCCCGGCCAGCTGAAGACCGTCTCGACGAGCAGGGCGCCGGTGATGAGTTCGGGGACACGGGAGCCGATGAGCGTGAGCATCGGCAGCATTCCGGAGCGCAGTGCGTGGCCCAGCAGCACGGTGCGTTCGCGCAGTCCGCGGGCGCGGGCGCCGCGTACCGGGTCCTCGTCCAGGGCGTCGGTGACTCCCTGGCGTACGTACAGGAAGAACCACGGCAGTTGGGAGATGCCGAGGACGGCGGCGGGCAGCACCAGGTGGGTGGCGACCTGGCCGAAGGTGACGGTGTCGCTCGCGGCGTCGGTGAGTCCCCCGGCCGGGAGGATGTCGAGCTCCAGGGCGAAGAACCAGATGGCGAGCAGCCCGAGCCAGAAGGCGGGTGCCGCCTCCAGGGTGTACGCGGCGGAGCTGACGCACCGGTCGAGCGCGCCGCCGGGGCGGCGGGCCGCCAGGACGCCGAGTGCGGTGCCGAGCAGGATGGCGACGAGGAACGCGCAGGTGGCGAGAAGCAGGGACCAGCCGAGGCGTTCGCCGATGACGTCGGCGACGGGCATGCGCATCACGGTGGAGTCGCCGAGATCGCCCTGGACGGCGGACGTCAGCCAGTCCCACCAGCGGGTGACCAGTGGCTGGTCGACGCCGAGGTTGGCCCGCAGCTGGTCGAGGTTCTCCTGTGACGCGGTGAGGCCCGCGGTGCCCGCGTACGCCTTGACGGGGTCGAAGGGGGACGCGGCGGCGACGGCGAAGACGCCGAAGGTGACGGCGATGAGGACGGGCACGGCGGACAGGGCCCGCCGTGCCGTCATCCGTGCCATCGGCCCCCAGGGGAGGTGAGGGCTCACTTGTCCGCGCCCTCGGGGGTCCACTTCTCGACGTTCCACCAGGGGCCGGAGGCCAGGCCGTGGTCGTGCGGCTCGACCTGGGTGGTGAGCGCGCCGAAGCGGCTGCCGACGACGTACACGTGGTCGATGTGGGTGAGGAAGGTGTAGCCGGGGTCCTTGGCGAGTTCGCGCTGCACGGTGTCGTACGCGGCCTTGCGGGCGGCGGGGTCGCCGCTCCTGCGGCCCGCCTCGACGGCCGCGTCGACGGCCTTGTTGTCGTACCGGGCCATGTTGTTGAAGCCGTCGCCCGCCAGATCGGACTTCAGCAGGGTGTACTGGTCGAAGTCGGGGTCGGCGGGGGATCCGCCGCCCGCGAGGACGGCGTCCTGCTTCATCCGGGGCTGGATGACTTCCCAGGTGCCGGCCTCGGTGGTGATGTCGATGCCCGCCTTCCTGGCGTCGGAGGCGTAGGCGAGGGCGTGTTCCTGGCGGAGCTTGTCGCCCGTCAGGTACCAGAGCGGGAAGGCCGCGCGCACACCGTCCTTGGTGCGGACGCCGTCCTTGCCGGGCTTCCAGCCCGCTTCGTCGAGGAACTTCTTCGCCGCGTCGAGGTCGTGGGCGCGTTCGGTGCCCTCGGCGAACCACTCGCTGTCGGTGGGGACGGGGCCGTATGCGGGCTTGCCCGCGCCGTTGAGGATCGCGTCGACCATGGCCTCGCGGTCGACGGCGATGTCGAGGGCGCGCCGGACCGCGCGGTCACCGGCGACCTTGTTGTGCGTCGGAAGGGTCACCGTGCGGTAGTCGTACGTCTTCGCCGTGTACGTGCTGAGTCCGCTCCCGCCCTCGAAGCCCTCGGCGAGGTTGGGCGGGAGTATCGCGCCGTCGAGGTCGCCGGAGCGCAGCCGCGTGGCGCGCACGTCGTCGTCCTTGATGATCGCCATGGTGAACCTCTTCACCTTCGGCGCACCGCCCCAGTAGCCGGGGTTGGCCCGGAAGCTCAGCTTCTCGCCCTTGGACCACTTGGTGAGCACGTAGGGGCCGGTACCGATGGGCCGCGTGGTGAAGCTGCCGCTGTTGACGTCCTGCCGGCCCGCGACGTGTTCGGGGGCGATGGGCAGGACGGTGCGCCGAGCGAAGGGCGCGTACGGGTACGCGAGCGTGAAGACGACGGTGTCGTCACCGACGGCTTCGACGTCCTTGACGGCGTCCAGCTCGGTGCGTGACGGGTTGTTCGTCTTCTTGTCCAGGATGGTCCGGTAGGTGAAGACGACGTCCTTGGCCCCGAACGGCTCGCCGTCGCTGAACTTCACGCCCTGGCGGAGCTTGTACGTGTACGTGAGCCCGTCGTCGGCCACGTCCGGCAGCGCGGTGGCGAGCGCGGGCTTCAGCTCCATGTTCCCGTCGAGGGCGAGCAGCCCGTCGAATATCTTGGAGTTGCCGTCCTTGCCGTAGCCGAGCAGGGGGCTGAGGCTGTCGGGCTCGTACGCGATCCCCACGACCGCGGAGTCCGCGGAGGCGGAACCCTTGTCCGAACTGCCCGGATTCGAGCAGGCTGCCGCGGTGATCGAGAGCACGGTCGCCAGCGCGAGCGCGACCCCTCCCCGTACCGATCGGGCCCTCATACGCTGCACACCCCTATTGAAGATCCACCGTTATTGCGAACGCTTCGCAATTAAACAGCACAGGCAGGGGGGCGCGACAGGCGGCCTCGCCGGACATGACGGAGCGGGGGTACGCCTACGCGTACCCCCGCCCGTGACTCCGGTGCCCGGTGGGCCGGTTCGGTTACGGCGCCGGCAGCTCGACGAGCTCCGCGATGACCTCGCGGTGGCGGCCTGCCGTGCCGTAGGCGATCGAATCGGCCTTGGCCCGCTTCAGATACAGATGCGCGGGGTGCTCCCAGGTCATGCCGATCCCGCCGTGCAACTGAACGCACTCCTCGGCGGCGTGGACCGCAACCCCCGAGCAGTACGCCTGCGCCACGGCCACCGCGAGCGGCGCGTCCGGGCTGCCCGTGGCCAGCTCGCCCGCCGCGTTGCGGGCCGCGGCGCGGGCCGAGACGATCTCCAGCCAGAGCTGCGCCATCCGGTGCTTGAGCGACTGGAACGAGCCCACCGGCCGGTTGAACTGGTGGCGTTCACGGGTGTACCGGACCGTCTCGGTGAGACACCACTCGGCGATACCGAGCTGTTCGGAGGCGAGGAGCCCGGCGCCCACGAGCAGTCCGCGCCCCACCGCCGGAACCGCTGACGCGGCGTCGGCGACGCGCACTCCGGTCGCGCCGTCCAGGACGACGGTGGCCAGCGGGCGGGTCAGGTCGAGTGCGACGAGCGGTTCGACGGTGACCCCGTCCGCCGAGGTCTCGACCGCGTACAGACCGTCGGTGGTGGGGACGAGCAGCACATCGGCGGTGGCCGCGTCGGCGACACCGGTGACGGTCCCCTCCAGCCTGCCGGTCACGGCGCTCGCCGGCTGCGCCTCGTCGGCTGCCGGCGCGGAGAACGGCACCGCGAGGGCCGCCGTCCTGCGCCCCGCGGCCAGTTCGCCCAGCAGCTCGACGACGGGACCGTCCTGCGCGGCCAGCGCGAGCAGCACCTCGGTCGCGACGACCGAACTCGTCAGATACGGCACGGGGGCGACGCTGCGGCCGAGTTCCTCCAGGACCACGGCGGCCTCACGGTACGAGGCGCCCTGACCGCCGAGCTTCTCCGGTACGAGCAGTCCGGCCGCACCGATGTCGGCGGCGAGCGCCTTCCAGAGCCGGGGGTCGTACGGCGTGTCGGACTCGACGCGGGCGATGACGCCCGGCGCGTCGGCACGGTCGGCCAGCAGTGCGCGCACGGCGGCGCGCAGGTCCTCCTCGTCCTCGGAGTACAGGAGGACGGGCATCGGGATCGGTTCGTCCTGCGCCGGCTGCGGGGTCTGTGCGGTCATCGGGAGAGGTCCTTCCAGGCGACGTCCTTGTCGTTGCGCGGCTCGGGGGGCAGCCCGAGCACACGCTCGGCGACGATGTTCAGCAGCACTTCGCTCGTACCGCCTTCGATGGAGTTGCCCTTGGAGCGCAGATAGCGGTAGCCGGCGTCGCGTCCGGTGAAGTCGACCAGCTCCGGGCGGTTCATGGTCCAGTCGCTGTACAACAGGCCCTCTTCGCCGAGCAGTTCGACTTCGAGCCCGCTGATCTGCTGGTTGAGGCGGGCGAAAGCGAGCTTCATGGCCGACCCTTCGGGGCCGGGCTGTCCTGCCATGAGCTGCTGACGCAGCCGTTCGCCGCTGAGCCGGGCCACCTCGGCCTCCACCCAGAGGGTGAGGAGACGCTGATGCAGGTCATGGGTGCGCAGTTCGGGCCGTTCGCGCCAGGTCCGTGCGACGGTGCCGATCATTCCGCCCTCGCGCGGGATACGGGCTCCGCCGATGGAGACACGCTCGTTCATGAGCGTGGTCTGGGCGACCTTCCAGCCGTCACCGACCGGGCCGAGCCGCCTGCTGTCCGGGATGCGTACACCGGTCAGGAAGACCTCGTTGAACTCGGCCTCTCCGGTGATCTGCCGCAGCGGCCGGACCTCGACGCCGGGGTCGGTCATGTCGCAGATGAAGTAGCTGATGCCCCGGTGCTTGGGGAGGTCCGGGTCGGTGCGGGCGATCAGGATCGCCCAGCGGGCCACATGGGCGCTGGACGTCCAGACCTTCTGGCCGTCCACGACCCAGGAATCGCCGTCGCGCACCGCGCGCGTCCCGAGCGCCGCCAGGTCGGAGCCCGCTCCCGGCTCACTGAACAGCTGGCACCAGACCTCCTCGCCGACCCAGAGGGGACGCAGGAAGCGCTCCTTCTGCTCGTCGGTCCCGTAGCGGAGGACGGTCGGGGCCGCCATGCCGAGGCCGATGCCGATGCGCCGCGGGTCGTTGTCGGGGGCCCCCGCCTCGGCGAGTTCGGAGTCGACGACGTGCTGGAGGAAGCGGGGGGCGTCGAGTCCGCCGAGGCCGACCGGGTAGTGGATCCAGGCGAGACCGGCGTCGAACCGGGCCTTCAGGAACTCGGTGCGGTCCGTGGTGGCCGGCGGGTGAGCGGCCAGCAACTCGCGGGTGCGGCGGCGGATTTCGGCTGCGGGAAAGGTGACGGTCATCGGGCGGCTCCTGACGGGAGGACGACCACGCGGCCGGTGCTCGTGCCGTCGGCGACACGCTGGACGGCGCTCGCCGCGCCCTCCATGCCGACACGCTCGCTGACCAGCGGCTTGATGACGCCCTGCGTGGCGAGCTTGGTGAGCTCCTCGTGACAGGCGCGCACGGCGGCGGGGTCCTTGGTGTTGTACAGGCCCCAGTGGAGGCCGACGATCGAGTAGTTCTTCACGAGGGCGTGGTTCAGACCCGGCGCGGGAATGGTGCCGCTCGCGAAGCCCACGACGACGACACGCCCCTCGAAGGCGATGCACTTCACGGACTTGGCGTAGGCGTCGCCGCCGACCGGGTCGTAGACGACATCGGCACCGCGTCCGCCGGTGGCCTCCTTGGCGACCGCGACGATGTCCTCGCTGTGCCGGTCGATGACCACGTCGCAGCCCAGCTCGCGGGCGATGCGGGCCTTCTCCGGACCTCCGACGACTCCGATGACCGTGGCACCCGCGGCCTTGCCGAGCTGGACGGCCGCGCTGCCGACCCCGCCCGCCGCCGCGTGCACGAGCAGCGTCTCGCCGGCCCGGAGGTGTGCGCGCCGGTGAAGTCCGAACCAGCCCGTCTGATAGCCGATGTGCAGCGCCGCGGCTTCGGCGTCGTCCAGTGCGTCGGGGGCGGGCAGCAGGGCCGCCTCGTCCGCGACGACGTACTCGGCGAAGCCGCCGCCGGGCAGGGCGGGGGTGGCGAGCACCCTGCGTCCGTCCTCGGTCTCCCCGCAGATCTCCACGCCCGGCGTGAACGGCAGCGGGGGCCGTACCTGGTACTGCCCCCGGCAGAGCAGCGCGTCGGGGAAGTTGATGTTCGCCGCGCGCACCCTGAGCAGCACCTGCCCGTCCCCGGGGGTGGGGCGGTCCGTCTCTTCGAGCTCCATCACCTCGCTCGGCTCGCCGTTCCGGTGCACTCGCCATGCCTGCATGAGGGGCCTCCACAACACTGTCGGCATTACCACTGCTCCGGCGCATACTAAGCGGTCGCTTGCCCGTCTGGGAACACCCTGGCGCCAGGTGACGGACGGCTCACGCCCGCTTCGGTCTGGCCTTGACGTGCATACGCTCCCCCTGGGGCCCGAACAGGCTCAGATACTCCACCGGCTGGTCCCCCACCGGCCCGAACCAGTGCGGCAGCCGCGTGTCGAACTCGGCCGCCTCGCCGGCTCCCAGCACCAGGTCGTGTTCGGCCAGCAGCAGCCGCAGCGTCCCGGAGAGCACGTACAGCCACTCGTACCCCTCGTGCGTGCGCTGCTCCGGCACCTCCGTGCAGCCCGCCCAGTGCACGACCTTGAACGCCTGGAGTCCTCCCGGCCTGGCGGTCAGCGGCAGCACGGTCCGGCCTTCGTGGACGATCGGCTTGATCCTGACCCGGGGGTCGCCGACGGGCGGGGCGCCGATGAGGTCGTCGAGCGGGACCTCGTGGGCGCGCGCGATGGGGAGCAGGAGTTCGAGGCTGGGGCGCCGGCCGCCGGACTCCAGCCGCGAGAGCGTGGACACGGAGATGCCGGTGGCCGCGGAGAGCGCGGCGAGCGTGACATCACGCTCCTTGCGCAGACGGCGCAGCCGGGGCCCCACACCGGTGAGCACGGCGTCGATTTCCGGGTCGTCCCGGTGCTGTTCGTTCATACCGACCATTGCAGGATCGGCAAACGACTTTGTCAATCACGTACGAGGATCGCCGGACGGCCCGCCATGCGGGGACCGCCCGGCGATCGAGAACATCTCAGTCACGGCGCCGGCCGACGATCACCTCGGCGCTCTGCGGCGCCGCCCTGAGGATCCCTCTCCCACGGACGCCCGACTCAACGGGCGAACATCTCGAAGGTGACCGCGGGCCGCCCCCCGAACCGGCTCGCGGCGGCCTGGGACATTCCGGCCAGGAAGGTGCGGCAGTACGCCTCGGGGTCTTCCTCCGTCAGCACCTCGATGTAGGTCCGGTGGGCCAGCAAGGACTCCACGGACCGCTCGAAACCCTCACGCGCGTCCACCGCGTGGGTGGGCCGGTCGGTACCCGCGACGGCGACCCAGCGCACGCCGTCCCACGGCGCGAGCCCCTCCTCGGTCAGCTCCGGGAAGATCCACCGGTTCCCCGCGTCGGCCGCCGCGTCCAGGGTGGCCCGGCCGACCGCGCGATGGTCGGGCGTGTTCCAGGCGACGCCGCCCCAGGTGTCGCGGTGGTTGAGGGTGATGAGCAGTTCGGGGCGGTGACGGCGGATGGCGGCGGCGATGTCGCGGCGCAGCCGCGTGCCGTACTCGATGACCCCGTCCCGGTGGTCCAGGAACTCCACCGTGTCGACTCCGACGACGGCGGCACTCGCCCGCTGCTCGCGCTCCCGCAGCGGCGCGCACTCCTGCGGGGCGATCGTGTCGATACCCGCCTCACCGCGGCTGGCCAGGAGGTAGACGACCTCGCGTCCGCCGTCGGTCCAGCTCGCGACGGCCGCGGAACAGCCGTACTCCAGGTCGTCGGGGTGGGCGACGACGGCCAGTGCGCGCTGCCAGTCCGTGGGCATGGGTTCCAACTGCTGCGTCATGGCCGCAGGCTATCCGCGGCGGACCTCATCACCCGTGATCGACGCCGCGGCGGCCTCAGGCCAGGGAGAGGAAGAGCTTCTCCAGGCGGGCGCGCATCCGGTCGCGGTCGGCGGGTTCGGCCGCCCCGTCCGCCATGCAGTGCTGCAGGCCCGTCGCGATGATCGCGAAGCCGGCACGGTCGAGGGCGCGCGAGACCGCGGCCATCTGCGTGATGACGTCCTCGCAGTCCCGTCCCTCTTCGATCATCCTGATGACCGCGTTGAGCTGCCCCTGGGCGCGACGCAGGCGATTGAGGACCGATCTCAGCTCGTCGGCCGCCATGTCGAGTTCCACACATCCTCCTCCGGATACCCCAGAGGGTATTCTAGCCTGTCCGGGGCAGGAGAGAACGAGTCTCCCGTCCGGCCCGGTGACCGAAAGGAATCTCAGATCGTGACCAGCCCCGCTTCCCTCTCCCCCGCGCAGGCCGCAGCCCGTCTGGAGGAGTTCACCGTCATCGACGTGCGGGCTCCCGGCGAGTACGCCTCCGGACATGTCCCCGGAGCGCTGAACATCCCGCTGGACCGTCTCCCCGAGGCCGTCCCCGCCCTCAAGGCCGCCGCCGCGCGGGGCGCCCTGCTCGTGGTCTGCGCCTCCGGCGTCCGTTCCACGCGGGCCTGCGAGATCCTCTCGGGAGCCGACATCGACGCTGCCGCGCTGCTCGGCGGCACGTCCGCCTGGGAGGGCGACGGACACGGCCTGGACCGCCCCGAGGGCGCTCGTTCCACCTGGCCCATGGAGCGGCAGGTGCGGCTCGCCGCCGGTTCCCTGGTGGTGGCCGGGCTGCTGGCCGGCACCCGCTTCCCCGCGGCCCGCTGGCTGTCCGCGGGCATCGGATCCGGGCTCGTCTTCTCCGCGGTGACCAACACCTGCGGCATGGCGGCGGCCCTGTCGAAGCTCCCGTACAACCGCGCGCCGCGCTCGGCCACGGACCTCGGCGCCACGCTGGACGCGCTCCAGAAGTGAGACGCGGGCGGACCGGGGGGTCCTGCCGCACGTGACGTGCGGCAGGGCCCCCCGGGTTCACACGGCCGTACGGATCAGACCTCGTCCCTGACCAGCGCGAGGAGCCGGTCCAGTACGCGCGGTCCGCCGGCCCGCAGCCCGTCGTGCTCGAACTCGTTCGTCACCCAGGTGCGCAGGCCCCCGATCGACGCGGCGGTGCGCAGGGAGTGCTCGGCGTCGACGTACATGTCGTCGTGGTAGACCGCCGCGGCGACCGGCACCTCGTTGGCCGCCAGCCGTTCGGCGTCGTAGAGCGGGGCCCAGTCGGTACGTGCGGCGAGCAGCTCGGCGGTCTCGCGCAGGGGCCGCAGGGCCGGGTCCACCTCGAAGTGCCAGGGGTGGATGGACTCACCGGTGAAGAGGACGGGCCCCTCCCCCTTGAGCGCCTCGGCCGCGTCGAACGCGGGGAACTCGGCGCGGACCCGTTCGGCCGCCCAGCCGGTCGGGCGCTCACCCTGTGCGTAGATCGCCTCGTGCATCAGCGCGTAGAGCGGGTGCCCTGCAAAGGAGTTGGCCGTGCGCACGGCCTCCTGGAAGGTGTCAGAGAGTTCGGTGCCGTACGGCGTACGGACGAAGGCGTTCTCCAGCAGGTAGTGCAGCTGGTGGCTGCCGCTGCCGCCGCCCAGCATGATGCCGAGGGACTGGAATCCCTCCGTCGTCAGGCGGTGGCCCGCGCTCTCGGGGCGATGCTCGGAGAGGTATGCGGCGATCTCGCGGGCGCGCTCGACGTCCTGCGGGTAGCGCGCGTAGTGGGCGGCGACCTTCCGCTCGATCCGCGGGTACGCGGCGCGGTACACGTCGTCCGCGTGGGCGTCGAGCGACGGCAGCCCGCCGGTGATCAGGACCGCCTTGAGCCCTTCCGGGGCGGAGGACAGATAGCGGACCGCGCAGAATCCGCCGAAGGACTGGCCGAGCACGGTCCAGGGTTCGCCGCCGGTCAGCCCGGGGCGGATCAGCTCGCAGTCGCGGACGATGTTGTCGGACCGGAAGTGGCCGAGATAGTCGGCCTGCTCGCGGGGGCCACCGCGCAGCGGGAGGGTCTGCCGGTTCGCCGGGGTGGAGAGACCCGTACCGCGCTGGTCGAGCAGCAGCACCCGGAACTCGCGCACCGCACGGCCCAGCCAGGCTTCCGTTCCGACGAAGCGGCGCGCGCCGAAACCGGGGCCGCCCTCCAGATAGACCAGCCACGGAAGCTCGTCGTCGGTCCTGCCGCTCGCCACGGCCTCCCGGCCGAAGAGCTCGATCTGCTCGCCGCCCGGGTCCGTGTGGTCGAGGGGGACGGTGAAGCGACGGTCGGTGAAGACGACGCCGGGCTGCCGGTAACTGCTCAAAGGGTGCTCCTGAATCCGATGTTCCGAGGACAGTCCAGCACACGGGCGTGACTCGGACAGTCCCGGCCCGTGTGCGCCGCGCCCGGGAGGCTCCTAGCGTGCAGTCATGATCCGGTTCGAGCAGGTCGGCAAGGTCTACCCGGACGGGACGACCGCGGTCGACCACCTGTCCTTCGAGGTGGGCGAAGGCGAGCTGGTCACGCTCGTCGGCCCCTCGGGCTGCGGCAAGACGACCACGATGATGATGGTCAACCGGCTGATCGAACCGACATCGGGCCGCATCCTGGTGGACGGCGAGGACATCTCCACGATCGATCCCGTGAAGCTCCGCCGCCGGATCGGCTATGTCATCCAGCAGGTCGGACTCTTCCCGCACCGGACCGTCCTGGAGAACACGGCGACCGTCCCCGCGCTGATCGGCTGGAAGCGGAGCAGGGCCCGGGAGCGGGCGGCGGAGCTGCTGGATCTCGTGGGCCTCGACCCCGGGACGTACGGCTCCCGCTACCCCGCCCAGCTCTCCGGCGGGCAGCGCCAACGGGTGGGTGTGGCGCGGGCGCTGGCCGCGGACCCGCCGGTGCTGCTGATGGACGAGCCGTTCGGAGCGGTCGACCCCGTGGTGCGCGAACGGCTGCAGAACGAGTTCCTGAACCTCCAGGCCACCGTACGCAAGACGGTGCTGATGGTGACGCACGACATCGAGGAGGCCGTGCGGATGGGCGACCGGATCGCGGTGTACGGGGAGGGGCGCATCGAGCAGTTCGACAGCCCGGCCGCGGTGCTCGGCACCCCCGCGACCCCGTACGTGGCCCGGTTCGTCGGCGCCGACCGCGGCCTGAAGCGCCTCTCGGTCACGACGGTCGAGCCGGAGGACCTGGAGGAGCCACCGGTCGCCCGGCTCGACGAGCCGGCCCGCGCGGCGGCGGGGAGGCTCAACGCGTCCGGCGCGCGGTGGGCGGTGGTCCTGAGTGCCGAGGGCGACCTGCACGGCTGGGTGTCGGCGGACGCGCTCCGCATCGCCGGGGAGTACGGCACGGTCGGTGAACTCGCCCGGCGCATGGACGCCTGGGTGCCGGTCGGCGCTCCCCTGAAGCAGGCATTCAGCGAGATGCTCCAGCACGATGCCGGATGGGTCGCGGTGCTGGACGGGGCGCGCTTCCTCGGCGTACTGACACCGGCCAAGCTCCACGAGGCACTGCGACGCTCGGTGGACGCGGACGCGAAGGGCGTCGGGCGCGGCGAGGTGCCGTTCGACTCGGTCGCGGACGCGTAGGGGCGACACCGCGGCAGGGTGTCCGATCCCCTTGCCGTGATCGTCGCGCGGCCCCGAGGATGGCCCCATGCCGACCTTCACCACTCCCGACGGAACCGAACTCGCCTATCACCTCGTGGGTGACGGGGAACCGTTGCTCTGTCTGCCCGGCGGCCCCATGCGGGCGTCCGCCTACCTCGGTGACCTCGGCGGACTGGCGAAGCACCGCCGGCTGATCATGCTCGATCTGCGGGGCACCGGTGACTCCGCCGTCCCGGCCGACCCTGCCACGTACCGCTGCGACCGCCAGGTCGGCGATGTCGAGGCCCTCCGGGAACACCTGGGGCTCGACCGTGTCGACGTGCTCGCGCACTCGGCGGGCGGCGATCTCGCCCTCCTCCACGCGGCCCGGCACCCACAGCGCGTCCGCACACTGACGCTGATCACCTCCCGCGCCCGGGCCCTCGGGGTCGATTTCACCGAGGCGCACCGCCGGGAAGCACTCGCCCTGCGCACCGCCGAGCCGTGGTTCGAGACCGCGCACGCCGCCTACGAGCGCATCTGGGCAGGCTCCGACAACGACGCGGACTGGGATGCCGTCGTGCCGTTCTTCTACGGGCGTTGGGACGCGGAAGCCCAGGCACACGCCGCGACCGACATCGAGCAGAGCAACGAGGAGGCCGCCGGGCTGTACGGCTCGGCCGGTGCCTTCGATCCCGCCGGGGCGCGCGCCGGCCTGGCCGCTCTGGACGCGAGGGTCCTCGTTCTCGCGGGCGAACTGGACAGCGGTCCACTCCCCCGCGTGGCCGCCGAGTTCGCGGAACTGCTTCCCCGGGCCGAGCAGTCGGTCCAGCCGGGGGCCGGCCACTTCCCGTGGCTCGACGACCCGCACCGCTTCACCGAGACCGTCTCGACGTTCCTCGCGCAGCGGTGAACTGACGGAGAATCAGTGAGCCCGCCGGTAGCTGCTGCCGTCCTTCGGCCGGACCAGGAGGCCGGCGACGACCAGATAGCGGCGCAGCGCCGAACAGTCCTCGTGCACCGTGCGCAGCGCCTCGTTGACCTCGTGTTCGGTGTAGACGCGGTCGTGCTCGAACAGGGTCTGCGCGAGGTGGTTCAGCAACTGCTCGCGACGGGCGGCCTTACGGGGGATGGCGGTCAGGCGCCCGTGGGAGAAGAGACCTGCCACCGGGTGCGGACTGCTGGATGTTTCGACGGACATGGCCGGAAGCGTCGCATCCCCCTGGGCTCCGGGCAACGCGTTTTCCCGCGTTGACACCCGGCGTCCCGCTCGTTCTAATGGTCCCCGTGCAGCGTGGCGCCGGCCGAAGAGATGTGGGCAGGCCGACAGCCGGGCCGGCACCTTCACCCAGGGACGATGCGATGAGTTCACTCTCGGCCCCCTGCTCCTGACCCCGGCGCCGTTGCGCCTCGCCCGCCGTGCGCGCGACCTCCCGCAACGCCGACCGCCGCCACCACGTCCTGCCTCCGCGGCACCCGGGGCCACCCCGTGACGCCCCCGCGCTGCGCACACACTCGTACGGAGATCCGTCACCCCATGTCCTTCAACCAGTCCGTCATCGAAGAGTTCCGCTCCCACGCGGGCAAGGTCGGTGGCCCGTTCGCGGGCAGCGACCTCCTCCTGCTCACCACCACCGGCGCCAGGACCGGCCGGCCGCACACCACACCCCTCGGCCATGTCGCCGACGGCGACCGGCTGCTGGTCGTCGGCTCCAACCTCGGCGCTCCCGTGCATCCCGCCTGGTACCACAATCTGCTCGCCCATCCCCTGGTGGGCGTCGAGGTGGGGACCGAGGAGTTCCAGGCGGTGGCCGTCCCCGCCGAGGGTGCCCGGCGCGACCGGCTGTTCGAGCTCGTCGTCCGCGCGGCTCCCGGCTACGGCACGTACCAGGAGGCCACGGCCCGCGTCCTGCCGGTAGTGGTGCTGGAGCGTTCGCGGGTCCCGGCGGGCGAGGGGCCCGCCGAGGTCACCACGCTCGCCGACAAGATCCTGGAGGTGCACACCTGGCTGCGCCACCAACTGCGCCAGGTGAGCGCCGAGACCGACGCGCACTTCGCGGCGCGGGCTGCCCACCGGGGGTCCGGCGAACCTCCGGCACCCGGTCTCGGACTGCAGATCCGGCAGCACTGCCTGGCGTTCTGCCAGGCCCTGGAGTTCCACCACGACGGCGAGGACGGCCACGTGTTCCCGGTCATGGCCGGCTACCACCCGCACCTCGTCGGCGCCTTCGAGCGTCTCCGCGAGGAACACCGGACCATCGCCGCCCTCCAGGGCGAACTGGCCGCGCTGCTGGCCGACATCGGCACCGCAGACCCCGAGCGGTTCCGCACCGAGCTGGCCCGGATGTCGAAGGAGCTCACCGCCCACTTCGCCTACGAGGAGGAGCAGTTGCTCCCCGCGCTGGCCGAGGTGCCATGGCCTCCGGCTCCGGCTCCGGCTCCGGCTCCGGACGGCACTCCCTGACGGGAATCGCCGACCGTAGGGTGTGATCACTCAGCCCTGCGACATAGGCGGTTTCCCATGTCCCTGTTCGATATGCCTCTCGACGAACTCCGCACGTACCGGAGCCGGTCGGTGGAACCGGAGGATTTCGACGCGTTCTGGTCGAAGACCCTCACCGAGGCCAGGTCACACGACCTGGATGCCCGGTTCGAGCTGCGTACCGACACCGGACTGACCACGGTCGACGTGTACGACGTGACCTTCGCGGGTTTCGGCGGGCACCCGGTCAAGGGCTGGCTCGTCCTCCCCGCGGGCACCACGCGTCCGCTGCCGGTCGTCGTCGAGTTCATCGGCTACGGCGGCGGGCGCGGGCTGGCGCACCAGCATCTGCTGTGGGCGTCGGCCGGTTTCGCGCACTTCGTGATGGACACCCGCGCCCAGGGCAGCACCTGGCAGCCGGGCGACACCGCCGACCCGGTCGGCAGCAACCCGTCCTTCCCGGGTTACATGACCCGCGGCGTCGAGGACCCGGACACGTACTACTACCGGCGGGTGTTCACCGACGCCGTACGGGCGGTGGAGGCGGCGCGCTCGCATCCCCTGACCGACGCGACGCGCACCGCGGCCATCGGTGAGAGCCAGGGCGGCGGCATCACGCTGGCCGTGGGCGGGCTGGTGCCGGACCTGGTGGCCATAGCGCCCGATGTGCCGTTCCTGTGCGACTTCCCGCGGGCCCTGACCGTCACCGACCGGTCGCCGTACCGCGAGGTGGGCAACTACCTCAAGACCCACCGGGGCCGGAACGAGCAGGTGCGGGAGACCCTGGCCTACTTCGACGGGGTCCACTTCGCGGCGCGCGGCCGGGTTCCGGCGCTGTTCTCGACGGCTCTGGAGGACCAGACCTGCCCGCCGTCGACGGTCTTCGCCGCCTTCAACTCGTACGCCCACGCGGAGAAGGAGATCGAGGTGTACCACTTCAACGACCACGAGGGCGGGGGCCCGTTCCAGCATGCGGCGCAGCTCCGCTGGCTGCCGGGGAAGCTGCTGGCCTGAGTGCCGGGGGTCCACGGCCTCTCTTGACCCGGCTCCCCCATCGAGCCTAGGTTCCCGGGGAGAAAGCGCTTGCTATCAGGCAGGCGCACTCTTCTCTCCCACCCAGGGGGTGCTTGTCATGCCCGCATATCTGCCGGACCAGAGGCCGATCCGGGTCGCGATCGTCGGCACGGGCGCGATCGCGCGCGGCAGCCATCTGCCCGCGCTCGTCGCGCTCGCGGCCGAGCAGCCGCTGGAGATCGTCGCGGCGGTGGACGTCGACGCCGCGGCGGCGGAGGCGTTCTGCGCGGACGCGGGCGTCGGCCGTCCGTACACGGACCTCGACCTCATGCTGGCGCAGGAGCGGCCCGACCTGGTCACGCTCTGCACGCCGCCCCGGTTCCACCGCGACCAGACCGTCACCGCGCTGCGGGCCGGGGCCTGGGTGTGGTGCGAGAAGCCGCCGTGCCCCTCCCTGGAGGACTTCGACGCGATCGAGGCGGCGGAGGGCGCGGAACCCGGCGGGCCGTTCGCCGCGATCGTGTTCCAGCACCGGTTCGGTTCGGGTTCCGCTCATGTCCGGGAGCTGCTGGCCCGCCGGTCGATGGGACGGCCGCTGGTGGCCCACTGCCAGACCACCTGGTACCGCGACGAGGCGTACTACGCCGTTCCCTGGCGCGGGAGTTGGAGCAGCGAGGGCGGCGGCCCCTCGATGGGGCACGGCATCCATCAGATGGACCTGCTGCTCGACCTGCTCGGCCCGTGGTCCGAGATCCGCGCGATGGCCGGCCGGCTGGTGCACGACATCGAGACGGAGGACGTCTCGACCGCCCTCGTCCGCTTCGAGAACGGCACGATGGCCACGGTCGTGAACAGTGTCCTCAGTCCGGACGAGGTCAGCCGCATCCGGATCGACTGCGAACGCGCGACGGTCGAGCTCACCCATCTGTACGGGCACCGCAACGCGGACTGGCGGATCACCCCGGCCCCCGGCGTGACGCCCGAACAGGTCGACGCCTGGTACGACTTCGGGCCCGATGTGCCCAGTTCGCACGAGGCGCAGCTGCGGGGGCTGCTCGCCGACATGCGGGCGGGACGCAGGCCGCGCAGCAGCGGGCCGGACGGCCGCACGAGCCTCGAACTGGTCGCGGCGCTCTACAAGGCGGCCTTCACCGGGCAGACCGTCCGGGCGGGCGAGATCGCCGCAGGCGATCCGTACTACAGCGCGCTGCACGGCGACGCCCCCGGCTGGGCGCCTGCGCCGTAGGAGTCAGTCGCGCGGAATGAGCCGATGCGACTCCAGGTAGGTGCGGGCGACGTCCTCGGGCAGCCTGCGCCAGCTGTCCACCTGTTGGTTCATCTCCGCCAGGTCGGCGGTGGTCAGGACGGTGTTCAGCTTCCCGAGGGCGTCGCGCACGCCGGAGCTGCCCGCGCGGGACCGGTTGACGACGGGGACGAGGTAGTCGGCGTTCTGGAGGTTCTTGTCGTCGGCGAGGAGCACGAGCCCGAAGTCGTCGAGCGTGGCGTCCGTGGTGGTCGTCAGCACCATCTGGTCCTGTCCGCTCTGGACCGCCTGCTTGGCCTGGGTGGTGCCGACGCCCTTGGGGTCGACGGCGGTGATGTCGATGCCGTACGTCTCCCTGAGCCCGGGGGCGCAGTAGGGCCGCTGCACGCATTCGTCGCCCGCCGCCAGCCGTACGGGCAGCTTGGACCGGCCCAGTTCGCTGAGCGTCTTGAGGTGGTACGTGGCGGCGTACGAGGAGGCGACCGCGAAGGCGTTCTGGTCGACGGCCCGGCCCGGGTCGAGCACGGTGAGACCGCGGGGCGCGGCGAGGGCGCGCAGCTCCTTCATCGTGGTCGCGAGGTCGGGTGAGCCGGCCGGTGGCGCATCGGTGCCGTTGGCCTTGGCGTTCAGCCAGTCGGCGAAGGTGGCGGCGTATTCGGGTACGACGTCGATCTGGCCGTTCTCCAGGGCGGGTTCGTAGATCTCCCGGTTGGTGACCGAGATGATCTCGGTGGTGTATCCGGCGTCGTCCAGCAACAGGGCGTACATCCGGGCGAGGAGCTCGCTCTCGGTGAAGCCCGCCGAGCCGATGGTGAGTTCCCTGCTGTCGCCGGGCGGCTCGGTCACACCCCCCTGGTCCTCCAGGCTGGGGCCGGTGGCGCAGGCGGTGACGGCCAGCAGGAGGAGGAGTGCGGCGGGCAGGCGCGGAGTTCTCATGCCGCCGCCCCTTGGTGGGTCCGGTCGGGGGCGAGACGCAGGCCCAGTTCGAACAGCCCCTCCACGAGGAGGGCGAACACGGCGACCAGGACGGCGCCGGCCACGACCTGGGGCGTGGAGGCGAGGTTGAAGCCCGCGGTGATGATCCGGCCGAGACCGCCGCCTCCGGCGAGCGCGGCGAGGGTGGCGGTCGCGACGAGCTGCACGGCGGCGATGCGCACGCCGGTGAGCAGGAGCGGCAGCGCGAGCGGGAGTTCCACCCGGAACAGCATCTGGCGGCCCGTCATACCCATCCCCCGGGCGGCCCGTACGACATCGCGGTCCACCTCGCGCATGCCCACATAGGCGTTGGTGAGCAGCGGCGGGACGGCGAAGAGCACCAGCGCGATGATGGTCGACCACTGCCCGTACGTACCGATCGGGGTCAGGAGCAGCAGCACCAGGACGGCGAAGGTGGGGACGGCCCGGCCGATGTTGGAGATGTTGACGGCGAGCGCTCCGCCCTTGCCCAGGTGCCCGAGGACCAGCGCGACCGGCAGGGCGATCAGACAGCTGATCAGCAGGCAGACGACCGTGAGGTAGAGGTGCTCGCCCAGCCGGTTCCAGACGCCCTCGGCGCCCGACCAGTTGGCCGGAGTGGTGAGCCAGGACCAGGTGTCGGAGAGGGTGGTCATGACTGCCGCCTCGTCCATGGGGTCAGGATCCACTGCGCCCCGAGGAGCAGGAGGTCGGCGGCGACGGCGATGACGACGCAGAGCACGGACGCGGTGAGCACCTGGGCCTTGAAGTAGGTGTTCATCCCGGAGTAGATGAGGTTGCCGAGCCCTCCGTGACCGACGATCGCGCCGACCGTGACCAGGGAGACCGCCGAGACGGTGGCGATGCGCAGTCCCGCCATGGAGGCGGGCAGGGCGAGCGGGAGCTCCACGGTGAGGAGCAGCCGCACGGGCCCGTAGCCCATACCGCGCGCGGCCTGCCGGGTCTCCTCGGGCACGGCGCGCAGTCCGGCGAGGATATTGCGTACGAGGAGGGTCAGGGAGTAGAGGACGAGCCCCGCGACGACGAGCGCGGCGGAGAGCCCGTACACCGGAAGCAGCAGGGAGAACATCGCCAGGGAGGGGACGGTGTAGAGGATGGTCGTGAGGCCGAGGACGGGGCCGGCCGCCCAGCGCAGCCTGCGGGCCAGGAGGGCGAGGGGCAGCGCGAGCGCGAGTCCGATGAGCACCGAGACGACGGTCAGCTGGACGTGCTGGACGGATGCGTCCCAGAGGATCTCGCTGCGGCTGGACAGATAGTCCCCGCAGATCCACTCGTTGCGCGCGAGGCAGTCGTCGGGAGGCGCGGTCACGGGTCCATTGCAGCCCGCCTCCGGGGTGACCGCGCGTCATGATCGACTGTTCGTGGAGCGCGGCACCCGTCCCCGGACGCCCTGTCAGCCGAAGCGGTCGAACAAGGCGTCCAGCCCGGCGACGAGCCCGTCCGTGCCGCCGCGGTCGGCGAGGGAGACCGCGGTCGCCCGCAGCCGGGGCAGCTCCTGGGCGGGCAGCCGGTGCAGGCCGAGCCGGAAGGCCGGGTCGGGCTCGTCGGGCTGGTCGTCCATGGCCCGCAGCTCCACGAGGAGGTAGCCGAGCATCCAGGCGGTGAAGGCCCGGTGCAGCGCCACCGCCGCACCCTCGGTCAGCCCCGCGCGGTGCAGCAGGTCCAGGATGCGTTCGTCGAAGCCCAGGACGGCCATGCGGCGTCGGGCCAGCGGGGTGGAGAGAAGCCGCGTGGCCAGGAGCGGCACGACATTCGGGTGGAGCATCCCGACGCCGTAGGCGGCGAGGGCGATGCGGTGGAGCTCTCTCCGCCAGTCCGGTGGCACGGAGTCGGGCTGCGCACTCGGTCGCGCGTTCCCCTGCCCGTTGACCTGCCCGTTCGCCTTTCCGTTGGCCTTCCCGTTGGCCTTCCCGTTCGCCTTCCCGTTCGCCTTCCCGTTCGCCTTCCCGTTCGCCTGTTCCTCGTCGAGAACGGCTTCCAGCTCCTGGCAGAAGACCTCGACGAGGCCATCGAGGAGTTCGTCCTTGCTGGCGGCGTACCGGTAGAGCGCCATCGCCTCGACGCCGAGTTCCGAACCGAGTCTGCGCATGCTCAGACCGGACAGGCCGTCACGGTCCACCACCTCCAGGGCGCTGGCCAGTACCCGGCCCCGGTTGAGCCGGCCGTAGCGGCCGTTGTCGCTGGCCCGTCGCCTCGGGGCATCGTCATCCATCAGCTTTGACATACCCCATATATATACAATGTCAGCTTATGTCGCATCCCTCGTGTGCCGTAGGCGAACGACTCCGTTCCCCAAGGTCCGGCGCCCCGAACGAAGCACCCGTGTGCCGCCGCCACCCGTTCGGATACCCGTCTGTTGCCCGACATCCGCACGGCCCGTGGGATTGCTGAGGGCCTGCCAACCGACGGTGCCTGAACCCGAGTCACCTCGTAAAGGAAGGTCTGTTGGTGTCAGGACTGAGGATGACCTGGCGGCGCCGCGGTGCCGCATGCGCGGCAGGAGCGCTGCTCGTCTCCACCGCCGTCGTGTCCACTTCGGGCGCGGCCGAGCCGCCCCATGAGGGACCGCCCGGAGGCGACGGGGGCACGGTGCTGCGATGGAAGCCCTGCACAGGCGAAGCGCAGCAGGGATTCGAATGCGCCACGACCAAGGTGCCGTTGGACTACGCCCGTCCCCGGTGGCGCAGCATCGAGCTGGCCGTGATCAGACACCGGGCCACCGCCCGCACGCAGCGGTCCGCATCGTTGTTCTTCAACCCCGGTGGGCCTGGTGGCGCCGGAACCGTGGGACTGCCGGAGCTGTACAAGAAGTTCCCCGAGCAGCTGCGCAAACGGTACGACATCATCAGCTTCGACCCGCGGCGTCGGGCAGAGCACGCCCGTGCGGTGCTTCGACTCCGCGGACGAGGCCCTCGCATGGCACGCGCGTGTTCCCCCGTTTCCCGTCGGCCGGCAGGAACGCAGGGGGTTCATCTCCGCGTACGCCGATCTTGCCCGGCGCTGCGAGCAGCGCGATCCGGAGCTGCTGCGCCACATCTCGACCGCCGACGTCGCCCGGGACCTCGACCGGCTGCGCCCCAACACCCCTGAACCGGTCGGGCAGGCCCTTCCCTACCGTGGCGACCTCTTACCGTGGTGCCATGGGCGAGACGACCACGAGAGGGCGGATCGAGTTGACGCACGACGACGTCCACGCCGGTGAGCACGGTACCCGTGTGACGTGCCTGCCCGAGCCGTGGATGTGCGATGTCTTCCATCTCGACGGCAGCCTGAGGGACATCCGGGTCCTCGACACGACCCGCGTCGAGTGGATCGCGGTCCTTGAACACCTGCGCCTGGCAGCCGACGAGACCGAGGTGGAGCACCCCTACTCCCGGCTCGATCCCGTGGGCCCCGCCGTCGCCGACCTCTTCCGCGTCTGGGCGGACGAGCCGGAGGGCCTCGGCACGAGTTTCGCCTTCCGGGCCCGCTTCGGCGCCGTGTGGTTCTTCGCCCTGCCCTGCGACGAGGAGGAGATCGAGTTCTCCGTCTGGCCCGAGGACGTCCTCGACGGGGCGGGGGTGGCCGCTGTGCTGCGGTTCCTGGTCGAGGTCGCGACGGCCAGTCAACGACGGGCCCTCCTGACCGGCGAGATCGTCCGGTATGACCCGGGGATGCCGACGCTGATCTCCCACGACCCTGTCACCGGCCTCACTTCCCACATCTGAACGGTGGTGGGGAGGTGACGGTTCCGGCGGTCTCCGGCAGGGGCCGATGCTGTGGGTTTCTTCGTCCGGGCAAGGGCTGTTCGAGCGGATCCCGCGCGACAGCTGGCAACGACGGAGTCAGTCGCGCTCGGAACGGGGCGTGGGCCTGCGGAGCAGCCACTGCCCGAACGTGCGGCGGGAGCGTCGCCGGGGCCCTCGCACCACGACGCGGCCATGGGTCTTGTGGCCGACCAGCTCCACACGGAGCGTGATCCGCGTACCGGGGTCCGGATCCTGAAGGAACTTGATCTTGCTGTGAACCAGGTTCAAGGCATCGGTGTCGACCACGATGCCCGGCTTCGTGATCAGCGTCAGGGTCTTGCCGTACATGGCCATGTCGATCCGCAACGTGTCCTGCGTGATCACTGCCCGCGTGAAGTCGAGCGTCACATCGCACCACGCCGTCGCCAGCTCCAGCCGGTGCGGCACCACCCAGGATCCCTCACGGGTGACCGGACCACTGTGCGTCAACTCGATCCGGATCACCTCCTTGACCTCCGCGACGGCGACGGCCGCGCCGCTCGACGTCGACACCGGCGGCAGGTCGGCGGTGAGCGCGGTCAGCTCGCTGACCGTACGCGCCGACAGGGCGGCCTCCAGGCGCTCGTCCAGCTCGGGCGCGGTCAGCAGGCCGTCCCCCGCCGCGATGCGGAGCACATCCACCACCCGGTCCCGGTCCGCATGAGAGGCCCGCAGCTCGGGCGACGAGCCGGGGCCGGAGGGTTTCCCGGTGGGTGACATCTCTCCTGACATGCTTTCCGTCCTGGTCCTGTCGAACGTCTTCACGCGACGCAGGCAGCGGCGCGAGTGGAGACCAACGCGATATCGCGACATCGATCCCGGCCGGACCCCATCACGGAGAGGCGGTGGCCAGTAGCGACTCAGGGTATGCGGTTTCATCATGCCGAGGCCCGGTCGCGACAACAACCGCGCCCCAGGGGCAGCCAGACCCTCGAACCCCTCGACCGCGGCATCCCGCCCGTCCGCCCCCACAGCAGACCGCGTCGACGGCGGACCGCCGAACTCCGTGGCTCCGACCGTCGGTACGCGACGCGGGCCGAGGCACATCCGTATGTTGCCTGGACATCACCTTGCGGTCACAGACCACATCAGTGGGCCCTCTGCCCCGACAACTCGTCGCCCCTGCAAGGTATTTGAGTGACCGCGTGTCTGTTGTGGCACAGGTCACCCCGGCCGAGACTGTCGCCCCCGGACAAGCGGGACCGCGTAGGACGAGAGAGGTGCGCCATGTCGGACGAACCAGGACGTGAGGTCCAACGACTCAAAGCGAATTCGGTCGGGCTGGTCGGTGTGGTCTTCATGGCCGTGGCCACGGCCGCCCCGATCACGGCGATGACCGGGAACCTGCCCATCGCCGTCGGCTTCGGCAACGGCACGGGTGCCCCGGCCGGTTATCTCTTCGCGACCGTGGTGCTGACCGTCTTCTCGGTCGGGTACGTCGCCATGGCGAAGCGCATCACGGCGGCCGGTGCCTTCTACGGATACATCTCGCACGGGCTCGGCCGGATCGCCGGCCTGGCCTCCGGCATGCTGGCGGTCCTCGCGTACATCGTGTTCGAGGCGTCGATCGTCGGCATCTTCGCCTACTTCGGCCGGACCACCGTCGCCGACCAGCTCGGCATCGACATCCCGTGGATCGTCTACGCCGTTGCCATGCTCGCCGTGACCGGGGCACTGGCCTACTTCGACATCAACATCACCGCCAAGGCCCTCGGCATCATGCTCGTCTCCGAGATCGCGGTGCTCTTCGCCGTGGCCACGGCCGTCCTGCTGGCCGGGGGCGGCCCGGACGGCATCCCCGTCGAACCGCTCAACCCGGTCAACGCCTTCACCGGCACCTCCGCCGGGCTCGGGCTCTTCTTCGCCTTCTGGTCGTGGGTCGGCTTCGAGTCGACCGCGATGTACGGCGAGGAGTCCCGCGACCCGAAACGTGTCATCCCCCGGGCGACGCTCATCTCCGTCATCGGCGTGGGCCTCTTCTACATCTACGTCTCCTGGATGACGATCGCCGGGAACGGGCTCGAAGGCTCTGTCAAGGTGTCCTCGTCGGCCTCTCCGCTCGACCTCTTCTTCAACCCCACCGAGTCGTTCATCGGCCCCTGGGCCGTCGATGCCTTCCAATGGCTCCTGCTGACCGGCTCGTTCGCCTGCGGCATGGCCTTCCACCAGTGCGCCGCCCGCTACCTCTACGCCATCGGCCGCGAGGGCTTCCTGCACCCGGCGCTCGGCCGGACCCACCGCTCCCACGGCTCCCCGTACATCGCCTCCTACGTCCAGACCGGCATCGCCACCGTGCTCGTCTGCGCGTTCTGGCTGGCCGGCGAGGACCCGTACATCCACCTGTACACCCTGCTCGCGATCCTCGGCACGATGGCGATCCTCATCGTGCAGACCCTCTGCTCCTTCGCGGTGATCGGCTACTTCCGCAAGAACCACCCCGAGGACCGCCACTGGTTCCGGACGCTCACGGCACCCCTGCTGGGCGGCATCGGCATGATCGCCGTCGTCGTCCTGCTCATCCTGAACATGGAGACCGCGGCCGGGCTCGCGGCCGAGTCCTTCTTCTTCGAGCTGATTCCGTGGATCGTCGGCGTGGTCTTCCTCGGCGGACTCGGACTCGGCTTCTACCTCAAGGCCAGGCAGCCGGAACGCTACGAGATCATCGGCCGCATCGTCCTCGACGACGCGACCGAGCGCACCGACCGCGACGACGCCGACAACGACCAGGCCACTGCGACCGTCTGAGGAGCACCCGTGTCCCGTACGAACACGATGCACGCACTACGCCGGCTCGCCGCGGAACATGCCGCCGCCCGCAGGCTCCGCATGCCCGTCGCGGATGTCCGCGGTTCCACGCGCCGCCAGTTGCTCGGCCGGGCCGCGGCCCTCGGGCTGGGCGCCGTACTGGCCACCGGGCAGGCCACCCGGCCCGCCGTCGCCCAGACGGTGACGGGTGGTCAGGCCCCGGTCATCGCCGTGGTGGGCGCGGGAATTGCCGGGCTCACCGCCGCGCTGACTCTCAAGGACGCCGGTCTGAACTGCACCTTGTACGAGGCCGACCGGTCCCGGGTCGGCGGACGGATGTGGACGCAGCGCGGCCACTGGGCGAACGGCCAGACCTCGGAGATCGGCGGCGAGCTGATCGACACCAGCCACAAGAAGATCCTGGAGCTGTGCCGCAGGTTCGGCCTCGCCACCGAGGACTTCCTCGGCGGCGGGCCGAACGGCGCGGAGGAGGTCCTCTGGTTCAACGGCGCCTACTATCCGCGGAGCCAGGCCGACGAGGACTTCAAGGCGGTCTACCAGGCCCTGCACCGCGATCTGCAGGAGTCGGGCGAGGTGTTCTGGAACCAGACCACTCCCGCCGGGACGGCTCTGGACGGCATGTCGATCCACGAGTGGATCGAGTCGCGCGTCCCCGGCGGCCACACCTCCCCGCTCGGCCGCTTCATCGACGTCGCGTACAACGTCGAGTACGGCGCGGACACCACGGAACAGTCCGCGCTCGCCCTGGTCCTGCTCATGGGCTACCAGACCAATCCGGGCAAGTTCAACATCTGGGGCCTGTCCAACGAGCGGTTCCACATCAGGGGCGGCAACGATCAGCTCCCGAACGCCATCGCCCAGTCCCTGCCGGCCGGCACCCTGCGCATGGGCAAGCAGCTGACCGCCGTACGAGCCAACAGCAACGGCACCCAGACCCTCACGTTCACCGACGCCGGCACCGTGACCACCGTCGTCGCCGACCACACGATCCTGTGTGTCCCGCTTCCCGTGCTCCAGGGACTCGACCGGTCGGCCGCGGGCTTCGACCCGCGCATGACGAACCTGCTGCGCGACGCCCGGATGGGCACCTGCACCAAGCTCAACATGCAGTTCACCTCCCGGCCGTGGCGCGGCACGGGCCCCTGGCCCGGGGTGAGCGCGGGCGACTGTTTCACCGACAGCGACGTCCAGCAGACCTGGGACACCACCAAGATCCAGCCGGGCGGAGGCGGCATCCTCATCCAGTACGGCAGCGGACGTACGGCCCGGGAGCTGACGCCGTCGACCCCCTTCGCCACCGAGGCCGACCCGTACGTCCGCGACCTCGCCGCGCGCCGTCTGAGCGGCATCGACGCGTTCTTCCCGGGTACGAAGGCGGCCTGGACCGGCAAGGCCCAGCTCTCGGCCTGGCACCGCAACCCGTACGCCCTGGGCGCCTACTCCTACTGGCCCGTCGGCTATCTGCACCGCTACGCCGGCTACGAGGGGACGCCGCAGGGCAACATCCACATCGGCGGCGAGCACTGCAGCTACGACTTCCAGGGGTTCATGGAGGGCGGCGCGACCGAAGGGGAGCGCGCGGCCAGAGAGGTGCTCGGAAAGCTCACCGCGTAACGGCCGGCCCCGGACCGCGGAAGGGTCGGACCACCGACCGCGATTCCGGGGCGCACCGCAGGACGGGCCGGTCGTCGTCAGGGCGGCGGCCGGACCGGTCTCGGGCGGGAGGTCAGTCGCTCGGGTAGACGTCCCCGGCGGCCATCGAGCTCAGCTGTTCGCTCTGGCTGCGCAGCCTGGCGGCCTTTTCCTTGAGCCGCCGGCTCTCCTTGTCGTCCGACGCGTGTTCGGCGGCATTGGACAGCTGCTCGGCCTTCTCGCGCATCTCGTGGACTCGGTTGCCGATCTCGTCCGCCATGATCATCACCAATCCTCGGCACTGAGAGAAACCTCGTTCGCGTGCCCCGATTTTCCCTCACCCCGCGCCCCCCAGCCATCCGGCGACACCCCGGGACGGCGTGGGGCCGGGGAGGCGCGAGGAGATCACGGGTCAGCGGGTGTCACCGCACCAGTCCCATTTCAGCGGGTCGGCGTGCCTGCTCCTGTACTCGGCCCGTCCCCCGGGTCCGTAGGCCCCGATCTCCGTGATCAGCGCCGCACCCTCGCACAGGGCCGCGTCGGTCCACCCGGTCACGTCCAGGAGCAGGCCGTCGAGAGGACCGCCGACCAGCTCCCGGTAGTCGTGACCGGGCTTCGGGCCGGGGTCCGGGTCGTCGTGGTCGGCGCCGTAGACCCGGCGCTGCCGCATGAGCTCGTCCATGCGGACAGCATTCCACCGGGCACTGACAACGGCCCGTCCGCCCGGCGGCCCACGCACCGGCTCCACGGCCGGGAGGCGGACGCGCATGCCTCGGAACACGTGACCGGACGATCAGGAATCGAGAAGCGCGGCCCCTGTGCCACAGCTAGCGTGAGTGCCATGAACAGCGCGGTTCACCCGCAGGAGGGCACCGCATCGCCAGCCGGTGGTGCCGGCGGTGAGCGCGTTGTCGGTATTCCGTACCACCCGTCCGTCCCGTCCATCCCCTCCGGACGCTCCCGACGGGACCCACGAACCATGGAGTGATCATGACCGGCTCTTCCACCCAGGGAATCAAGACCGTGCTGCATCCCGTCTCCGACCTGGCGGCGGCCAAGAAGGTGTACGCCGCCCTGCTCGGCGTGGCCCCGCAGACCGACGAGTCCTACTACGTGAGCTTCGAGGCCGCGGGCCAGCACATCGGGCTGGTGCCGGACGGCGGACCGCAGGGCATGACCTCGCCGGTCACGTACTGGCACGTGGAGGACATCGAGGCGAAGCTCGCCGAGGTGACCGCGGCGGGTGCCACCGTGAAGGAGAAGGCCCACGACGTCGGTGGCGGCCGGCTCGTGGCCACCGTGACGGACACGGACGGCAACGTGCTCGGGCTGCTCCAGGACAGCTGAGTACCCGCCGACCCACCCTCCACCGCCGGGCGCCGTCCCGATACCGCGCTCCGCCGGTTCCGCGTCTCCCCGCACCGCGTCGATGCCCGGCGCACGGGGCGCACGGGACGGCCGGCCGCGAGCCGGTGCGCGACGGCCTCCGGCCGGTCCGGCCTTTCGGCGGACAGGGCGGCCCGGGGCACGAAAGACTCCGCGGGCCGGAGCAGGACAGTGACGAGACATACGGTTCGAAGCTGGTCGGACCGAGGCGGGCGACGCCCGACGGAGACCGCGAAGGCGGCCCGCGTAACAGATGGAGACACGATGAGCACGGCCAAGAGGACGCACAAGCAGTCGCCCGCGCCGCACGTTGCCGACAACCATGACCTGATCCGCGTGCACGGGGCGCGCGTCAACAATCTCAAGGACGTCAGCGTCGAGATCCCGAAGCGACGGCTGACCGTGTTCACCGGTGTCTCCGGCTCGGGCAAGAGCTCTCTGGTGTTCGGGACGATCGCCGCGGAGTCGCAGCGGCTGATCAACGAGACCTACAGCGCGTTCGTGCAGGGCTTCATGCCGACCCTGGCGCGGCCCGAGGTCGACGTGCTCGACGGACTGACGACGGCGATCCTCGTCGACCAGCAGCGGCTGGGTTCCGACCCCCGCTCCACGGTGGGCACCGCCACCGACGCCAACGCGATGCTGCGCATCCTCTTCAGCCGGCTCGGGAAGCCGCATATCGGCTCGCCGAACGCGTTCTCCTTCAACGTCGCCTCGGTCCGGGCGAGTGGTGGCTTCACGGTCGACCGCGGCGCCGGCAAGACCAAGACGGAGAAGGTGACCTTCAGCCGCACCGGCGGCATGTGCACGCGCTGCGAAGGACGGGGCTCGGTCTCCGACATCGACCTCACCCAGCTCTACGACGACTCGAAGTCGCTCGCCGAGGGCGCGTTCACCATCCCCGGCTGGAAGTCCGACAGCTTCTGGACCGTACGGGTCTACGCCGAGTCGGGCCTGCTCGACCCGGACAAGCCGATCCGCAAGTTCACCAAGAAGGAGATGCAGGACTTCCTCTACCGCGAGCCGACCAAGGTGAAGGTCGAGGGCGTCAACCTCACCTACGAAGGTCTGATCCCCAAGATCCAGAAGTCCTTCCTCTCCAAGGACCGGGAGGCGATGCAGCCGCACATCCGGGCGTTCGTGGACCGTGCCGTCACCTTCGCCGACTGCCCCGAGTGCGACGGCACCCGGCTGAGCGAGGCGGCCAGGTCCTCGAAGATCGGCAAGATCAGCATCGCCGACGCCTGTGCGATGCAGATCAGCGACCTCGCCGAATGGGTGCGCGGCCTCGACGAGCCGTCGGTCGCGCCGCTGCTCACGGCGCTCCTCGGTGCCCTCGACTCGTTCGTCGAGATCGGCCTCGGTTACCTCTCGCTCGAACGCCCTTCGGGCACGCTGTCGGGCGGCGAGGCGCAGCGCGTCAAGATGATCCGCCACCTGGGCTCCTCGCTCACCGACACGACGTACGTCTTCGACGAGCCCACCATCGGCCTCCACCCGCACGACATCCAGCGGATGAACAAGCTGCTCCTCCGGCTGCGGGACAAGGGCAACACGGTGCTCGTCGTGGAGCACAAGCCGGAGACGATCGCGATCGCCGACCATGTCGTGGACCTCGGTCCCGGCGCCGGTACGGCGGGTGGCACCGTCTGCTTCGAGGGCACCGTCGAGGGGCTGCGGACCGGCGGCACCGTGACCGGGCGCCATTTCGACGACCGGGCCTCCGTCAAGGAGACGGTGCGCAAGCCCACGGGCGCGCTGGAGATTCGGGGCGCGACACGGAACAACCTGCGCGACGTCGACGTCGACGTCCCGCTCGGGGTGCTCTGCGTGGTCACCGGCGTGGCGGGCTCCGGCAAGAGCTCGCTGATCCACGGGTCCATGCCCACCGAGGAGGGTGTCGTCTCCATCGACCAGGGGGCGATCAAGGGCTCACGCCGGAGCAACCCGGCGACGTACACCGGACTGCTCGACCCGATCCGCAAGGCGTTCGCGAAGGCCAACGGCGTGAAGCCGGCGCTGTTCAGCGCCAACTCCGAGGGTGCCTGCCCCACGTGCAACGGCGCCGGCGTCATCTACACCGACCTGGCCATGATGGCGGGAGTCGCCACCGTCTGCGACGAGTGCGACGGCAAGCGGTTCGAGGCGTCGGTCCTGGACTACCACTTCGGCGGCCGGGACATCAGCGAGGTGCTCGCGATGTCGGTGACCGAGGCCGAGGAGTTCTTCGGCGCGGGCGAGGCACGCACGCCGGCCGCGCACCGCATCCTGGAACGGCTCGCCGATGTCGGGCTCGGCTACCTGAGCCTCGGCCAGCCGCTCACGACCCTGTCCGGCGGCGAGCGTCAGCGGCTCAAGCTGGCCACGCACATGGCCGAGAAGGCCGGGGTCTACATCCTCGACGAGCCGACCACCGGTCTCCACCTCGCCGACGTCGAACAGTTGCTGGGCCTGCTCGACCGGATCGTCGACTCCGGCAAGTCCGTCGTCGTCGTCGAGCACCACCAGGCGGTCATGGCGCACGCCGACTGGATCATCGACCTCGGCCCCGGCGCCGGTCACGACGGCGGCCGGATCGTCTTCGAGGGCACACCCGCCGACCTCGTGGCCGCCCGCTCCACCCTCACGGGCGAGCACCTGGCGGCATACGTCGGCGCCTGACGGCGACGCGGGGCAGGGCCCTGGACGGAGGTGGTCAGAGGGGCTGGATCCGGGCCTCCAGGAGGCAGAACACGTTGCCTTCCGGGTCGGCCAGGACGTGCCAGCTCTCGGTGCCGGTCTGACCGACGTCGGCGGGCCTGGCGCCGAGAGCGAGCAGCCGCTCCAACTCGGCGTCCTGGTCGCGGTCGGTGGCGTTGACGTCGATGTGCAGTCGGATCTTCCCGGTCCGCGGCTCACTGTTGGGGCTGAGGACGATGGTGGGCTGCGGGCCGCCGGAACCGACGCCGGGCGGCCCGATCTCGATGCTTCCGTCGTCTTCCCGGTCGAGTTCGACGTAGCCGAGGACCTTGCTCCAGAACACGGCGAGCCGGTCCGGGTCGGCGGCCTCGATGACGAGTTCACTGATGCGGCATGCCATGCCCGTCAGTGTACGTAGACCGCCCGGGAGTTGATCGTCGGCCGCGAGCCGAGCGGTGGAGCGCCGGGCGATCGCGTTCGGCCGGATGGCTGGACGACTGGATGGCTGGATGACGCGAAGGATTACCTAGGCAGTCGCGGCCGTCCGCCGGCGCGGCCGGGCGACGAGTTCGCCCCCGCAGTTGGGGCAGGTGGCGTGCATCGTGTCGCTGCACTCCACACAGAAGGTGCACTCGTACGAACAGATCCGGGCGGCAGCGTCCGGAGGCAGCTCCGCGGTCCCGCAGCGTTCGCAGAGGGTGCGCATGTCCAGGGCCACGGGTCCCCCAACGGTCGTGCCTCGTCCGGGCGTCGGCGAGGCGGTGTGTGAAGGGTCCATACTCCACGATCTCCCGCCGGGCCGGCTGTCGGGGCCGGCCCGGCGGGCGGTCGTCACGTGCCGTCGACGAGGGCTTCCGCCAGATCCGGGGAGAAGGAACCGGCGGGCGGGGACCCCGTGGGGCACTGGGCGGAGTTGCCGTCGGAGTCACCCGGGTTCTTGATCCACAGGAGGTACTCGGCGCCGCCCGTTCCGGCGCGCGAGGTCACGCCCAGCCTGCGGCCGGGGGGATTGCAGAATCCGACGTGTCCGCTGGAGGGGACGCCGGGGGTGACGTATCCCCCGTTGCCGTTGCGGGCGGTGTCCACGACCCAGCGGGTGTCGATACCGAAGTCGTTCCTGATCCGGGTGGCCAGCCGGGCACCGTACTGGTTGGAGATGTCGGTGGCGTCGAAGTTGGAGACGCCGATCGACACCCCCTCGGCCATGGAGACGCCTGAACGGTTCAGCAGCTGCGCCATGCGCTCCAGCCCGATGCCTCCGGTGTCGTCGAAGTCGGGTCCCAGGGTCCAGGTCGCGTTCCCGGCGTCGAGGTAGGTCTGCGTGAACGGGCCCTGCGCGGCGAGGTGTTGGTTGGCGTACCAGAGCATGTCGAAGCGGGCTTCGAGCGCCTCGCCCGAGATGCACGCGGGGTCGGACGACTGGGCGACCGCGTCGGGCTCAAGGATCACGACGGCCGGGCGGCCCGCGATGCCCTGGGCGAACCCGTCGATCCACAGCTTGTAGCGGGCCGCGTCCTCCGATCCGCCCGAGGAGGCACCGCCGCAGTCGCGGCCGGGGATGTTGTACGCCACGAGGACCGGCAGCTTCCCCTGGGCGGCGGCGGCGCCCACGTAGGTGGCGACCTCGGTCTGGATGCCGGTGTCCGGATTGCCGTCGGCATCCCAGTTCCCGAACCACTTCGCGGTGTTGTGGTCGCCGATCGCTGCGTTGATCTTCGCGGCGCGGGGGTCCGTGGTGCTCCGCGCCCACTTCGTCGCGTTGTTCGCCGGGTCGGTGTAGAACCCTTCGCGCGCGGTGGACGTGGTCAGCGAGACGTTGTCCAGCGTGACGACGCTCTGATCGGGCAGCCCGCCCACCTGGAAGTCGACGTGCCCGTCACCCGTCTCCAGGGTCGAGGTGAACGTCCAGCTGACGTGCTGGGTGGCGGTGGTCAGATCGACGTCCTCGGCCAGCGCTGCCGGGTACGGATCGGTGCCGAGCTGAACCGTGGACCTGATCCTGCCGGAGACGGACGCCTTCGCGTCGAACGACAGTGTGTACGTTGCGCCCTGACGGAGATTGATGTTGTTCTGACCCACCACGGCGTCCCAGAGGTTGCCCCCTGCACCGGTCCCGGTGAGCGTGATCCGCATCGCCCCGTCGACGGAGGCGATCGACGCCTTCTCCGTGCCCCACCAGGGGGCCGTCAGCGAAGCGAAGGTGCCGTTCTGCACCAACTCGCCGTACAGCGGCTGCGTCGGGCCCGCTGACGCGGTCGGGGCGGGTCCGACGAGGAGGGCCGCGGCAAGGGCCGGAGCGGCCACCACGGTCATCGGTCTCAAGAGATGTCTCATTCTCTGCCTTCTCGAACAGCGCGCCATGCGGCGGCACACGGCGCGGACAAGGAACTCGGCTTGAGGATCGCGCGGTGCAGGATACGCAACGGAAAGTCCGCAAGAGAGGAGAAATCACCGGATTCCCCGGGCAGCGTGGGAGGGTTGTCCGAACACATGTGCACGTAACGGCGGTTCGGCCACCCAAGGCGCCGTTCAGAGGCGTCCCAGGAGGCGCTACGAGAGGCGCCCGCCGGTCAGGCCGTGATCGCCAACCGGTCCCAGAACCAGTAGAGGCCGACCATCGCGACGGGCACCGTCATCGCCGGCAGCGCCCAGCGGTGCGCGGGGGTGCGGCGGAGCAGGACCACGAGCGGGAAAACGGCCGCGATGACGGCCAGTTGTACCGCTTCGATACCGACGTTGAAGCTCAGCAGCGACAGCAGCAGCTCCCACGACCAGCTCTCCTCGATGCCGAGCGCGCCCGCGAATCCCAGACCGTGGACGAGTCCGAACAGGAAGACGGTCGGCAGACGCCAGCGTGCGTTCCCCGGACGGTCCCGCAGGACGATGTCGGCGATGGCGACCGCGGCGATGGAAGCGGCGATGACCGGTTCCACGACCGGTCCGGGAACGTGGACGGCTCCTGTGGCCGCCAGCATGAACGTGATGCTGTGCGCAGCCGTGAAGGCGGTCGCCGTGAGGACGATGTCGCGCAGGCTGCGCGCGCCCATGAGCAGCAACAGCAGGAAGAGGATGTGGTCGATGCCGAACAGCAGGTGTTCGGTGCCGAGCAGGAAGAACTCGCCGATCTGGTGCGACGCGCGGTCTCCGGTGGTTTCCAGGGTCGGTTCGGCGGCCGTCAGGATCTGGGAGCCGCGCTGCCCGTCGATGTCGTAGTGGACGATCGTCTGGGTGCTGTGAACGAACGTCTCGCCGTCCGGGAACAGGGCGCTGGAGATCGCGTACGTGGCGCCGGCGCCGCCCGGGCAGTCGTACGCGAGGGTCAGCAGGGCGAAGGGCCGGGTACCGCGGGTGTGGACGTCGGCGTCGCGGGCACGGCGGGGTGTGCACGCCTTGCCGTCACGGGCGACGTCGAAGCGCTCGGTGACGTATTGGGTCACCGCGTCGGCGTTGATCTTCAGCTGGCGCAGTTGTGCGGCGCGGTCCTTCGCCTCGTACGCCTCGGCGTAGAGCCAGGCGGACTTCATGAGCAGGTCGTATTCGAGGTCGAGCGTCGCCACCACCTCGGCTCCGCCGTCCCCGGCTCCGCCGTCCTCGACACCGGCGTACGCGGCCGTGGTCGCGTCGTGCGCGGCGGCGGGCGCCGGGTACGCGAACCCGGCGGCGAGCAGGGCCAGCAGGGCCGCGACGGTGGAGAGGAGCGCCGCCGTCGGCCTGCGCCCCGGGAGGCGGGACGGCCGCAGGTGGGACGACCGCAGGTGGGACGGTCGCCGACGGGGCAGCTGGGCGGCGGGCGCGGGTTCAGTCAGGTGGGCGGGGCGCATGGCGGGTCTCAGTTCTCGTCTTCACCAGGGGCACGAGCAGGGGGGCCCTCCGCCCCGGACCTGTCTGGTCCGGGGCGGAGGGCGCGGGGCGGCCGGGGTAGAAGCGCCGGTCGGCGCGTCGGCCCGTGCGGCTACGGCGTGGAGTGCGCGAACCACTCGTAGGCGGGTACGTGCGGCCCCCAGCTTCCGGGGCGTCCGTCCGTCTCCTTCGTCACGAAGACGCTCGGTTCGGAGGCGGTCGCACCGCCGCCGGTGGAGCGCGCCGTGACGAACCAGGCGTGCGCCGTTCCGGCCTTGAGTCCCTTCCAGGTCACCGAAGCGGTCGCGCCGGAGTCGGCCGTCGTCCTGCCGATGACGCTCACCGGGTTGTAGAGCGCCACGGAATCGGTCTTGAAGGAGGTCGTACGGGTGGTGAGGTCGACGGGGAGGACCATGTTGTCCTCGGTGCCGTCGTAACGGTGGTCCGTGTCGTACTCCGTGGCACCGAACTCGTCGAGGAGCGGCGAGTAGGTGTCCACGGTCACCTCGGACCGGTCGACGTCGAACTGGAGCATCCTGAAGAAGCTCGCGCCGAACCGCAGTTGCTCGTCGGGCCGATAGCCGCCGATCTCGGTCAGCCCGAGGCGGTCCGCGGACACCGTGTAGAACTGGTAGTCCGCGAGCAGTTCGACGACATCGTGGGAGACCTCGCCGACGCGCGGCTTCACGTTGGTGCCCACCCCGTGTTCGTGACCGGCGAGGATCAGGAAGACGTTCGGGTTGTTCTGGACGACCTTCTTGTACAGCATCGATCCGTCGGGCGCGGAGAACGCGGCGCCGCGTCCGTCGGGGTTGCCGCTCGGCGCGAGGTAGTCGTGCGAGAGCAGGATGCCGTTGCGCCCGGGGTAACGCTTGAACACGGAGTCGGCCCATTCGGCCTCTTCACGCGTCACCGAGTAGGAGAGGCCGACGACCACGAAGTCGATGCCGCCCGCCGAGAACAGGTCGTAGTGGTTCTGGTTGTCGCCCTCGCGCCACGGACCGCCGTACTCGGCGTGCTCCCAGCCCTGGGCCGCCGCCTGGTAACGCTCGGGCCCGTAGTACTGGTTGTAGAGGGCGGAGGGGCCGCTCTCGGTGCCCGACTGGTTGTCGTGGTTGCCCGCGATCACACCGTTCGGGACTCCCGCGTCGTCCAGGATCCGCTGCTGCTTCGAGGACAGCTCCATCTCACCGACGACCTGCTGCTGGTCGGCCTCCGTGGCGGGCTTGCGGATGTTGTTCTCGATGATGTCGCCGGTGTGCGCGACGTAGGCGATCTTGCGGTCGTCCTTGTTGGCCGCGACCCAGCGGGTGACGTCGCCGTACGCCTTCTCCCAGACCGCGCGTTCCTCGGCCGTCTCCTGTTCCACCGCGCCTTCGGAGAGGTACTGCGTGTCGGTGTGGTGGACGATCGAGAAGTCGTACGAGCCGGGGTCGGCGAACGCGTTCGGGTCGCCCGCCTCGATGTCGTCGGCGAACGGGTCCTCGCCCGTCAGCATGACGTGGACCTGCTGCCGGTCGATGTACTTCCGGTCGACGGAGACGGTCAGGACGGTGTTGCCCTCGGCGGCACCGCGAGCGCTGGTCAGGACGTCCCACCGCTTCGCCCCGGTGTCCCAGACCCGCAGTGCGGCCAGGCGCTCGGGGTCGATGACGCCCTCCCAGCGCAGGACCGGCTCGTCGACGTGGCCCTTGACCTGGACGTCGAACCGCTGGAACGTGACGTCCTCGGCGGCCGGAGCGTCGAGCGTCATGCCGTCGGCGGGTGCGAGGCCGGCGGCCTTCACCTTCTTCTCGCCCCTGACCTGAAGCGTCGTGGGGACGGACGTGGCCGTGCCCTCGTACACCTGGCCGGGGGTGAGGATCTCGGCCTCGGAGAAGGTGGCGTTCACCTTGCCGCCGTCGGGCTCGGCCACCTTCGCGGACAGCTTGACGCTGCCGCCCGCGTCGGTCGTGCCCGACTTCGGGGCGAGGTCGGCGGGAGCGTCCGGGATGCCCGCGGAGGTGAACGTCACCT
This sequence comes from Streptomyces sp. NBC_00234, assembly GCF_036195325.1. Taxonomy (NCBI): domain Bacteria; kingdom Bacillati; phylum Actinomycetota; class Actinomycetes; order Kitasatosporales; family Streptomycetaceae; genus Streptomyces; species Streptomyces sp. NBC_00234. The sequence continues at coordinate 7,529,969 of NZ_CP108101.1, read as the reverse complement.
TGCGGACCCCCGTGTTGCCCAGGCCGTCGGTGGCGGACACCGCCAGGGTGTGTTCACCGGCGGAGAGGCCGGGGCCCACGGAGGCGCCGAGCTCGACGGGCCGGCCGTCGAGCGTCACCTCCGGCCCGTCGACCACACCGGAGGCGTCCTCGACGCGGACGTCGAGGACGACCGAAGCCGTGAGGCGCTGTGCCGCGGCGGGGGTGCTGCCGGCCACCCGGGGCGCGGAGTTGTCGGTGACCAGGGTGCGGGTCGCCGTAGTGCCGGCCGTCGACGTCGCGGCCAGCGTGTGGCTGCCGTCGGCGGTCTTCGTGGTGTCGAGATCGGCGCTCAGGCCCTCGGCCGGGCCGTCCACGAAGAATTCGAGGTCGATCTCGGTCAGCGGATTGACGTTGCTGCCGCAGTCGCCGTCGCCCATGGCGTACGAGCCCTTGAGCATGCGTCCGGTGGCGGTGCCCGCGGCGGGGGTGAGGGTGATGGCCGAGAGGCTGAAGTCGTCGCGGTTGTCGCCGCACGCCGTCGCGTAGGTGCCGGTCACGAAGTCGATCGTGTTCCAGCCGGGGACGAGCCACTCGTTGGAGAAGGTCAGGTCGACGTGCTCGCTGACGAAGTCACTGTCGAGCGGCAGTTCCTGGCCGTTCACCACGATCTTGTTCCGGTAGTTGGTGTCGATCGAGTTGCTTCCCACGGTGAAGCCGAGGGTCGCGCTGCCGGTTCCGAGGGTCTCGGACACGGTCGTGGCCGGGGCGTCGACCGTGAAGTGCAGCTCCGCCTGGCGTAGGCGCGTGTCACTGTCGCCGCAAGCGCCGTCGCCCAGGGCGTACGAGTCGGCGATGTCCCGGCCCGTGACGGTCGCACCGTCGAGGGCGAGGACCGGCCGCGCGATGTCGAAGTCGTCGCGGTTGTTGCCGCAGCTCTCCTTGTACGGGCTCGTGACGACCGTGAGGGTGTTGTCCCCGGGCACCAGGTGGCGGGCCGGGATGGCCAGGTCGACGCGCTGCCCCGCCCACGTACCGCCGAGGTCGATACGCTTGCCGTTGACGAGCAGGTGGTTGTCGTACTTGTCGTCGATCGAGTCCGGTCCGACGTCGAAGGAGAACGTCGCCGCGTCATTGCCGAGGCGCGGGAAGACGGCGGGCGCCTTGCCGTCCACCGTCAGTGACTCGACTCCTTCCTCGGAGCCCGCAGGACGGCCGGCGAACACCGACTGCCGGCCGGCCGTCAGGGTGCCGTCCTTGGGCAGGATGCGCGGGGCGCCCGCCGGGGCGTTGTTCACCGTCACCGTGTTCTCGACGGTCTTGCCCGAGGCGGTCTTCGCGCTGAGGACGTGCTCACCGTTGGCGAGCCGGGTGGTGTCCAGGTCGGTCCGGAGCCCGGTCGTTCCCTTGGGGTCGCCGAGGACGAAGAAGCTGAGCTCGGCGCGCTTCCGCAGCGAGGTGTTGGAGCCGCAGCTGCCGTCGCCGAAGGAGTACGTGTACTCGTTCTCCTCGCCGTCCGCGACCTCGCCGAGCAGCTCCAGGCCGATGTCCGAGAGCACGAAGTCGTCGTAGTTCGTCCCGCACGCGCTCTCCACCGTGCCGGCGAGGATCTCGATCCTGTTCTCACCCTTGACCAGGTGCTGGTTCGGGATCTCGATCGTGCCGCGCTCGTTGACGAGGTTGCCGATGTCGGCCCGGTAATCACCGTTGACCAGCACGTGGTTGTGGTAGCGGGCCTCGGTCGAGTTCGACCCGACGTCGAAGGTCAGCCGGGACACCCCGTGGGTCCGCTCGGCGTCCACCGTCCTGCCGTCGACCGCGAGCGCCGTCACTGAGTCCTCGGCCAGCGCCGGCGTGGCACGGACCTCCTCCGTACCCTCCAGGTACGCCCTGTCCTGCGGGGTCAGGGTGGGGAGCGCCGTGCTGTCGCTGCCGGGCGAGGTGCCGTGTGCGCGCGGGGTCTCCTCCACCCCTCCGTCGGCGCTCGCTGTCGTCAGGTTCCCGCCGACGAGCAGCAGTGCGGCGAGTGCCGCCCCCACGAGCCGCTGCCGGCCCGGTCCGCCACTCCATCGTCTTCGCCGCTGTGCCGGCCTCATCAGCAGCCGTCCTTCCTGATCGCCGCAAGGGGACGGGCACGCGGTACCGATGCGCCACATGCCCCCGGTGATCCTGGTCAGCACAGATGAACGGCGGTGGATCTGCCGTGAACCATCAGGGGAAGGGTGCTGTGTTCCTGCCCGACGGCCCACCGGGCCCGTCTCCCGCCCCTCCTCAGCAACAGACATGTCCCGTCACGCTCATTGAGGCTCTGACGAGCCGTCCGATGTCGGCCTGCGCCGACGTTCGACCAGGCAGAAGGGGTGCCCGGCCGGGTCGGTGAGGACCCGCCATCGTTCACCGCCCGGCTGGTGCTCCGGCGTCCCCGCGCCCAGCTCCAGCAGCTGTGCCACGGCGTCGTCGAGGTCGTCGACCTCGAAGTCCATGTGGAACTGCTGGGGCACGCTCTGGCCGGGCCAGACCGGAGGGGTGTAGTCGTCGACCCGCTGGAATCCGATGGCGAGCCCGTCCTCGCGAGCGACACCGGCGAAGTCACCGTGGGATTCCGGGTGAAGCGCGAAACCGGTGGCCCGGTGGTAGAACGCGGCCAGCGCCTGGGGGTCGGCGCAGTCGAGGGTGATCGCCAGCAGCTTCATCTGCAGGGGCATGGGAACTCCGTAACAACCGTCGCGCGTGGATGCGCGCTCGCGTGGCCACACGGTATGGATCAACTCCGCGCTCGGCGACCGGATTATCCCGCGCATCTCGCGCTCGGACCCCGGAAGCCCCGCCGACCCCTCAAGCCCTGTCACCCCGACGGCCCCTACGCTCACTCCATGTCGAACTCGGAACTGCAGCGCATCAACTCCTTCCTCTCGGCCTTCGCCCGTCGCCAGGCCGCGCGTACCGTCGACCTCCCCGGCGGATTCGCCGTGTACGACGAAGCGTTCGCGCATTCCCGTGGGAACAACCACGTCGTCATCGACACGGCCACCGACCCCGCGGCGCTGCCCGCCGTCGCGGAGGAGGCGCTGGGGCATCTGTCGCATCGACTGATCTCCGTCCTGGACAACGAGATCGGACTGGCGTGCGCGGAACCGCTGATCCGGGCCGGGTACACCCACTCCACCAATCTGGTCATGCTGCACACCGGCCCGGTGCCGGCCGGCGGCGCCGCGGAGGTGGTGGACCTCGACGCGTTGCGTGTCCCCCTCACCCGGCGCTGGCGGGACCTCCTGCCGGACGTCGACGAGGAGGTCGTGCGCCACCTCGTCGACCGCCGTGCGGCTCGGCACCGCGGGGCCGACGTGGTGCACTTCATCGGTGCCCGCACTGAGGACGGCGAGATCGCCTCATGGGCGGACCTCTACGTGGACCCGGCGACCGGTACGGCCCAGATCGAGGACCTGATCACCTCGGAGGCCCACCTCAGGCGCGGCCACGCCGATGCCGTCCTGACCAGCGCGTTGCGGCTGGCCGGCGACAACGCCTGCGCGACCCGGTTCCTGACGGCTCATGCGACGGACTGGCCCCGGCACTGGTACGAGCGCCGCGGCTTCTCCGTCATCGGCCACTCCCACGTCTTCGAACGCGGCTGATCGAGTCCTGGACCGAGCGGCGTCGCGCCGTACACCGTGGCATCGTGGCGGCATGACCATCGAGGTGCGGCCGGCTTCGGTCTTCGAGGATGTCCGTCCGGTGCTCGGCCCCAAATCGCCCGGGGCCAACGTCTGCTGGTGTCTGAGCTACCGGATCCCGGCCAAGCTGAACAACGAGCTCCGCGGACCGGCCCGCGGCGAGTACGTCGCCGGACTGTGCCGTGCCCAGCCGGCTCCCGGAGTGCTCGCCTACGAGGGCGACGAGCCGGTCGGCTGGGCCGCCGTGGCACCGCGCTCCGACACCTCCTTCGCGCACAGCCGCAAGATCCCGCACGTCGACGACCTGCCCGTCTGGTCGCTGTGGTGCATCCGCGTACGCCCCGGTCACCGGAAGCAGGGCATCTCGCACGCCCTCATCGCCGGCGCGGTCGAGTTCGCCCGCGCGCAGGGCGCACCGGTCGTCGAGGCGTATCCCCTCGACAACGGGGACGCGAAGGTCGACCTCACGATGGCGTACGCGGGACTCCGCAAGAACTTCGAGCGCGCCGGATTCGTCCACGCGGCCGACACCACCTCGGTGCTGGCGGGTCACCCTCGGGTCCTGATGCGGCACGACCTGCGCTGACAGCGCCGCACGACGACGGGAGCCCCCGAACCGAGCGGTTCGGGGGCTCCCTCGTCCGGAGGCGGTGCGGACCGGGCGCCAGTCGTCAGGGGGTGACGATGGGGAAGTCGGGGTCGAAGTCGTCGAGGAGGCCGGCCAGCGTCTGGAGCGCCGTCTCGTCACCGTCGAGGGTGACGGCCCCCGACGTCACGAGCGCGCCCGCGGCGGCCGGCTTCAGCAGCACACCGATCAGTGCGGACTTCGGGCCGCTCACAGTGAGCTGGGCGTCGGGCGCGGCGCCGCGACGGGCGTTGAGGACACCGCGGCGAATCCGCATCGTCCACGTCTCGTCGTCCCCGTCGGTGAAGCGCAGGGCGATCCGCAGGTCGGCGGTGCCCGCCTTCTCGCCGATGAGGTGGACGGCGACGAAGTCGAAGAGGATGTCGATGGGCATGGCGAGGATGGTGTCGGGGCTGGCCGTGGCGAAGGTCGCCGCCTGTACCCCCTCGCGCAGTTCCCTGGCGGCGGTGAGGTAGATGCCGCGCCACTGCGGGCCTTCGGCCTGGTAGCCCATCTGCTCGTACGCGTCGGCCTGCAGTTCCCGTGCCGCCTGGTGGTCGGGCTGGGCGAAGACCAGGGTGTGCAGGATCTGGGCGGCCCACCGGTAGTCGGCGGCGTCGAAGGCCCGCTGCCCCTCGGCCATGATCCCTTCGGCACCGATCAGGTCGACGAACCGCCGGGCCGACTCGGTCGGCGGGTGCGGATGCAGGGAGACCGGGTCGCCGTCCCACATACCGAGTTCCTTGGTGAACACCGCGCGCACGTCGTGGTGCAGGGTGCCGTGGTAGCCGCGGTTGAACCACGTGCGGCCCAGTTCCTCCGGCAGCTCGATGACCTCGGCGGCCTCCAGCGGCGTGTAGCCCTTGTTCGCGAGCCTCAGCGCCTGGTCGTGGATGTACTTGTACGTGTCGCGCTGCGACTCCAGGAACGCGGTGACCTGGCTGTTCTCCCACACGGGCCAGGTGTGCGGCCCGTAGTGCACCTGCACGTCGTCGCCCCAGCGCTCCAGCGTCTCGTCGAGGTAGCGGGCGAAGTTCCGTGCGTCGCGGGTGCGGGCCCCGCGCAGCGTCTGGATGTTGTGCAGCGAGTGGTTGGCGTTCTCCGCGCAGGTCAGCGCTCCCAGCTGCGGGACCCAGATGTGCATCTCCTCCGGTGCCTCGGTGTCGGGGGCGTAGAGGAACTCGAATTCCAGACCGCCGAGGTCGCGCTTCGCGCCGGTCTCGGTGATCGGGTCGGTCGGCGAGATGTAGGAGATCGTGACGCCGGGAACCGTACCGATGCCGATACCGCAGGTGACGCAGCCGGTGGCGCTCTCGTCGAGCAGACTGTTGAACGCGTACGAGGCGCGGCGCGACATCGCGTTGCCCGCGATGACGTTCTCGCCGATCGCGTGCTTGTCGAAGGAGGCGATGGTGCCCGGCGCGATGATCGGCACCTTCCCGGACGCGACGTCCTCGGCGCTGACCACGCCCTTGACGCCGCCGTAGTGGTCGATGTGGGTGTGGGTGTAGATCACCGCGGCGACGGGTTTGTCGCTGACGTGCGCCCGGATCATGGCCATGCTCTGCGTGGCGGCCTCGACGGACGACATGCAGTCGACCACCACCAGACCGGTGTCGCCCTCGATGACGGTCAGGTTGGCGATGTCGTTGTTACGGACCTGGTAGACGCCGTCGACGACCTTGTACAGGCCGCCCTTGCGGATCAGCTGCGACTGCCGCCACAGGCTGGGGTTCACCGTGGCGGGGGCGGGTGCGTCGTCGTCGATGTAGTCGTAACGGGAGGCATCGAAGATGACCCGTCCGTCCGTCGAGTACAGCTTGTCCGGGAACGGGGCGATGAAGCCGCGCTCGCTGTCCGCGAAATCCTGCCGGTCGGCCATGTCGTAGCGGGAGAGGGCCTCGCGGTTGGCAGCGGCGGTCGCGGGCGTGGCGTCCTTGGGTGCGTAGGCCATGACGAGCACTCCACTCGGTGACGACGAAAGAAACGGGCAAGTCTTCTCAGGCTCTCCGCTTCGCGAGGGGCGGCAAGTGGAGGACGGCCGGACGAGTGACGTCATCACGACCGGTGCGCGGCCTGCCGGGGAGCCGTCACCGGTCGGCCGAGAGGGAGACTCCGCCGTCCGGCCGAAGATCAACAGCCGTTAACATCCCCACATGTCCGACCATCCCACTCGGCGCCTCCTGCGGAACGACTCCCGCACCACGAAGGTGGCGACCCACGAGTCCCTCGCGCTCCCGGCCTCCGGGGCAAAGGCGCTGCTCCGTACCCTCCGAGCCGATGAGAAGGTACTGGCGCTCTATCACCAGGGACTGGGACACGCCGCGCTCACCGGGAGCGCCCTCGTCCTGCTGGGCCCGGGTCCTGCGCCGCGGGTGACCCGGGTTCCGAGGCCCTTGGCGATCCTGCGCCCCGCGCACGGCGCCCGGAGGATCGTGGACGTGTCGGTGAAGGGGCGGAGCATCGGCCTCTGGGGCTCGCAGCTCGACGCGTCCGGCCAACTCCTCGTACAGGCCGGGGAACCGGTGCCCGACCCGCTCGCCGAGGACGCGCGTACGGCCCAGGTCGCCGCCGGCGAGAGCATCTCCCTCTCCGACGCCCACAAGAAGGCGCTGCTGGAGGCGCTGGAGCGGGGCGAAGTGGTCCGGGCGCTCTACCGCGACGGCTGGGGCCATGCCGCACTCACCGGGAACGGACTCGTCCTGCTCCGGAATCCGTGGGCTCCCAAGGCGACCCGCGTGCCCCGACCTCTGCGGATACTCCGCCCCACGTACGGGCTGTTCGACGCCGTCGACCTCCTCGTGGACGGGAAGCCGCACAAGCTGAACGGCTCGAAACTCGACCCGAGGGGAGAGCTCCTCCAGGCCATGGGGGAACTCCTGCCTCCCGAGTCCCCCGTGCGCCCCGGTCGCGGAACGCGGATCGCCACCTGGATACGCCGGCATCCCGTCCTGATGTCCGCGGGCGTGGCCCTGATGTTCTTCGGCGGTACGGCATCGGACACCAGTGGGGACGAGGCGTCCGCGCAGGTCCGTGCGGACCGCACCCAGAGCGTCCCTGACTTCACCGGCGCTTCCCTCGGCTCTGCCGTATCGAAGGCCGAGGCCCAGGCGTGGCGGACGGTCTCGGCCATGGACGCGTCCTCCGCGTTCCGGCCGCTGGAACCCACCGCGCGGGGGTGGCGGGTCTGCTTCCAGCTCCCCGGCCACGAGGAGACCGTCCGCCCGTCGACCCGCATGCTGACGCTGTACGCGGTCCCGGACCGGGAGGAGTGCCCGACACGGCTGTTCGGCCCCCGCCGGGTCCTCATGCCGGACCTCGTCGGCGAGCGGTTCGACGACGCCTCGCAGGCCCTCGACGCACTCGGCCTCGATCATGTAGTCCCGTTCCACGCCCACACCGGTAAGCGCCTGGACGACACGTCGCGCGATCTGGCCGGATGGCAGGTCTGCCGCCAGCAGCCGGAGCCCGATGCCGAGGTCGACGACTACACGCAGGTCGACCTGTGGCTGATCGGCGCCGACGCCCCCTGCACCGAACCGAGCCCGAAGCCCAAACCGAAGCCCAAGCCGAAGCCCGAACCGAAGCCCAAGCCTGCACCGAAGCCGCAGCCGTCCTACGGCACCGGCTCGGGGGGCAGTACCGGTGGAAGCAGTACGGGCGGAAGCAGCAGCGGGAGCAGTGGCGGCACCACCAGCGGCGGCTCGTCCGGCAGTTCCGGCACCTCCGGCGGTTCCACCGGCTCGGGAAGCAGCACCGGTGGCGCGGCAGGCGTCCAGTTCGGGCAGTACTGCTCCCCCGTGGGCAGCACCGCGACGACCGCCGACGGACGGCCCGCGAAGTGCTTCATGGGCAAGGACGGCCAGCCCCGGTGGGGGTACAACTCCGGGTGACCCGGCCCGATGGAGCCGGGCACCCGGCGACGAGCGAGTTCGGCGGCAAAGCGTGTGGCGTACGCGATCTTCCCTACGAAAGGATGAGCACATGAACGACCATGCGGAATCCTCAGCCCTTCGCCCGGTTCGGGGAGTCGCCCTGTCCGCCGTCGCGGCGCTCGGCCTCGCGGGCACAGCCTGGGCGGCCTTGGCCGTGTGGCACATCCGGCTCGCCACCACCGGAGAACCCTCGTCGGGACCGCCGGAACAGAGCGACGGCGGGCACCGCCCGCTGACCGCGCTGGAGGACTCCTACCACTTCGTCAACGCCCTGACAGAAGGGGCGACGGCGCTGTGCGCGATCGTCTTCCTGGCCTGGCTGTGGAGCGTCCGGGACAACGCACGCGCCCTCTCGGGAAAGAGCCCCCGCTACGCCTGGCCATGGATGTACGCGGGCTGGGTCCTCCCCGTCGCCAACCTCTGGGTACCGCGCGGGATCGTCGCGGACATCCACCACGCGAGCGCACCGGCCACCCGCCTTCCGCAGGTCGTGAACTGGTGGTGGGGCCTGTGGCTGGTCGGCACGCTGACCGGGACGGGCCTGATGCACTCCGGCACGACGGACTCCGTCATCGCCCGCGCCTACACGGACGTCCCTCCGCTCCTGCTCGTGGACGCGGCCGTCGTCGGCGCCGCCGTGGCCGGTGCGTTCATGGTCCGCGCCATCACCGCCGCACAACTGCAGCGCATGACCGAGCCGTCGCCGCAGGCCACCGGGTCCGCCGTCCCCGACGAACAAGTGGCGTGACCCGCCGTCGCTCCGCACTCGGAGGTCGGTGAGCCGAGGTGGTGCGTCACGGGGCGCACCGTACGCGCGCCACCCACTCCGCGAGGCAGAACAGGGGCCGTCGGATACGACGGCCCCTGTTCCGGGCGTTCGGTGGCCGCTATCCGGCGTACGTCTCGAACTCGGCGACCTTCGGCGTACCGGTCGCGCTGGTGATCTCGAAGGTGATCTTCTGCAGGGAGGTCCGGGCGAACGTGATGACGCCTGCACCGCTGCCGGAGGTCAGGACGGCGCCGGTGTCGCCGTTGATGAGCCTCCAGGAGCCGATGCTGCCCGCGGAGCCCGATGCCTCCCGGATGTTGACCGAGGAGACGGCGGTGGAGGAGCCCCACTTGACCGAGACGGAACCGGTCGAGCCGGCCGGCGACCAGTAGGTGCTCAGGTTCCCGTCCCGGACGTTGCCGTAGCTCGTCCCGTCGGCCTTGCTGGAACCGTCGGAGCCTGCACCGATGCTGAGGTTCGTCCCGGCGGGCGTGGTCGGTCCCGGCGTGGGCTCCGTCGGTCCGGGCGTGGGCTCGGTGGGTCCGGGCGTCGGCTCGGTCGGTCCGGGAGTCGGGGACTGCGGCGAGCAGCTGCCGTTCGAGACCTGAAGTCCCTTGTTGGCACCCGCCGTACGACTCACGACGTCCGGCACGCAACTGGCGTCGTCGAGGGTGTAGGAGTAGGGAATGCTGACGGAGGTGTTGGACGTCGGGTTCGGGCCCGCGGGGTTGTTCTCGCTACCGGGGCTGGACCAGGTCACGTTGTCGAAGATGTTCCCGCTGACCTGCCAGTACCCGGCCGCGTCGGTGTAGAACGTACCCAGGACGTCCTTGGAGTCCTTGAAGTAGTTGTTGTCCACCTTGGCGCGGGCGCCGGCCCGGGAGTTGATACCGGACTCGTTGAGGCTCGCGTAGTAGTTGTTGTAGATGTGGGCGATGCCGCCGCGCAGCAGGGGCGCGCGGGAGTCGATGTTCTCGTACAGGTTGTGGTGGTACGTGATGAAGCCGTTCGAGAGGTCGCTCTCGCTGGAGCCGATGAGTCCACCGCGACCGGAGTTGCGCAGGGTGCTGTACGACAGGGTCACGTACTGGGTGTTGTCCTTCATGTCGAAGAGGCCGTCGTACCCCTCCGACTCCCCGCCCGACGCCTCCAGGGTGGTGTGATCGACCCAGACGTTGCGGACGTCGCTCTCCATGCCGATGGCGTCACCGCCGTTGGACGTGGGCGAGCCCGACTTCTTGACGTTCCGGACCGTCACGTTCTGGATGATGATGTTGCTGGATTCACGGATGTGGATGCCCAGTTGGTCGAAGACGGCTCCACTGCCGACCCCGACGATGGTGACGTTGCTGATCTGCTTGAGCTCGATGACGCCGTCGGCGGTGGAGCAACTGTCGCCCGACACCTTGGCGGTGTTGGCGTGGTTGACGACCCCCTCGACCTCGATGGTGATCGGGGTGCTGCTGCTGGCCCGGCCGCACAGGGCCGCATGGATCGCGGTCCCCGTGGTGGCCCGCACCGTCTGCCCGCCCGAACCGCCGGTGGTCCCCCCGTTCTGGGTCGCGTAGCCGGTGGCGCTGCCGGTCGCGGCCGAGGCCGCGGGCGTCGAAAGAACCACACCGCCGGCGACCGCCATGGCGGTCGTCGCCAGCGCCGCATAGAGTCGGAGTGCGACTGGTCGTCTCATCCTGGTATCCCCATATCCTCTTCGAATTGCCTGGTGCTGCTGCTGCGTTCCGTGGTCATGCCTGGCCGGCCGTAGAGGCTGCCGACCTGTCGCCGGGCAGGTCGGGGCAGCCCCCGTACAGGGGGGCTGTTCTCGATCTGTTCGGGTCAACTGTGGTGCTGTGAAACAGAGTTCGATGCCTTCGACGCCCTGCCGCGAGATCCGTGGCCTCGGTTGCTTCGCGAGACGAACTGCCGGGCGAGGCATACCGGAGCCGGCGGCACGGCCGGCCGCTTCCTACGGGGAGCTGCCGCCTCTCCGCCCGTGGTGCGTCTTCGTCATGGCGTACACCCTTCGTTCCATGGCGCGTCGGCATCCGGAGTGAAGCCCCCGTTCCGGACAGACGTCGATTCATGCGAGGATCGCGGCAGGTGCCGCGAGACCCGCATCACCGAAGGTGCTCCTCGTGGGGGGAAAGCGCTTTCTGCCCGCGCAGCTTAGGGCGGCTTCTGTTGGGCTGGCAAGGCTCCGGACACGGCCACTTCGAGCCGAACTGCGGTGCCCCGTAAGGCAGTCGGCCCACCCTTCGGCACCGACGCGCGACTACGCCTCGCATGACCCGCTGCGAGCTGGCACTTTGTCAGGCCACGGGTCCGGGAACGGCCCGCACGAACCGGCATCGGCCGACGGGACCGCCCAGCCCGTCGCGCAATTTCTTCACACCCTTCGCCTAGGGACCACCCTCGCGCCGGCTCGGCAGCAAGCGCTCTCTTCTCAGCCTCGGAATGCCGTCGAAACCCCACGACTCGTACGCACCGTGCACCGCGTCCTGCTGAGCGTCGTTCCAGCCACTACGGCTCGATCAGACCCACACGGATCGCGTAGCGGGTCAGTCCCAGGCGGTCGCGCATCCCCAGTTTCTGCAGCAGGTTCGCGCGATGGCGCTCCACCGTCTTGGCGCTGATCACGAGGATCTCGGCGATCTCCTTGGAGGAGTGGCCCTCGGCGACGAGCTTGAGGATCTCCTCCTCGCGTTCGGTGATCGCACGGGCGGGCAGCGGATCCCCTTGGCGGGCCCGGTCGAGGTAGTTGCGGATCAGGGTGGTCTCGGCGCCCGGGTAGATGAACGGCTCGTCCCGGATCGCCGCGCGGCACGCCTCGACGAGGTCCCGGTCGGCGACGGACTTGGGGACGTATCCGGCGGCTCCGGCCTTCAACGCCTCGAAGAAGTACTGCTCGTTGTCGTACATGGTGAGGATGAGGATCCTCAGCCCCGGCCGGAGCCGTGAGAGTTCGCGGGCGGCCTGGAGGCCGGTCATCCGCGGCATGGCGATGTCCAGGACGGCGAGGTCGACGTCCTGAGCACGGGCCAGGTCGACGGCCTCCGCTCCGTCGCCGGCCTCGGCGACCACCGTGAGGTCCGGCTCGGCATCGAGGATGAGCCGCACTCCGCGGCGTACGAGGGCGTGGTCGTCGGCGAGAAGCACGCGGGTCGGCGCCCGGTCCGCTGTGGTCACTGCGTCTCCTTCGCCCCGCGGGCGGTGGTGGGTACGTCCAGACGCACCTGGGTGCCGCCGTTCGGGCCCGGACCGATCGCGAGATCCGCGCCGACCAGCAGGGCTCGTTCACGCATCCCCTGGATACCGGCGCCCTCGGCCGCCCGATGGATACCGGTGCCGTTGTCCCGTACGAGAAGCCGCACCGCCCCGGCCGACGGGGAGGAAAGGAGCACGTCGACATCGGTGGCGTGCGCGTGGCGGGCGGCGTTGGTCAGGGCCTCCTGGGCGACCCGGTACAGCACCAGCTCCGCCGCCTCGTCCAGCTCGGGCAGGCCGGGGCCGATGACGTGCCGCACGGTCAGCGAACCGGTGGTGAACTCCGCCGTCAACGCCCGCAGGGCACTGTGCAGACCCAGTTCCTCCAGCACTCCGGGGCGCAGGCGGCGCGCGACGCGGCGGATCTCGTCCAGGCTGGTTCGGGTGGTCTCCTGCACCTGGCGGAGCTCCTCGCGCAGGGGTTCCGGCGCCCGGTCGGCGGCATGCTTGAGCTGCAGCAGGACGGCTGTGAGGGTCTGGCCGACCTCGTCGTGGAGTTCCTGGGCGATGCGCCGACGCTCGGCCTCCTGCGCGGAGAGGGCCCGCGCACTGCTCGTCGCCCGCTCGGCCTCCAGCCGCCCCAGCATCGCGTTGAACGACGTGGTCAGCTCGGCCACCTCGCCGGGCCCCTCCACCCGGGTCCTGCTTCCGGGGCGCAGCAGATCGACCGCGGACATCGCGCGGGTCAGCCGGCCCAGCGGGGCCAGGCCGATGCGGAGCAGTACGGCGTTCGCGATCAGCATGGCCGCCAGCCCCGCGAGCAGGACGACGACTTCACCGAAGAGCACGGGGGTCGAGACGGTGACGGGGCCGAACAGCAGCAGAACGGCCACGACGAGGACGGCGCCGTTGAGCAGGAAGATCCGCCAGTACAGCGACATGATCGTCTCTCCCCTCGTCGTCCCGTCCGCCTGATCGGCGCGCTCACCTCCACTATCCCCTCCCGGAGGCCCCACACCTACGGTGACCTGCGGCGGGAGCGGTGTCCCCGGTCAGCCTTCCGTCCGGCCGGGGGCTTTGTCCATCCGTGCCAACACCCATATCCGCCCGCGACCGGGAGGTGGCACGATGAGCTCGCGCCGGAACGGGGACCTGCCTCGCACGTCCGGCCGGCGCCGCACCGCAGTCGAGAACAGAGCAAGGGGGGACAGAGCTGTGCCTGCTCCACGGATGAGCACCACACCGCTGCCCGGCATCGGGGTCCAGTACAACCTCACCACCCGCGAACACCGCCATCTGTCGGTCATCGCGCACCGGGACAGCACCCGGACCGTGAACATCTATCTGGCCGACGACCCCGACGCCTGCGCGCAGTCCGTGCACCTGACCGGCGCGGAGACGGCCTCGCTGATCGACGCGCTGATGCCGGCCCACCACAGCCCCAACGTGCTCCACACCACCGATCTGGGTCTGGTCGCCGAACGGATCGAGCTGTCCGCGCACTCCGTCTGGAACGGCCGGGTGCTGGGCGAGACACGGATGCGTACCGAGACCGGAGCGTCGATCGTGGCCGTACTGCGCCGCGCCGAGGCCCGCCCCTCCCCCGCGCCGGACTTCCGGCTCGCCGGCGGGGACACCCTCATCGTGATCGGCACCCGCGAAGGCGTCGACGCCGCAGCCGCGATACTCGGGCAGGAGTGACCGCCGGTGCACTCCGCTCTCTTCCTGATCGAGTTCGGCGCGATCATCCTCGGCCTGGGCCTGCTCGGCCGGGTCGCGGGCCGTCTGAAGTTCTCGCCCATCCCCCTGTACCTGCTGGCCGGCCTCGCCTTCGGTGAGGGCGGCCTCCTGCCGATGGGCGCGAGCGAGGAGTTCGTCGCGATCGGCGCCGAGATCGGCGTCATCCTCCTGTTGCTGATGCTCGGTCTCGAGTACACGGCCAGCGATCTGGTCTCCAACCTCAAGACCCAGTACCCCGCCGGGCTGGTCGACTTCGCCCTCAACGCCGTGCCCGGCGCGGTCGCGGCGCTGCTGATGGGGTGGGGTCCCGTGGCGGCGGTCGTGCTGGCCGGCGTCACCTGGATCTCCTCCTCGGGCGTCATCGCCAAGGTGATGGGCGACCTGGGCCGGGTCGGCAACCGCGAGACACCGGTCATCCTCAGCATCCTGGTGCTCGAAGACCTGGCGATGGCCGTGTACCTGCCGATCGTCACCGCCCTGCTGGCCGGTGTCGGCCTCGCGGCGGGAAGCCTCACGCTGGCCATCGCGCTCGGTGTCGCGGGGGCGGTCCTGTTCGTGGCGGTCCGGTACGGGCGGCTCATCTCCCGGTTCGTCTCCAGCGACGATCCCGAGAAGCTCCTCCTCGTCGTTCTCGGACTCACCCTCCTCGTCGCGGGCATCGCCCAGCAGCTCCAGGTCTCCGCCGCGGTCGGTGCGTTCCTCGTGGGCATCGCCCTGTCCGGCGAGGTCGCCGAGGGCACGCACACCCTCCTCAGCCCGCTGCGGGACCTGTTCGCCGCGGTGTTCTTCGTCTTCTTCGGCCTGCACACCGACCCCGCGAGCATCCCGCCCGTCCTGCTGCCCGCGCTCGCGCTGGCCGTGGTCACGGCGCTCACGAAGATCGCGACCGGGTACTGGGCCGCGCGCAGAGCGGGGATCGGGGTCAAGGGGCGCTGGCGGGCCGGCGGCACCCTCGTGGCACGGGGCGAGTTCTCCATCGTCATCGCCGGGCTCGCCGTCACCGCGGGCATCGAACCGGCGCTGGGCCCGCTGGCCACCGCGTACGTCCTGCTCCTGGTCGTGATCGGGCCGCTCACCGCCCGCTACACCGAACCCATGGCCGCATGGATCGGCCGCCGCCGCGCGCCCGGTTCGCCCGTGCCGGCCGCTGTGCCCTCGCCCGCGGAGTCCCCGGAGGCGAACTCCGCGGAGGTACTCCAGGACCAGGATCCGGCCGCCCGTACGTGAGCGAAGCCGGGGCGGTCACCAGCAGGTCGGCCGTCGGTGAACGGTGCGGGGTCGTCGGCGCGGACTCCGTTCGTGCGTGGCCGTGAGCACCCTGGCGGCCCGCCCAGGCCGGCATTCCACGGCGGAAGGGCCCGCCGCGGCGCGGGTGTCCGAAGGCCGGCGACCGGTCAGTCCTTGCTGGCCGCCTGCCAGGTCATCCCCCAGCCGTACTCGAGGTCGGCAGCCTGCTGCTTGAGGACGCCCGGCGGCAGCAGGAGGTACTTGGCCTCCCGTCGGACGATCAGTTCCCCGCCCACGTTCTCGATCAGCGCGATCGCCGCGACCGGCGACGGAACGGTGCACTCGTCCAGCCGCACCTCGATCGGCGGACCCGCGGGCGGATACAGCGTGGCGACCCCGTGCAGACCGGCGAAGCTGGACGCCCCGGTGTAGATGACCACGAAGACGAGGATGCGCTTGATCTCGGCCGCGTGATCAAGGTTGATCATGAGGTTCTCGCCGGTCTCGCTCGAACCGGTCCGGTCGTCCTGGTCCAGCCGGATGTACGGAGGCTGGTCGAACGAGCCGAACTGGTTGTTGATGGGGTGGACGATCCCCATCGCGCCGTTCTGCAACTCCCACAGACACGAGAGGTCCAGGTCGACGTCCGCCAGCCGGACGGCGTCCTTCCCTTTCCTCATCCAGCCACGCGGCGGCGTGGCTGCGCTCCACGAGAGATTGACCCGCATGCCTCCCGAGGTGGCCCCCTGCTTGGTCAGCGACACCGCGGGCGCCGCCTTCGTCAGCGTGATCTTCGAGAGCCGCACCGGCTGGGCGGGCACGGACGGCGGAGCCTGCGGCGCGGGACGACGTGGCGCAGGAGGAGGTGAGGCAGGCACAGAGGGCTGCGGGGCGGGCGCTGTCCGCTGCACCGGCACAGAGGGCTGCGGGGCAGGCGCCGTCCGCTGCACCGGCGCGGGCGCGGCGGGCTCGTCGACGGTGATGCCGAAATCGGTGGCGAGCCCTTCCAGCCCGGAGGCGTACCCCTGGCCCACCGCCCGGAACTTCCATCCGCCGTTGCGCCGGTACAGCTCTCCGAGCACGAATGCCGTCTCCGAGGTGGCACCCGTGGCATCGAACCGCGCCGTCTCCGCACCGGTCTCCGCGTCCAGCACGCGCACGAACAGCCCGGACACCTGACCGAACGTGCCGTCCGTGGACGCCGCGACGACCACGGTCCCGATCTCCTGCTCGATCGCGGAGAGCTCCACCCCGATGGTCTCGAGTGCGCTCGTACCGTCCTGCCGCCTGCCTTCGTGGCGCACGGCGCCGCCGGCGTGCACAGGCTGGTTGTAGAACACGAAGTCGTCGTCCGACCGCACCTTGCCGGCCGCCGTCAGCAGCAGAGCCGACCCGTCCACATCGGGAGCCCCGGGTCCCGTCCGCCACCCCAGCTCCACCCGGACCCTGGGACTTCCTACAGGTACGTTGGCACCCTTCTGCAAGGACATGTGGGTCCCCCTTCCACGGCCTCTTCCCACGGCGGCAGCGTACGAGATTTCGGGGCGCTCCCCTCTCCGAAGGCGTGGATTGCCCGTTCTCCAGGGGAAGTTGTGGAGTTCGCATCCGTTTCCTGGCCGGCCGCATCACCGGCCCGCCGTCGACGGACCGGTCCGCCCCGGCCGACCCCATCCGACCCGAACGGGCACACGTCCCCGCGGGCGAACCCGCATCCGGGCAGGTTTCGTAGCGGCTCCCCCTGGTCGATGATGACGGGGGTGCCGTCCTCGGCACGGCACCGGCTGTCCCAGGAAGGGGTTCCCGTGCGGGAAACGACGCCAGACCAGTCACCGCCGGACGATCGCTCCGCCCACGGCTCGGGCGAGGAAGCCGAGGTGATCGTGGTGGGGGCGGGGCCGGCGGGCTCGTCCGCGGCCTTTCACCTCGCCAGGGCGGGCATCGACGTCCTGCTGCTGGAGAAGGCCGACTTCCCCCGGGAGAAGGTGTGCGGGGACGGCCTCACGCCGCGCGCGGTGCACCAGCTCATCCGGATGGGCGTCGACATCAAGGCGCCCGGGTGGACCCGCTCCCGCGGTATGCGCTGGGTGGCCGGGAAGCATCAGGTGCACATCGACTGGCCAGCCCTGGGGCGCTACCCGGACTTCGGCCTCTCGCGCAGCCGGCACGACTTCGACGACATCCTGGCCCGTCACGCCGTGGGCGCCGGGGCGCGGTTGCGCAACGGGGTGAAGGTGACCGCGCCCGTGACGGACCGGGCCGGGCGCATCACCGGAGTCACCGCCACGGCCGGAACGAAGGATCCGGTGGCCTTCCGCGCGCCGATCGTCATCGCGGCCGACGGCGCCTCCGCCCGCCTCGCTCTCTCCATGGGGCTTCAGCGGGACCCGGGCAGGCAGATCGCGACGGCCGCTCGCCGCTACTACCGCAGCCCGGAGCGGTCCCAGGAGGAGTACCTGGAGCTGTGGGCCGACCTCCGCTTCCCGGGGAGCGACCACTACCTGCCGGGATACGGGTGGATCTTCCCCATGGGAGACGGCCGGGTCAACGTCGGCCTAGGCGCGCTGCCTCACCGACGGTACGGAACCGCGGATCTGCGGACGACGCTCGACGAGTGGCTGGCCCGCACTCCCCACGCCTGGGGACTGCGGGAGGAGAACGCCGAGGGGCCTGTCCGGAGCGCGGCGCTGCCCCTGGGATTCAACCGTCATCCCCTCTATACGCGCGGGCTCCTCCTGGTCGGCGACTCCGGGGGCATGGTCAGCCCTTGGAACGGGGAGGGCATCGGCCAGGCCATGGAGGCCGGCGAAGTCGCAGCCGAGAGCGCCGCGTTGGCCCTCGCTCATCCTCCGGGCCCCGGGCGGGAGCGAGTGCTGCACGGCTATCCCGTCGAGATGAACCACCGCTGGGGGCGCTACTACCGTCTCGGCAACGCCGCCGCCGACATCGTCTTCAGCCGGTCGGGCTTCCAACCGGTACTCAACCGCTACGTCATGGGATCGCCCTTCCTGCTCAACACGCTGGCCCGCATGCTCACCAACCTCACGGACAAGCCCTCGCACGACGTGATCGACCACCTCCTGAACACCGTCGTCCGGCTGGTCCCGGCACCCAAGGTGCGCAGGAGCCGGTCGGCATGACCCGGTGACAGCAGACAGTCGTCGCCAACGCCAGGAAGGTTGCCGCCCTCCGAGCTGAGGTCGGCGGGACCGGCCGTCGATCCGCGGGGACTCGGGGCGGCCCGTCCTCCCGATGGCTGAAAGCGATCTGTCCCACCACCTCGGCGACTGGTCGCACCGAGCCACGAACGCCGTGGTCGACGCCTCGCAGCAGGGTCCCGGCGCCCCTTTCGCCGAGCCGATTCCCGGCCGCACACCGGCCATTCAGGCGTCGGAGCTCGCGCGACACCTTGACGTGCCCTGGACAGGCTGGCTTCATGGGAGCGCTCCCACACCCCCCGTACGACGCCCCTGTTTCCTGGCGCCCACCCCCCTGGAGTCGCAGTGAGAAGAAGAAGTACGAGGCGAACGAGCCCCGTGACCGCCCTGATGTCCGGACTGGCCATGCTCATCGGGCTCCTCGCCCTCGGCCCCCCGGCCGCCGCACGGGCCCAGCCGTCCGACGCCCTTGCCACCGGCCTCCACATCAGCAACGGCCGCCTGCTGGAAGGCAACGGCAACGACTTCGTCATGCGTGGCGTGAACCACGCCCACACCTGGTACCCGGGCGAGACGCAGTCGCTGGCCGACATCAAGGCACGGGGCACCAACACCGTCCGCGTCGTCCTCTCCAACGGCCACCGCTGGACCAGGAACAGCCCCGAGGACGTGGCGGCCGTCATCGGCCAGTGCAAGGCCAACCGGCTGATCTGCGTACTGGAGGTGCACGACACCACCGGCTACGGCGAGGAGGCAGCCGCCGCTTCTCTCGACCAGGCGGCCGACTACTGGATCGGCCTGAAGGACGTACTCGCCGGCGAGGAGAACTACGTCGTCATCAACATCGGGAACGAGCCGTGGGGCAACACCGACCCCGCCGGCTGGACGGCTCCCACGACCGCTGCCGTCCAGAAGCTGCGCACCGCCGGGTTCGAGCACACGATCATGGTGGACGCGCCCAACTGGGGCCAGGACTGGCAAGGGGTCATGCGCGCCAACGCCCGGTCCGTGTACGACGCCGACCCCACCGGCAACCTGATCTTCTCGATCCACATGTACAGCGTCTACAACACGGCCCAGAAGGTCACCGACTACCTGAACGCCTTCGTCGACGCCGGACTGCCCCTCCTCATCGGCGAGTTCGGAGGACCGGCCGACCAGTACGGCGACCCGGACGAGGACACCATGATGGCCGCCGCCGAACAGCTCGGGCTCGGGTACCTGGCCTGGTCCTGGAGCGGCAACACCGACCCGGTGCTCGACCTCGCGATCGACTTCGACCCCAGCCGGCTCAGTTCCTGGGGCGAGCGCATCTTCAACGGCGCCGACGGCATCACCCAGACCTCCCGGGAGGCCACCGTGTTCGGCGGCACGCCGGGCGACACCGAGGCCCCGACCAGTCCCGGAACGCCGGTCGCCTCCGCGGTCACGGCCACATCGGCCACGCTCACCTGGACCGCGGCCACCGACGACGTCGGCGTCACCGGCTACGACGTCGTCCGCGTCAGCGGTGGCTCCGGGACGACGGTCGCCTCCTCCGCCACCACCACGGTCACCCTGACCGGCCTGACCGCCGACACGGCGTACACCTTCGCTGTCCAGGCACGCGACGCGGCGGGCAACCGCTCGCCCCGCTCGGCCACGGTGAACGTCAGGACCGATGCCGGCGGCACACCCGGCGTGGGCTGCTCCGTCGGCTACCGCGTCGTCAACGAGTGGTCCGGCGGCTTCCAGGGCGAGATCACCATCCGTAACACGGACACCGCCGTCATCAACGGCTGGACGCTGGGCTTCGCCTTCGCGGACGGCCAGACCGTCACCAACATGTGGGGAGGGGTTCCCACCCAGAACGGAGGCACGGTGAGCGTCGCCCCCGCCTCCTACACCTCCACCATCCCCGCCGGCGGCTCGGTCACCGTCGGCTTCACCGCCGGCAAGGGCGCCGCCAACGCCGCCCCGGCCGCGTTCACCCTCAGCGGGAGCGCCTGCGCCACCGCCTGAACCGACCGGATCCGCCGACCGGCGGGGGGAAGTGCTCCCCCGCCGGTCGGTGCACGGCGCCCGAGCCGTCAACGTCCGCTAACAGCACGTTCGTTGGCGACACGGAGGCCGTTGGCTCCGCCTACCGGGTGGCCTGGTCCAGCAGTGCGAAGAAGGTGTCTCCTCGCACCACCTCGAACGGGTCGGTGAGCAGTTCGCCCAGCTCGGCGATGTCGCTCGGCGTCCAGTTCCACGCGTTGACCGCTCCGGCGATGAAGAGGGGGCCGTTCCCGTCCCAGCCTTCGATGTGCTTCACCAGACCGTCCCGGTACTCCGCCGCGTCGCCCTGCGGCCAGTAGTTGCCGATCACCGGCAGGCCGGCGGGGCGGATCTGCAGGTCACCGGTCTCCCAGGACTGGATGATGCCGCGCAGCGGGGTGTTGTCCCGGTAGGAGCGGGCGATGCGCTCGTCGAAGGGGACCCAGCCGTTGCCCTCCTGGAGTCGCTGGTTGTAGGCGTAGACCAGGTCCATGCCGGTCCGCCGCAGGAACCCGCCGGTAAGCCGGGTGTACGCGTCGAGCGCCTCCTCGGGCCAGGAGCCGGGGTAGGTGTATCCGGCCCCGGACGGGCCGCTGATCAGCAGGTCGTTGCCGGTGGCTGTGCGCTGGTAGTGGGCCAGCAGCGCCGGCCCGATGTCGGCCAGGAGGGGGCTGACCGTCCAGTTGACGGGTACCCGGCCGCGCGCGGGGTCGTCCCACAGGTCGCGCATGCGGCGCTGGCAGTACTGGACGTTGTCGCCCTCGCCGATGGTGAGCGTGAGGTACACCCGGTTGCGGAGCGTCGCCTTCGGGCGCGGGCGAACCCGGTCGGAGACCCTCGCCGGGACGCCGGCATGCACGGTGGCGTTCATGTAGTAGTCGGCGGGCACCACTTCCACTCCGTGCTGCGAGGCCCGGTCGACGCCGCCCCACTCCCCCTCCACGTCGTTGGAGAACCATCCGCAGTACGGCGTGGTCGGCTCGACCCGGTCGAAGACCTCGTCGAGCAGCGCTCCGGTGGCTCCCGAGGGCGGCAGCCACACCACCATGGCCCGGGTGGCGACCGCGTAGTCCCGGAAGTAAGGGAAGGGCTCGACGCGGGTGGGCGCGGTGGTCGTGGCGGTGACCAGGTACTGGTTCCACAGGTCGACGTCGACCGTGAGCAGGGTGGTCCCGGCAGGCGCGGCGAACCGGTAGACGAAGTAGCCGCCGCCGTCGCAGAAGCGGTTGCCGTCGGCGCCGACGGAGGAGTTGAGCCCGTCGAAGAGATACGGGGCCTCGGCGTCCGTACCCGGTGCGAAGGACGCGATCTCCTGGCCGTCGGCCCGTACGGTCACCCGTCCCACCGAAGCGCCCCAGCCGTCGTCCCCCAGGGAGTCCTGGAAGCGGAGGAACGCCCCGTCCGTACCGGGGAGTTCGGTGCTGAGGTCGAAGGTGCGCACCGCCCGGTTGGAGGAGTCGCGGACCCGGTTCGGCTCGCGGGCGATCTCCCGCCACCGGACCCCGTCCACCTTCACGGTCCTCGTGGGCGGAAGACCGGCCAGCAGCGTGTGGGCACAGCGGGGGAAGAGGTTGTCCAACTGCCAGCGGTACACCTCCTGCGGGTCGTCGGCGAAACGTCCGCGCAGATCGGCGACGACCTTCAGGCCGTAGCGGCTCGCCTGTTCGGCGCGGGCCGCGACGGCGTTCTCCAGACCGGCCAGGGTGGTGGCGACGTTGACCGAGTCGGGGACGTCGGGGTCGTACAGGACAGCGCCGCGGACCTCGTCGCGGTAGCGCCCGATCAGGTCGAGGGCGTTGTCGTGGCGAGTGACGGCGGCGCCGGTGCCGGACAGCCAGCGCAGGTCGACGCCGCCGGCGTCGTAGTTGAAGTAGAGGCGGGGGCGGCGGCGGTTGACGATTCCCTGAAGGGTGGTCAGCAGCAGCTGATCGTCCCCGTGGAGGGTGCTCACATCGGCCACGTCGAGCGTCGTGGCTCGGCCGAAGTTCGGCAGCAGACGGTCGACGTCGTCACGTTCGGCGGCAGCGGCGCGGCCGGAAAGGCCGAAGCCGAGTCCGGCCGTGGCCAGGATCGTTCCGTTGGTCAGCAGGAAGTCTCTTCGGGACACCATGGACGATCAGCGCTCCTCGGGTGCGGAGTTGACATCGTTGTCACCAGCCAGTGAAGGTAGCGACGCATGGGGCACGTGTAAAGAGTGCTGACGTCCTCCCCGGCATGATCCAAACGAAAGACCCTAGCCCGGCAGCGTCGGCGCATAGGCCGAATGGAAGACGAGCGAGGCCGCACCGATCGCCGCGGCGTCCGCGCCCATCGGTGCGATCTCCACCCGCACGCGGTGCAGACGGCGGTTGACGGCACGGGTGTTCACCGCCTCAGCCATGGCATCGCGGAAGGCCCCCGCGGCTTCACGCATCGCCGGGCCGCCGATCAGCAAGAGGTCCACGTCGAACAGGTTGACGATGCTCACCGCGGCGTCGGCCAGCCGTACGGTGACGCCCCGGATCGTCTCGACCGCTTCGGCGTCCCCGGAGAGGAATGCGGCACAGATCGCGGCATGGCTGAGCCGGTGGCCGGTTCGCGCGGCGTGCGCCGCCTCGATCGCCGCCGGACGGCATTCGGCTTCCAGACAGCCCCGGTTGCCGCAGTGGCACTCGGCCCCGCCGGGAGCCACCGTGAGGTGCCCGAACTCGGCCGCGCCGAGCGACCGGCCCCGGTAGATCTGATGATCGAGGACGAGACCGCCGCCGATGCCCGTACCCAGGTACAGATAGGCGTAGCTGGGTACGGATCGTCCGGCTCCCGCCCAGCGTTCGCCGATCGCGGCGGCGGTGGCGTCGTTGTCGAAACCGACCGGGAAGCCGATGGCCTCCTCCAGGAGCGCCCGGACGGGGACCCGGTCCCAGTCGCTCAGCTGAGGCGGCGCGTGCATGGTGCCGTCCGCGTCCAGCGGGCCGGGGCAGGCGAGGCCGACGCCGAGGACGCGGGCATCGGGGAGCTGGGCGGCTGCCAGCAGGGACCGTGCCGCTTGCACCATGGCGGCGATGACCGACGGAGGCCCGAGTCCGGCCGTCAGGGAGCGGCGGCAGGTCCGTACCGGAACCCCTGCCAGGTTGGCCAGGACCACGGTGATCTCGGCGGGATCGAAATGGATCCCGATCGCGTATCCGGCGTCGGGATCGATCCGCAGGATCGTGCGCGGTTTGCCGCCGGTCGAGGGGGCGGTCCCGTGCTCCCGCACCAGGCCGGCTCCGAGCAGCCGCCGCACGATCACGGAGACGGTCTGAGCGGTCAGGCCCGTACGGCCGGCGATCTGGACCCGGCTGATGCCGTCCGCGGCATGGATCGTCTCCAGCACGACGGCCTGGTTGTAACTCCCGAGTCCGGGGTGGTTCGTTCCCATCGGCATGAGCGGCAATATCACACAGCGTATTGACTTAGTAAATCAGACTGACTTACGTTTCCCGGCACTTGAGGCACGACCGCGCGCAACACCGTTCCCAGGAGGACGAGTTGAAGAGGCGTACTCTGCTGGCCGGGGCACTCGCGACGACAGCCGTCGGCGCCACCGCCGTCACCGGCTGCTCGGGTGGATCCGGGAAGAAGTCGAACGAGATCGAGGTCCTCTACCGCGTGGAGCCGACCTGGCCCCACCTGGAGAAATCGCTCAAGGGGGCCAAGGCCGAGTACGAGGCCGCCCACCCCGGCATCACCGTCAAACTGACGGCCGTCCAGGGAACCAACGAGGACTACTACACCAAGCTCGCCCTGCTGAACCGGTCCGCCGACTCCGCCCCCGACGTCTACCTCCACGACACCTTCCAGGTGAACGCCGACGTAGCGGCGGGGAAGCTGGCCCCGCTGGACGAGTTCCTCGCCAAGTGGCCCGACTGGACAGCCCAGTTCCCCGAGTCCGTCCAGAAGGCCGCGCAGGGCCTCGACGGGAAGACGTACGGCGTCCCCATCTCGACCGACACCCGCGGACTCTGGTACCACAAGGACGTCTTCAAGACCGCCGGCCTGCCTCTGCCCTGGACTCCGAAGACCTGGGACGACGTGCTGGAGGCGGCGCGCACCGTCAAGCGCAAGGCGCGCGGCGTCACCCCGTTCTCCATGTACTCGACGAAGATCCTCGGCGAGGCCGCGACCATGCAGGGCTTCGAGATGCTGCTGTACGGGACGCCCGGCGGGACGCTGTTCGAGAACGAGAAGTGGGTGACCAGCAGCGCGGGGATCACCGATTCGCTCATGTTCGTCGACACCGTCTACCGGGAGGACCTCGGCCCGAAGAAGGCCGACGCCCTGAACGCCAAGCTCGGCGACAAGGTGCTGCTCGAATGGTTCCCCAAGGGCGAGCTCGGCATCGCGCTGGACGGCGCGTGGGCCTCGGGCTCCTGGAAGCCGACGAGCCCCACCCCGTGGCCCGACTGGACGAAGAAGATGGGCTGGACCCCCATGCCCACCCAGAACGGCGAGGCTCCGGGCGCCGTCAGCATGTCGGGCGGGTGGGTGATGGCGGTGAGTTCGTACAGCAAGCGCAAGCAGGACGGCTTCGACTTCATCACCTTCGCGATGAACAAGAAGCACGCGATGGAGTACTCGCTCGGCACCGGTGACCTCGCGGTCCGCAAGGACGTCGCGGCCGACCCGGCGTACCTGGCGGAGAACCCGTCGGTGGAGTTCTGGACCGATCTCGCCAAGGTCTCGCACTACCGGCCCGCCTACGAGGCGTACCCGAAGGTCTCCACGCAGATCCAGGAGGCCATGGAAGCGGTCACCCTGGGGTCGAAGTCTCCGGAGGAGGCGGCAGCGCAGTTCGCGAAGGGCGTGGAGCGGGCCGTAGGTGCGGACAACGTTGTCGGCAAGGCATCGTGACGCTCACCGCGGCAGCCGGACCGAAGCGGGCGTCGGGCGCGAAAGCGGAACCGTCGCCCGCCCGGCGCGGGAAGACCCTGCGCTGGCTGCTCCCCCTGGCCCCCACACTCGTCCTGCTCGCGATCTTCCTCGTGGGGCCGGTCGGGTGGAGCGTGTACGTCGCGTTCACGAACGAGACGCTGACCGGGTCGGCGTCCGTCAACGCCCGCTTCATCGGGCTCGACAACTTCAGCAGACTCTTCGACGACGAGGCGTTCGTCAGCTCACTGGTCCGTACCCTCGTCTTCGTCCTCGGCTCGGCCGTCATGGGACAGAACGTCCTCGGCATGCTCATCGCACTGCTCCAGCGCGGCAAGAGCCGCGCGGTGCGCGGCGTGGTGAACGGGGTGGTCATCGCCGCGTGGGTGATGCCCGAAGTGGTCGCCGCCGCCTGCTGGTTCTCGTTCCTCGGCGACGAGGGCACCGTGAACTCGGTGTTCGGGATCCAGCAGGAGTGGCTGGTCACCTCGCCGCTCTTCGCGGTGATCCTCGCCAACGTGTGGCGCGGCACCGCGTTCTCGATGCTCGTGTACTCGGCGGCGCTCTCCGAGGTGCCGCGCGACCTCCTGGAGGCGGCGAAGGTCGACGGCGCGTCCACGACGCGCACGTTCTTCAGCGTCACCCTGCCGCTGATCCGTCGCTCGGTGCTGTCCAACCTGATGCTGACCACGCTGCAGACCCTGGCGAGTTTCGGCCTGATCTACGCCCTGACCGGCGGCGGACCGGGCGAGGCCAGCCAGACCACCCCGCTGTACATGTACGAGCAGGCGTTCCGGTACTTCGAGATCGGCTACGGCAGTGCCATGGCCCTGGTGATGCTGGTCGTCGGCGCCCTCTTCTCGCTGGTCTACCTGCGACTGATCAAGGTGGAGTCCTGATGACCCGCTGGGGCACGCGCTGGTCGGCCCACGCCGTACTCGCGCTGATCACCCTGTCCTTTCTCGGCCCCTTCGTGTGGGTGCTGCTCTCCTCCGTCCAGCCCGGCTCCTCCCCCGCCGCCGAGCCCTCGTTCTCCTTCTCGCTCGACAACTTCGCGGCGGTCCTCACCTACGAGACCGTGTACGGTCCGCTGCTCAACTCCGTCGTCATCTCCGGCGGGACCGCCGTCCTCACCGTCGTCGTGGCCGGTCTCGCCGCCTATCCGCTCTCCCGCTACCGGCTCCGGTTCAAGCGCCACTTCATGCTCACCCTGCTCTTCTCCACCGGGCTCCCGCTGACCGCGATCATGGTCCCCGTCTACGCCATGTTCTTCCGCTTCAGCCTGTACGGCTCCGTGCCCGCGATGGTCCTCTTCCTGACGGCGAGTTCGCTGCCGTTCTCGATCTGGATGATGAAGAACTTCATGGACGGCGTGCCCATCAGCCTCGAAGAGGCCGCCTGGGTGGACGGAGCGGGCTGGATGAAGTCGCTGCGGTTCGTCGTCGCCCCGCTGATGGCCCCGGGCATCGCGGTCGTCGCGATCTTCGTGTTCGTCGGCCAGTGGGGCAACTTCTTCGTCCCGTTCGTGCTGCTCGACTCCCCCGAGGAGCAGCCGGCCGCCGTCACCATCTACACGTTCTTCTCCCAGTACGGGCGCGTCGCCTACGGGCAGCTCGCCGCGTTCTCCGTCATCTACACCACCCCCGCTGTCCTGCTCTACGTCGCGGTCAACAAGTACCTCTCCGGCTCGTTCAACATGGCCGGCTCGGTGAAGGGTTAATACGGTGCGCATCATCGAGGTCGAGCCGACCGACCTGTTCGTCGGAGCGGCGGGCGATCCGCTGCAGGTCGTTCGGGTCGCGCTGAGCGAACCCGCCCCGGTCGTCATCACCGGACCCGGGGTGCACGGGGAGGGGATGCCGGGCGAGATCGGCGTGCGGGTCGAGTCCGCCCCACCCGGCACGGTCCTGCCCATCACCGTCCGGGCAGGCGACGCGCGGGCGGAGGCGCAGCTCACCGTCGCCGAACCGGGGTGGACGGTGTGGATGGTGCCGCACTTCCACTACGACCCGGTGTGGTGGAACACCCAGGCCGCGTACACCACGACCTGGGACGCGTCCGGCGACACCGCCCAGCAGTTCCGGATCGACTTCCAGCAGACCGGCTTCGAGTTGATGCGCCTGCATCTGCGGACCGCCCGCCAGGACCCCGACTACCGGTTCGTCCTGGCGGAGATCGACTACCTCAAGCCGTACTGGGATGCTCATCCCGGCGATCGCACCCTGTTGCGCCGGCTTCTCGCCGAGGGGCGGATCGAGCTGATGGGCGGCACGTACAACGAGCCGAACACCAACCTCACCTCCGCCGAATCCACCGTCCGCAACCTGATCTACGGGATCGGCTTCCAGCGTGGCGTGATGGGCGGTGACCCGCAGACCGCCTGGCAGCTGGACGTCTTCGGCCACGACCCGCAGTTCCCCGGCCTGGTCGCCGACGCCGGGCTGACCTCCTCGTCGTGGGCACGGGGCCCGTACCACCAGTGGGGACCGATGCTCACCGACCGCGACCGGGAGCAGGACGGCTGGGGCGACCCGTCGGGGATGCAGTTCCCGGCCGAGTTCGAGTGGCTCTCGCCCAGCGGGCGCGGGGTGCTGACCCACTACATGCCTGCGCACTACAGCGCGGGCTGGTGGATGGACAGCGCGACGACGGCGGAGGAGGCGCAGGACGCGGTCCTGGAGCTGTACCGGCTGATGCGGAAGGTGTCCGCGACGCGCAACATCCTGCTTCCCGTGGGGACCGACTACACGCCGCCCAACCGCTGGGTCACCCGGATCCACCGCGACTTCGCCGCCCGTTACACCTGGCCCCGCCTGGTGTGCGCGCTGCCCCGCGACTTCTTCGCGGCGGTCCGCGCCGAACTGCCCGCGCCCTTGCCGCAGACCCGGGACATGAACCCCGTCTACACGGGCAAGGACGTCTCCTTCATCGATACCAAGCAGGCGCAGCGCGCCGCCGAGAGTCTGCTCACCGACGCGGAGAAGTTCGCGACGCTCGCCGCCGTGGAGACCGGGGCGGCCTATCCGTACGCGCGGATCGACAAGGCGTGGCGGCAGCTCGCGTACGGCGCGCACCACGACGCGATCACCGGCTCGGAGTCCGACCAGGTGTATCTGGACCTGGTGACGAGTTGGCGGGAGGCGTACGACACGGGGCGCGACGTGCTGGCCGCGTCGTTGCGGCGGCTGGGGGCCGAGGACGCGATCAGCGTGTTCAACCCGTCCTCGTGGCCACGGACGGATCTCGTCCGCACCCGTATGACGCTTCCTCCCGGCTTTCACGGCTGGGAGCTGGCGGACGGCACACCGGTCCTCGTGGAGAACCCCGTCCACCACGAGGACGGTTCGCTCGCGGAGGCCGACCTCGTCTTCCTCGCCCGTGACGTCCCCTCGCTCGGCTACCGCGTCTACCGGCCGCGCCCCTCGCGTACGGGTGCCG
This sequence comes from Streptomyces sp. NBC_00234, assembly GCF_036195325.1. Classification (NCBI taxonomy): domain Bacteria; kingdom Bacillati; phylum Actinomycetota; class Actinomycetes; order Kitasatosporales; family Streptomycetaceae; genus Streptomyces; species Streptomyces sp. NBC_00234. The sequence continues at coordinate 7,501,318 of NZ_CP108101.1, read as the reverse complement.
GCTGGACGCGGGCCGAAGGCCGCCGGATCAGCACGGCCACGCACACGTTGGAGGTCGACCCGGGGCGCGGCGGTTGCGTCTCGCGGCTGACCGTCGAGGGCCGCGAGCTGCTCCAGGCGGGGCGGGTCGGCAACGAACTGCTGGTGTACGAGGAGTATCCGGCGCATCCGCGCTACCACGAGGGCCCCTGGCATCTGGTCCCCAGCGGGCCGGTGACCGGCTCCGCCTCCCGTCCCGCCGAGTCGGTGACGGTCGAGACGAGCCCCCTCGGCGAGCGGATCACCGTGACGGGCGCGGTCGGCCCGGTCGCGTACACCCAGACGCTCACTCTGTGGCACGGGCTGGACCGGCTCGACGGAGTCACCCATGTCGACGCCTTCGACGGGGCCGATCAGCTGCTGCGACTGCGCTGGCCGGTGCACGTGCCGGGGGCGCTGCCGGTGAGCGAGGTGGCCGACGCGGTGATCGGGCGCGGATTCGGGCTCATCGACGTCGACTCCGGGGAACATCCGTGGACTCTGGACAATCCGGCGGGCAACTGGTTCGCACTGTCGTCGACGGCGCGCGTGGAACTGCCGGGCGGAGCACGGGCGATCGGTATCGCGGAGATCGTCACTCCGGACGGAGGCGGGGCGCGCGACCTTGCGGTGGCGCTGGTCAAGGCCGGTGTGACCAGCACCTGTTCGGCGGCGCCGGGCGCCCGCTACGGGGATCTGGCCATCGACTCCAATCTGCCCGACGTACGCATCACGATCGGCGGCCCCGAGGAGAACCCGTTCACCGCGGAGGTGCTGAGCGGTGCGTACGCCGACGCGTTCGCGGAGCAACTGGCGGCGACCGGGCGGGTGCGCTTGTGGATTCCGGCGGACAGTGCGCTGGAGAAGGTGTGGGTACCGGGCGCCGATCTGCGGGGCGCCCGTGCGCTGCCGGTGCTGGTCGTCGCCGGTGAGGGCGCGGTGGACGCACTCGTGGCGGACCTCGACGACGCCGTGATCGAGGTCGCCGAGGGCGGTGCACTCACCGAGCCGCCGCTCGACGACTACACGGTCGCCCTCGTCAACCAGGGCGTTCCGGGCTTCGCCGTGGACACCGGCGGCGCGCTGCACCTGTCGCTGATGCGCTCCTGCACGGGCTGGCCGTCGGGCATCTGGATCGACCCACCGCACCGCACCACGCCCGACGGGTCCGCCTTCCAGCAGCAGCACTGGACCCACTCCTTCGACTACACGCTCCTCGCGGGCGCCGGGGACTGGCGGGCGCGCGGCGTCGTACCGCTCGCGCACGACATCAATCACCCGCTGCGTGCGTCGAGGGGAGAGCGCAGGGGCCAGCCGGAGCAGCGCTCGTACCTCTCGGTGGAACCGGCCGGACAGGTGGTCCTCACTGCCCTCAAACCCACGGGCAACCACCTGTCCGACGGCCACACGCCCGATCAGGTCGAGAGCCTCACGATGCGCTGGCACGAGGCGGCCGGCCGGGACACGCGGGCCGTCATCACCACGGACCTCCCGGTGGCCGAGGCGTACCGGGCGGACCTGCTGGAACGGCCGGGGGCTCCGCTCCCGGACCTCACCCTGGACCTCTGCGGCATGGACATCGCCACCGTTGTCACTCCGCTGACCGGCCCGGTCGGCGGCCCCGCTCCCGGCCGGGAGCCGCACCAGCCCGTCTTCACCCGCTACTGGCTCCACAACACCGGCCCCGCCCCGACCGGCAACATGCCGCTCGCTCTCCACGTCGAACCGCCCGTGCTGCGCGGGGCCGGCGGCGAGCTCACGGTGACCGTTGCCTCGGCCCTCGCCGACCGGCACGCCACGGGGGAGGTCGAGTTCGTCCTTCCCGAGGGCTGGCCGATCCCGACCGGTCTCCTCCCGTACGACCTGCAACCCGGCGCCCACACCTCCCGAACGGTCCGGATCACCCCACCCGCCTCGGCCGGGGCCGGCACGTACTGGGTGCGGGCCAGGACGACCCATGACGGCCAGGTGTTCGAGGACGTGACGCGCGTGGTGATCGGCGACGACCCGGCCGCCGAACCGGTGGCGACACCGGGAACGACCGGCGTGCGGCTGCCTCCGGGCGGGTCGGGGACCGTGGAGGTCACACTCACCTCCCAGGTGAGCACCGCCGTGTCCGTCCAGGCCCAACTGATCAGCCCCTGGGGGACGTTCGAGCTCTTCCCCACCTGGAACACGGGCACGGAGGTGCCGGCACACGGTGCCTCCGTGATCCGCTTCCCCGTCACCGTCCCGGCGGGGACGCGCCCCGGCCGCTGGTGGGCCGTGGTCAAGCTGGCGGCAGCGGGCTGGCTGCACTACACGGAGGCGGTCGAGATCGAGGTGACCCGGTGACCGGGTCGGGCGTCGCCGCTCACGTGGGGGCGCGCACGGTCACCGAGGAGGCGGTGGAGGCCAGGGTCACGGCACTGCGCCGGGGCCGGCTGGCCACCCGGCTACCCCGCCCGGGCACGGCGGACGCCCGTAATCTCCGCCGCTGGGTGGTCCAGCTGCTGACGTACGAGGCGGTGATCGAGGACGCGGCGGCCGGCATGGACCTTTCGGCAGAACGGACGTACCGGCCAAGGGAGTTCAGCCTGTCCTCCGCGCTGAGTACGGGAGGCGTCACCGCAGCCGTCCTGGCTTCGCTCCCTGTCGCCGCGGCCGTGTACGACCGCGTCACCGCCGACGTCACCGTCCCTCCTTCGGAGGTGCGGGCCTATTACGACCGCAACCGGGACGAGCACCCCGTCCCGTACGAGGAGGCCGGCCCGGCCATCGCCCGAGATCTGCGGCGAGCGGCAGCGGACCGTCACTTCGCGCTCTGGCTGGAACACCGCCACGCGACGACGGTCACCCTGCACCCCGGCTTCGAGCACCCCGCCGACCCCCGCCACGCCGACGCCACCCATCGGCACTGACACGCGGGGGCCGCAGGAACACCGGCTCGGCGTGCCCGGCCCGGTCGTTCAGCGGGCCGTCGCGACGAGGCGTCGAAGGGTGGCGTGGGCGGGTGGGCCCCAGGTGGGCTTGCCTCCGGGGCGGCCGTGGTCGCCGGCGTCTCCGATGAGGATGCAGGCAAGGGCACGCATCACGGCCCAGCCGCGGGCGCGGCGCAAGGTCGCCGCGTCCGGGGTCGGCCGGTAGGCCCGGTAGAAGCGGTCGGCGGCGCCGTCCGGCAGCAGTACCCAAGGGGCAGCCAGGTCGCAGGCCGGATCGCCTGCGAAGAGGTCTCCGAAGTCGATCACGCCGCAGAAGGTTCCGTCCGCGGTGAGGACGTTGGCCGGGTGCAGGTCTCCGTGGAGCCACAGGGCCGGGCCCGCCCATTCGGGCGCGGCGGCGGCGTCCTCCCAGACCGCGCGGACTGCGTCCGGGTCGGGGATCAGCCCCAGCTCGGTGGCCGAGGCGAGCTGCTGGGCGAACGCCTCGGCACCTTCGGACAGCGGCCCCCCGCGGTCACGACCGGCGGGCGCCCCGGCGGGAGCCGGTCGGTGGAGAGCCGTCAGGAAGGCGGCCAAGGAGTCGGCCGCCTCCGCGGCGCGTGTGGCGGGGGCGCGGTCGGCGGGCTCGCCCGGCACCCAGGTGGTCACGATCCAGGAGCGCGGAAACCGCTCGGAGGGCTCACCGAGGCGCTGCGGGACGGGGACCTGCAGAGGAAGGTGCGGGGCGAGGGCAGGCAGCCAGGCGTGCTCCTTGAGCAGCAGCGCGTCCGCGGACTCCGTCGCCCAGGGCAGCCGGACGGCGAGGTCGTCGCCGAGCCGCCACATCTGACTGTCCCAGCCACGCGCACCGAAGCTCAGAGGGAGATCGGCCAGGTCGGGGTGCTGGTCGCGCAGCAGATCCCGGACCAGATCCGCGGTGACGTCGATCTTGGTGTGGGTCATGCGACCCAACAATAATCTCGCCGACCGTCCCGTGAGGGAGCGGCCGTGGCAGCTGGTTGCCCGAGCTCACCGGTACCGGAGCCGGGATACCGCCGCCGCGGCGGGCCCGCGCCATGACGGATGTCGCCCCGCCCGGCCAGTCGTACGAGGTGGGCCACCGTCTCCCCCAGAGCGAACCGGCGGCTGACGGCGTCGAAGGAGTCCCAGGGCCGGGACCACGTCAACCGAGCGGACAGCTCGTAGGCAGTCGAGCCGGGATGGGCCCCGACGGCCCCACACAGTTCGGTGAGGCGCTGCGCGTGGTGCGCGGCCATGTGGGCCAGCCGGTGGTCGAGGCCACGGAAGCGGTTCTCGGGCGGGCAGCACCACGTCGACGGCGAACTGATCAAGGCGTGCGACGGAGTCGAGGAAGTCCGCCAGTGGATCGGCGTCCGGATCCAGCACGGAGACCGAGACCTGCGGGGTGATCCGCGGCAGCACGTGATCGCCGGAGAAGAGCAACCGCTGGTCCGGCTGGTAGAAGCAGGAGTGACCCAGCTTCGTGGCGTCGGAGCTCTCCCGGCAGAGGGCCGCACGTCGAACGCCGGGGCGGGACCGTCCGAACGGTCCCGCCCCGGCGCGCACCGGTGGGTGCCCCCGCTGTTTCCGGCGGCTGCCGTCCCGACGCATCCGCGGGGTGGCGGCAGCGGCCGTCCGCGCGGGGCCGTTCCCCTCGCCCTGGAAGCCCTCGCCCGTGCCTACGCCTTGCGGAGCCGGGCGATGATGCCGTCGATGTCGCGGACGAACATGTCCCCGCGGATCCAGTGGTCCCCCGGCCGCTCGTGCGACTCGTGGCCGATGCCCGCGCCGTCCAGCAGGGAGCGGAACTCCCGCTGTCCGGCGAGCACTTGACCTTCCTGTACCTGGTTGAACCAGTCCACCGAGCCAGCGCCGGTGCCGGCGACGAGGAACACGCGCTTGTTGCGGTAGCGCTCGATGTTCTGGACCGGGTTGTCTGCCGTGACCCGGGCCTCGTTCCAGAGAGGTGCGCCGTAGATCGTGCCGCCGGCCAGGTCCAGGGCAGCGGAGGAGGTGTTCGCCCAGTGGGTCACCAGGCCGAAGTCCCGACGCATGCTGGCCGGTCCGGAGTGGGAACTGACCGAGGCGAAGTGTCCGTAGTACTTGGCCGCGTACTTGAGGGCGCCGAAACCGCCCATGGAGAATCCCGAAACGGCCCGGCCGTCGTACTCGGCGAAGGTGCGGAAGTTCGACTCCACCCACGGGAGGAGCTGGGACATGTGGAAGGTCTCCCAGTTGCGGGGACCGACGTTGGAAGTGACGGGGTTGGAGTACCAGCCGGTGTGACCGCCGTCGGGCATCACCACGATGATGGGCTTGCCCGCCGTCCACTGCCGGATCCCGGCCCGGTCGAACTGGATGAAGTCCGCGTCCGGACCACCGCCGTGGAAGAGGTAGAGGACCGGGTAGGTGCGCCCGCTGGTGTGGTAGTCGTCCGGGAGCAGGATGTTGACGCCGACGCCCGGGTTCCAGCCGACCGCGGCGGTCTGGAGCCGGTAGTACCACATGCGGTGGTCGTCCTCGTTACGGTCCACGATGTGCAGCCCGGAACCGTCGCCCACGGCGCCGGCCGGAGTGGCGGACGCGAGGACGCCGGCCCCACCGAGGGCCATGGCCGCGGAGAACCCGCCGGCGGCCTTGAGGATGCTCCTGCGGGTGGATTTCAGTTCGCTCATTCTCTGTTCCTCCTGCTCGGTGATCTGCCTGCGGGCGGATCAGTTGTCGTGACTCGACTGCGGGCGGGTCAGCTCGTGGTGACCCGCTGCGGACGGTTCAGTTCGCGGTGATCCAGGTGCCCCGGTCGGGGTGCCAGTGGATGGTGGAGCCCTGGAACGCCTGGGCCCTTCCGCCCGCCTCGTCGTACTCGTCGGTGACCGGGTAGCCGAGTTCCTTCTCCCGGCCGCCCGCACTGAAGGCTTCGAGGATCGCGCCGTGCACGACGTGCGCCCCCGTCTGCGGCGACCACAGGAACAGCCCGCGCTCGAAGTACTGGTAGCGCCCGCGCGTCCCATCAGGAGCGGCCGAAGCCTCCGCCTCGTCCATCGTCGGGAAACCCCAACGTCGCTCCGCGTCCGTCGCCCAGAACTTCGTCAGGATGTCCCCGTGGACCGCGTGGGCCTCGTCCCAGCGCCAGAGGATGATGCCGTTCTGGAAGAGTTGGAAGCGTCCGCCGAGCGAAGCGGCCTCCTCGGCACGGACCGGCCGGCCGAGGTGGCCTCCCGGGCCTCCGAGCTCCGCATACTTCACGCCGATCGTGCCGTAGGGCTGGAACGCCTCGTCACGCATCGACACGGCGATGCCCTCGGCCTCGTCGTACCGCAGCGGGTACGCCGAACGCTGGACCGCCTGCGCGAGCTGGCCGGCGGTGCTGCCCTCCATCTGCGGCTCCATCCGGAGGGCGACCTCGAAGAACTTCCCTGCGGAGTAGTCGACGTCGAGGATCTGCTCGGGCGTGCCCCAGCCCTGCGACGGCCGCTGCTGGAAGACGCCGAGCGAGTCGCGGTCGCCGCAGTTGAGGTTGTTCATACGGGACTCGACCCAACCGGTCTCGAAGGCGGCGAGCATCACCTTCGGGGAGACGTTCAGGCGCTGCCCGACCTCGTAGACCTTTCGGGTCGCGGCGAGATCCCGGTGGGCGGGGATGTCGCAGTACGCCGTGGCAGGGGCCCGGTTGCCGAGGGGGCCGGGGACGTCCTTCGCGTCCGTGGCCCAGGCCGGGCCGGACAGGGCCGCAAGGACGGTGGCGACGAACAGGACGGTGACTCGTAAGCCCGTGCGTGACGTTCTCGCACGTCCGGTGGTGAGGAGGGGCATACGGATGGTTCCTTTGCTGTGGGAACGATGGGTTTCCAAGGGGGGCCTGGGAAGTGCCTGGGAGGTGCGGGGGAATCCACCGGCCAGGGGTGGTGGAACGACCGCTCAGCCGGCCGTGACGAACGCGGCTTCCCTTCGGGGCATGCAGTCGACGAGAGTGGCGGGAAGCGGTGGGGAGTCTCGTAGCGGTGGGAAGTCTCCTTCGCTGAGAGACCCGGGCACTGTGGGCCGGTGACGCGGGAGCACGGCTCCCGCACTCCGGAGGCGGAGCCGCGGTCATTCAGGGGCCGTGGAATCCCGCATGGAATCCCGCCCAGGCATACGGCGGCCGAAACCCGCGCCCCTCCGTGCGTCGAGGCGGTTTGATGGGTCCATGGACGTCACGGTCGGAGTGGCCTCTCCCTCCCCGCCGCGCCGCAGAGGCGCCCGGCCACCCGCCGCCGGCAGCGGAGCGGACCGGACCGCTCCGTGCCTCCCCGGAAGCCCGGCCAGAGGCGGTGGTCCGCTGGTCGTGGGAGCACGCACGTTCCTTCCTCTGCGTGGTGCGGGGCGACGGCTGGGACGTCACCGCGGACACGGCGGCCGAACGGCGTCGGGGCACGTCCGCGGATGCTGCGCCCCCCGACCTCCCGCGTGGCGGGGCTCCCCTGTGTCAGGAGTGCCCCGAGTGCCGGGCACATTCATACCGCCCCCGCGCCCCGTCTCCCACCTCTGCGGGCCCGTTGGACAGACGCCGGACAAACGCCGGACATCGCGCCCCTCCTCACGACGGACAGACCGTCACCCCAGACGAGCCGGGCCATTCATGACAGGGAGGTACGCAGGGTGGGACGCCAGGAACAGCCGCTCGATCTCGACCAGGGCCCCGTGGCCCGATTCGCCTACGAACTCAGGGAGTTGAGACGCCGGGCGGGCAGCCCGCCCTACCGGCGACTCGCCGCCCGGGCCCACTACTCGGCCTCCACCCTGGCCGCCGCGGCAGCCGGCCGGCGGCTGCCGAGCGCCACCGTACTGGCCGCCTTCGTCACCGCCTGCGGCGGCGATCCGGCGGAGTGGGAGCAGCGCAGGGTCCGCACACACCGGCTGATCACCAGCCCTCCGCCGCTGCCTCCCGAGGCGCCCCCGGGCGATGGCACACCGGGGTACTCGGCAGGCACCCCGGACCAGGCCGCGGACCTCGCTGCCCTGGCACGTCTCCCAGCGTCACGGGCCTCGGTGACCGTCACCCCGTCGCGGGCCACTCCGCCCGAGGAGATCTCCGAACCGATCCGCAGCACCGCTTCGGCGCCAGGGGACTCGGCCGCGGAACCGCACTCCGCAGTGCCGGATCCGGCGCCCGCACCAGGCGCGGCGCCGGACTCCGTGACACCGCCCCCCGGTCGGTCCGGTCGATCGGGCCGGCCCGACCGCCTCATCTCCGGCCGTATGCGCGCAGCACGACTGCGGACGGCCGGCCTGACCGCACTGATCGTCCTCGCTGCCGTACTGCTCACCGTCGGGGTGTTCCGCCTGGGCGACAGGGGCGCTACGCACGCCGATGCCGGCCCGGAGGGCTCCGGGAAACCGGCTCGCACCACGACGCCCGCGGTATTCCATGACGGCGCACATCTGCTCCGGACCGACGCCGGTATCCCCCGCGCATACCGCCACCTCATCATCGAGGCGGGCACGCTGTGCGACACCGCGGAGATCACGCCCGCCCTGGTGGCCGCCATCCTCAAGGCGGAAAGCGACTTCGATCCGACCCTCAGCGACCCGGCGAAGGACGAGTACGGAATCGCCCGCTGGACGCCACGCGTACTGCGCTACTACCTCCCGCCCGAGCGGCAGAACGCCGTACCCAGGCCCCCTTTCAGCCCAGAGGACTCCATCTCCGCACTGGGCAGAATGCTCTGCGCCATCGCCCCCGACCTCGTGGGTGTCCCGGGTGACCCGGCCCTCCACCTCGCCGCCGCGTATCGGACAGCCACGTGGGTCGTGCAGCAGCAGGGTGCACAACTTCGCTCAATCCAGCCGTACTTGACCCGAGTCCGCACTCATCTGGAGCACTACAGGCCACAGGTGCGAAATTGATCCGAGGCCGCACCGGGGCCGCCGGCGGGCACGTCGGCGACGGGACTCTCGCGCCCCTCGACCGCTTGCCGACGAGGCGGCCTGAAGCACGCAACACGGATGCGGCCCGGCGGAGCCGAGCCACTCCTGGCGGTTCGCCGACCGGCCCACCAGCTCGCGGCACGACACGCCTCCACCACTTGCCCGCGCGGCGATCTCTCACCATGACCTCATATCCACAGTAAAGATCGATCCCGATCATTGGCGGAGAAGAAATCACCAAGACCGTACGTGTCCGTAACGCATTAGGAGAAAGCTTCCTGCCTCGCCCAAGATGCGTGCATGTGTACCTCCACCCAGAGCGGCGCCGCGCACCGATGAGTCACAGCACAACGGATCGACCCGCCCGCGACGTCCCGCCCTCAGCCGGCCGAGGAGGCTCGCCACACATAGCCCGCGGTTCGGGAGGGAATCCGGTCATCCATACCCTCGACACGACGCGCGGCTCACTGAGCCGCCAAGGGTACGCAAGCCTCTCCGCGTACGGGCCAGGTGACGCACCGGCTCACACCCACACGCGACCGGGCGGGAGCGCTCCGCCCTCGGCCCCCGCCCATGGGCGGAGCCCGACCAGGCCACCCCGGCTCCCGCACACACCCGGCAGCGGGTACGTTTCGACGCGCCCCGACGGGCGCCGGCAGCGACCTGTTGCCGAACCCCCGGATCGCGACCGTGCTTGGGAGAACAGGCCGTCGTTCCGATCGGCCGCGACCCCGGACGACGCCTTCGACGAGCTCTACGCCTACGCCGCGCCAGGACTTGTTCACCAGATCCGCCTGCTCACCGGACGCCGCGGGTTCGCCTTCGAAGCCGTCGAGCATGCCTTCCACTATGCCTGGGAGCACTGGCCCGAGGTCGCCGTCGACCCCGACCCCGTCGGCTGGGTGCGCGCTCAGGCGTATGAGTACGCGTTGTCCCCGTGGCACCGCTTCCGTCCCGCGCTCAGACACGCCGAACCCGAGCCGGCCGATCCGCTCCTCCAGGCCCTGCTCGCCTTGCCTGCGGCATGTCGCCGAATCGCCCTGCTCAGCGACGGACTGGGGCTCACCGTCTCCCAGGCAGCCGCCGAAACGGAGACGAGCACGGCAGTCACCAGAGACCGGTTGGTGCGCGCACGCGTCGCCATCGGGCAGCACGTTCCCGAACTCGGCCACGACATCGAGGCGTTGAAGCAGACGCTGCGCACACTCGTGACCGAGGGTGCCTCGGCGACCCTCCCCAGCGCCCGGTCCACCCGCGCCGGCAGCGACCGACGTATGCGCATCCTCACCCGGGTCGTCTGTGCCCTGATGGCGGGATTCATCGCTGTCGTCACGTTCGCAGCGGCTTCCACCCCCACTCGGAACGAGGAGTCGCACGATCCCTCTGGCACGGTCACCAGCACGTCCCGACACACCTAGGGCTTCTCGTTTGGATCATGCCGGGCTCGCGTGCCCTGGCGCCCACACCAGGCCCCGCTCCCTGATCCGGCCTTTCCGGACGAAAGACCCTAGCCTCTGGGAGCCCACGGGTTCTCTGAAGGCGCGGGTCCCTCCAGAGCCTGGCGGACCTTCTCCTTGAGGGTCTTCGGCGGGGCCTTCTTCTCCTCCTGCGTGTGTACGAGGCGGGCAGCGGTCACGCGTATGTGGCACTCGCGGTGGTGTTGGTTGAGCCGGACCAGCCAGGCGCCGTCGGAGGTGAGGAAAGCGCTGCGGGCCGGGGCGTCACCCGGTCGGGCATGACGGGCCAGGACGTTCGGCACGTAGTGCAAGGCCGCGTCCTCGGTCGCGGCGCGCGCCTGGGCCTCCGTGCCGCTGACGGGGTGACTGGCCACCAGTGCCCAGCGGTGCAGTTTCAGGTCGACCCCGTCGGCGCGTCGAGTCACGCGGGTGTCCTCCTCGATGAGGACATACCACTGAGCAGTCATGAACGGAGCCTAGTGCTCCAGCGGTAGTCGACGCCGCTGCTGCGACCGGACGGACACGGCTCCGGTCGACCGTCGGCGCGTGGAACACACCGTCGCTCCGTGTCCTTGAGAAGCTCGGGTACAGCGGGATCACGTCTCGACGGAGGACGGCGGGTGAAGTCGTGTGGCTCACACGCTCGTTGCCGTGGCGCGAGGTCGCGCCTCCCGGGATTGCATGGTCACGTGATCCGGTGTGCGCTCAGGGGATCTCAGAGGTCTCAGGGGGCTCCAGGGGAGAATGACAGCATGGCGGCTTCGTGCGTCGCGTCGTCGCCGCTCACGCCCGATGGCGTGATGACGATCCGGTCGTTCACGTAGGCCAGGTATCCGGCAAACATTCCGGACTCCGTGGCCCGGGCGGATGCGGGGTGCCGCAGCACCTGCTTCTTCGTGTCCACACCACCAGGGCCGAAGCGGAAGATCCCGCCCGGCCGGCTCCACGAGGCCGCCTCGTAGACGAACGCGGACGTGCCGCCCGCCGCGCGCAGAGGGTGCAGCGTACTGTCCTCGGACTTCACGCCCCAGGCGAGCTTCCCCGTATCCAGGTCGTAGGCCCCCACCTGGTCGGTTCCCCCCAGATAGACGGCGTTCCCCTCGGCGAAGGTCCCCTTGCAGTTCTGGATGTTCTCGCCCGAATCCCCTGTGTCGGCGCAGTACTTGAAGCCCTTCGGCCTGGCATCGATCGTGGTGCGGACCTTTCCGTCGGCCCTCAGCGCGACGATCCGCCAGTTGTCGGTGCGTTCCTCGGCGTGGAGCGTGGTGAAGACGACAGGGTCGACGGAGAGCACCTTGCCGACCACCCAGCCCGGCTCGGTCCGGAAGCGCCGGAGGACCTTGCCCGTACGCGGGTCGATCTCGCGGAGTTGGCTGTAGCTCTTGGTGCGATCGACGTTGATCGCACAGTCGGAGCTCACCAGCAGCCGGGTGCCGCCCGCCACGTCGTCGGGGTAGCACTTCCCGGGATTCTCCATGGGGATGTCGTAGAGCTTGGATCCGTCACCGACCCGGTACGCGGCGGCTCTCATGGACTGCGTCATCGCGAGGACGTCGCCGCTGATGGCGCTGTTCACGATGATCGTGTCGTCCATGGATCCGGTCTCGGCGAGCTCCTTGTGCCATCCGACCTTCCCGGTCCGGAGGTCGATCATCTGGAGTTGGTTGCAACGGTTCCCGCTGCGGGCCGCGCTGCTCTTGTACACCAGGACGACCTTGCCGTCGGGAGTCGGGTTGACCGGTGTCTCGCAGACAGGGGCGGGCAACGGGAGGCTCCACACCTCGGCACCGTCGGAGAGGCGGCGGGCGGTGACCTTCTTGTAGACGGCCTGTACGACGGTGTCGCCGACGACCCACAAGTCGTAGACCTTGATACTGCGCCGGGGCAGATCGGTCCGGTCATCGACGACCCACGCCTTCGCGTCACCCGGCTCGTGCCCCGCGTTGATCTCCTCCGACGTCGGGATCCGCTTCGGCTCGGGCGTACGGACGGCAGGGGTACGGGAAGCGGTCGGCGTCCGGGCGGGGCCGGGCGTCTTCCCCGCCACGGGCTCCGCGGGCCCGCTTTGCCGGCCGTCGGTGAGGGCGTACACCCCTCCACCTGTCACCAGGAGCAGGAGGACGACGACCGTGGCGATCACCGGGCCGTTGCCGAAGCGCCCGCGGCGGGCCCCCTGCCCCGGCGGAGAGTAGCCCTCCGGGGCGTACGGGTTGTCCGGGACCGGCTGCTGCGGTGGGCGTGGCAGGTACCACGGCTGCGGCTCGCGCGACATCACTCTCCCCCTCCTGCCGGCGTTACGGATCCGGCAGGGATCGTGGTTGACGTCTCCCTGGAGCCTGTCTTCGACGCCGCCCGCTTCCGTACGGCCGGACACCGCAACCCCGTTCGGAGCGTCACGTGCTTCCTTCTCTCACGCATGCGCAGTGTCCACGTTCAACGATCACGCTGGTCCGCGACCCGTTCACCGGACGGATCGGCCACCACGATCTGGATGTGCGGCGGGGCGTACTTGCGCGCCTTGCCGACCATCTTCGCGAGGTCGAACTTGTGGGGCAGTACGGCGACATGGATGGGTGCGGGCATGGCCGGGTTCTGCGGCGGGACGACTGCGCCGGCCGGCAGGACCGCGCCGGGCCGCAGCCGCGCGCCGATCAGCGCCTGCCGGCCGTCCGGCGGGGTGGCCACGACGAACTGGGTGACGTCGGCCCACGGCAGCAGCACGTTGCCGAACCGGGCGCCGGCTGCGTCGAACTGGAACGCCGTGCGGCGCTTCTCCAGCCAGGCGACGATGAACGGGGCCGCCGCGACAATGATCACACCGCCCTTCATGTCGAGCGCCCAGCCGAGCAGCAGGGCGAGCCCCACGACACCCACGATCGCTCCCCACAGGCCCGCGTGGTCCTGGGCGGAGAACGGGTGAGTGACCCGGTATCGCTCCCATCGCGCACCGCGGCGGGTGGGGCCCGCTCCGGGCGCCCGATTGACCTGCGACATAGCGAAGTCACCTCTCTCGACTACGTGTTGGATGGTTCGCGCCGACCGCATGGCGGTGGTCGCGCTTCCTCGCCGCAGAAGTGCGGGACGGAGCAGCAGCGTCCGTCGCGGACGCACCTCGGCAGACTCTGTCGTGACGTGCTGCAAGCCCGATGAAATCCCGATGGAGCACAGATTTGAGAGACTGTGCGGGCACTGGGCACTCAGTGGACGTGGGGACTTGGACGTGGGCGTGGATTCAGAGGGTTCGGGCGGGAGTCCGGCCGAGGCGAGGGAGCCGGTGAGCATCGACCTGCTCGGGCCCGTCCGGGCCCGCCGGGGCGGTGCGCCGCTCGCACTCGGCCCGGTACGCCGACAGGCGGTCCTCGCCTCCCTTGTTCTACGTTCACCGGCCTTGGTGACGTACCAGCAACTCCTCGACGACGTATGGGGAACAGACCCTCCGGGTACGGGTCACCGGGTCCTGCCGAGCTATGTCTATCCCCTGCGCAAAACGCTGGACCCGGCGGGTGCCGGGCCTGCACGGTCGGTGATTCACGGTGGGCGCGGCGGCTACCGCTTCGTGCCCGAGGGCGCGGAAACCGACCTCGCCGAGCTCACCCGACTGACCACCCGCGCCCAGCGCGCCAAGTCCACCGGTGACCTCGACGCCGCGCTCGAACACGACAGCCGGGCGCTCGCGCTGTTTCGCGGCCAGCCTCTGCCCGGCCTGCCGGGGCCGCTCGCCGAGGCCGAACGGCAGCGCCTCACCCGACAGCGGCGCGCGTTGCATCAGGACCGGGCCGAGTGCCTGGTGCTGCTCGGTCGCTACCAGGACGCCCTGGACGACCTCATGTCCGCACCCCTGGCCCAGCAACACGACGAGCCGCTCGCCGCCTTGCAGATGCGGGCGCTGTACGGCAGCGGCCGACAGGCCGAGGCGCTCTCCGCCTACCAGGAGATGCGACGCCGGCTCCTGGACGAACTGGGCCTGGAGCCCGGCGAGGAGCTGCGCCGCGTACATCAGGCCGTCCTGCGCCGGGACGACCAACTGCTGCTCGGCCGGGTGGCGAGGCGGCATACGGCCGACACCTTCGCCCCCAAGAACACGCAAGCCGAGAGCTCCCGACCCGAATCGCACCGTTCCGACGAGTCCGACCACCCCGGCAGCCCCAGCACTCTTCCCGCGCCCACGTCCCGCTTCGGCCGGCGCCGGAACGAACTCCCCGGCGACACCTCCTGTCTGGTGGGCCGCGAGAACGAACTCGCCCTGCTCACCGGTCCCGTGTCCCCGGCAGCGGTATCCGTGGTGGCCGTCGACGGCGCGGCGGGCGTCGGCAAGACCGCCCTGGTCGTACGCGCCGCCTGGGCGCTCGGTGACGACTATCCCGACGGTTGCCTGTTCGTGGATCTGCAGGCGCACGGCCCCCTCCAGGAGAGTGTGAGCCCGCAGCGTGCCCTGCGCCGGCTGCTGCGCGCAGTCCGCGGCAGCGGTGACGAGTTTCCCGACGGCCTGGATGACGTGGCGGACCTGGTGACGGCCTGGCGTGCGGCGACGAGTGGGCTCCGCCTGCTGCTAATCGTGGACGACGCCCGGAGCGCCGAGCAGGTGCGTCCGCTGCTGCCCGCCGGACCGGGGAGCCGGGTCCTGGTGGCGGGCCGGCAGCGCCTGCCCGGCCTGGACGCCGACCTGCGGCTCACCGTGGAGCCACTGGGCACGGGCGATGGCATCGGTCTGCTCCGGGAGCTCCTCGGGGAGGCCCGGGCGGATCGCGAGCCCGAGGCCGCGCTCGAACTCGCCCGACGCTGCGGCGGCCTGCCTCTCGCCTTGCGCATCGCGGGTGCCCGCCTGCAGAACCGCCCGTCCTGGACCCTGGCCTTTCTCGCCGGCCGGATGTCGGACGACGCAGGTGCCCTCGGCGAGCTTCGGGCCGAGGACCGCAGCGTGGAGGCCGCCATCAGGCTGTCGTACGACCAGCTCGCGCCCGAACTACGGCGTTGTTTCCGTGCATTGGGCCGGATCCCGACCGCTCGCTTCGACGGGGTGGCCCTCGCCGCCATGCTGGGCGGTTCGACGGAGGATGCCGAGGACCTCCTGGAGAGCCTGGTCGACGCGAGTCTTCTGCAGCAGCCGCTGCCCGGCCGCTACCGGCTGCACGATCTCGTACGGGCCCATGCACGGCGCCTCGCCACCGAAGCGCCCGAGGAGGCCGCCGCCGACCTCACCGCTGTCCTGGACCTCTATACGGCCGCCTGCCGCATCGCCAGCGACTGGGGACCCGAGGGCTTCTCGACCGGTTCCGCCATCGCCGGTTCCCCCTTTGGTAGTTGGCGGGAGGCCTCGACGTGGCTGAACGCTCAGGGCGGAGAGCTGGTCGACGTCGTGGCCTATGCGGCCGCCGCCGACCGGTTCGACCACGCGTGCTGGATCGCCGAAGCCCTGGTCGATCATCTGGTCCGCCAGGGGCATTTCCACGAGTGCCGTACCGCCCTGGAACATGCGCTGCCCTGCGCGGACGTGGCCATGGACCGGCGCATGCCCTCCTCGTTGCGCAACTGCATGGGCATGGTCGACGTCTACCAGGGGCGGTTCCCGCAGGCGCACACCTGGTTCGCGGAAGCGCTGCGCCACAGCTGCGGCGAGGACGGTCTGCGGGACCGCGCCCGGGCGATCGCCGGGACAGGCATCACGGAGTCGATACTGGGCAGCACCGAGGATGCGATGGCCCACCTGAGCGAGGCGGCAGAGCTGGCAGCCCGCCTCGGCGACGACTGGCTGACCGGGATAACGACCTGCAACCTCGGCGCGATCCGCTCCCAGCAGGGACGGCACGAGCAAGCACTCGAGTACTACACCACCGCCCTCGCCATCGCCGAGAAGAACGGCCGCCCCAGGACGATCAGCAACGCCCTGTGCTTCGTAGCCGACGCCCACCTGACCCTCGGCCGGTACACCGAAGCCACGGACCTGCTCCGGCGGGCGGCAGAGCTGGCCCTCGAGGCCGAAGACCCGCCCCTGCGCACGGCGACCCTGTCGCGGCTCGCCACCGCGGAGCACGTCCAGGGCCGACTGCACGCCGCCGTCGACACCCATCACAGGGCCCTGGCCACGCTCACCGAGCACACGAGCACGTGGATGGAGATGGAGGTCCGCGTCCGTCTCGGCAGCACCTACGCGGCAGTGGGCCGCCGCGCCGAGGCACAGCAGGAGTTCGAGACCGCCCTGTCCCTTCCCGGAGCCGGTGACCACCCGCAGCAGTACGCCATGGCACGCGACGGGCTGAGCGGTGTCGGGGGCGGTCACCCCTCCGCATAGAGCACCCGATGCGGCGACTCACCGGTGAACGCGCCGTCGTCGACCGGACGACGTCGCTCTCGCCAGATGGACGGCACAGTGCGGGTGCGCTGGGATACGGTCCCTTTCAAGATCCGGCACATCGAGATCCGCAGGGGGAATTCCGCCATGAGCAACACCGAGGGCAGCGCGTACGAAGGATTCACGGCCGAGGAACGGGCCGCGATGAAGGACCACGCCAAAGAGCAGAAGGCGGCAGCGCGCCGCAGCTCGCAGGCGGACAAGGCGGCACAGGCGGAGCAGGACGTGCTCGCCAAGATCGCCGAAATGCAGGACTCGGACCGGATCATGGCCGAGCGGGTCCACGCCGTCATCACAGCCGGAGCCCCGGTCCTCGCACCGAAGCTCTGGTACGGCATGCCCGCCTACGCACTGGACGGCAAGGTCGTCTGCTTCTTCCAGAGCGCGGAGAAGTTCAAGGCACGCTACGCAACCCTCGGCTTCAGCGACCAGGCGAAGCTGGACGAGGGCACGATGTGGGCAGCCGGGTTCGCCCTGACCGAGGTGACACCCGAGGTGGAGGCGCAGATCAGCGCGCTCGTCAAGCGGGCGGTGAGCTGACCCGCCCACCCGGCGAACGGTCCGTGCCGGCGGCTCCGGAACGTGCTGCGCGACCCGCGGCTGCTCCGGTCGGGGACACCGGGGAAGCGGCGAGCCGTTCCGGTGACCGCACGGCGGGTTCGCTTCGGAGGAAGTAGCTGCTCCACGCGCGGCATTGCCCCTCCAGGGGCAGTGCCGCACCGCATGGGTGGTGCCTGATCACGTGCAACACCACGCAGGTCACCGAGGCCGTCTTCGACGTCACCGACCGGCGTGAAACAGACCATTCCTCCACACGAATCCGAGAGCAGGCGGCGGAGAAG
This sequence comes from Streptomyces sp. NBC_00234, assembly GCF_036195325.1. Lineage (NCBI taxonomy): Bacteria > Bacillati > Actinomycetota > Actinomycetes > Kitasatosporales > Streptomycetaceae > Streptomyces > Streptomyces sp. NBC_00234. The sequence goes on along the minus strand of NZ_CP108101.1, from coordinate 7,483,825 downwards.
ACCAGCCCTCCGACCCCGATCCTCAGCGAAAGCTCTGCCTCACGGGAGACCGGTGTCATGACCGAGCGCGACGTCATTCTCAACGAACTTGCCCAAGGACTGCGCCCGATGCCAGAGGGCATCGAATGGTTCGACGCACTCGGCGCCGAGCAGCAGTCCGAGATACTGCGCTACCTCTCCCATCACTGTCTCCAAGCTCGCGCCACTCCGGAAGACGGTCCGGAGAGCATCAGTCGCGCCGGTCTGCGCCCGACGCACACTCCCTCGGTGCTGATCGCACGGGGCCGGATAGACGACCAGCTGAGCAAGATCGCCTCCCTCGCTCCCCTCGACGAACGCCGCAAGGCGTTCCGGCTGCTGATCGCCGTGCTCGCGATCGCCGACGAACGGCGCCGCGAGCGCTTCTGCTCCGACGGCTGCGGGCACTGGTGGCACAGGCTGTCCGTCGCCGACTGATTCCCCTGATGGGCACCTGCGCGCGAGGTGCCCGTACAGCTCAGCCGGCGAGTGGTACCCGTGGAGCTGCACGGACGCATCGCCAACTCTTCCGTGACCGCCCGGCCCGTCTGTTCCGGAAATCGGGGGCTCGGGCCGCAACGTAGGCGGACGTGCTCACGGCTGGATGGGCTCCGCCGGAGGCCGGGCCGGGTCATAGTGCATCCGGGCGAAGGCATCATCTGCGCTGTGGACGACGTCAGGCTGCGGAGGCGCCGGCCACACGCTCAGGGAATGCTCCTCGACAGGGTCGTCGCCCTCATGCGCCGCGCCCTCGTCCCGTCCGCGGGCCCGCACCCGGACGCGGTACCAACCCTCCCCAGCAGTCGCGAAGTTCCCCGACTCCTGCACCACATCACCGCCCCACCGGAACAGCCGCAGTTCTCCGCTGGTAACCGACTCACACTGATCTCCGGCTACGGGATTCTCGCCGACGCCGATGCCCGCATCTTTGTGGCTTCCGCCAGTACGTGGGTGTGCCCAGGGTGCAGGAGACTTCCCGCCAGCGGCTGCGGCTCCTGGGGGGGGCGGGGACAGGGACGGGAGCGACCCGCGGCCGAGGACATGACGAAGTGTGGGGATGGCAGCACGGTGAGCATGCAGCAGTACGACGAGATCGGCGAGGCGTTCGAGGGCTTCAAGGCCCTTCCGCTGGCGCACTACGCAGAGGTTCCGAGCTTCCTCGCCCTGGTCGGGGACGTGCGCGGAAAGTCGGTCCTCGACCTGGCTTCCGGCACCGGCTTCTACAGCAGGGAGTTCAAGCGGCGCGGCGCCGAGGACGTGTTCGGAGTCGACATCTCCGGCGAAATGGTCGCAGCGGCAAGGGAGTTCGAGGACCGGGATCCGCTGGGCGTGCGGTACGCGAGGGGCGACGTGTCCGAACTCAGGCCCCTCGGGCGACACTTCGACGTAGCCACGGCGGTCCAGCTGCTCAACTACGCGGATGACGTGGCCGCCATGGAGCGGATGTGCCGCAACGTGCACCAGAACCTGGCGCCAGGGGCCGAGTTCTTCGTACTCGCCCAGACACCCGACTACCGCTTCGACGGGCCGCCCCTGGGCAAGTACGGCTTTCTCACCGAACTGACCGGCGAGGAGGCGGAGGCCGGGCCGCGCGTCCGGACCACGGCACTCCTCGACCCGCCGATCACGTTCGTCAGCACCTGCCCTCGCCGCGAGGTCTACGAAGGATGCCTGAGGGCGGCCGGGTTCAGCGAGGTGACCTGGGTACCGCTGGAGGTGTCCGGCGCCGGCCTGCGCGCCTTCGGGGCCGACTTCTGGGCGGACTTCCTCTCCAACCCTCCGCTGGAGATGCTGCGTTGCCGCGCCTGACGGCACACACCGGCGACCCGGCTCCCTCCGGTCAGGCCCGCGGCTTCCCGCACGACGCGTCGACGGGGCCGCGCAGTGACGTCGCCGCCTACGAAGACGCCTACGGGACCGCCTGACTGAGCTGCGCCGAGCTGTCGTCGACTGTCAAGAGACGGACATCTCCGGCACACGAAACGCCCAGGGCCGGGCACCGGGGTCGGCCCGCCAGGCGCCGCCCTCGTACGGCCCGGCTTCCTCGTTCACCGTTCTCTGCGTACGCTAGGTAGACCTACCTACCTAGTTTGGACTGTGATGAGCGAGACCGACGTGAGCGCGACGGGGAGCGGCAGGCGGCGCCCTGCTCGGGAACGGCTGCTGGCAGCCGCGGCCCGCCGCTTCTACGCCGATGGGGTGGCGGCGACCGGCATCGACACGATCACCGCCGAGGCCGGCGTGGCGAAGATGAGCCTCTACAACAACTTCTCCTCCAAGGCCGACCTGGTCAGGGCCTACCTCGACGCCCGCCACGAGGAATGGCTCGGCCTCTACCGGGCCCGGCTGAAGGAGACCACGGACCCGCGCGGCCGGGTTCTCGCGGTGTTCGACGCGTACGCCGATCACGCGGCGTTCGCCTACGAGCACGGATTCCGCGGGTGCGGCCTGCTCAACGCCGCCGCCGAGCTCCCGGCCGGTGACGAGGGGCGGGAGGTCGTGCGCGCCCACAAGGAAGAGGTCGAGCGCCTGATCGGCGCCCACGTGGAGGAACTGCTGCCCGAGCGCCCCGACGAGGCCCGCACGACGGCCGAGCACCTCGCCTTCCTGCTGGAAGGCGCGATGGCTCGTGCCGGTCTGGAGGGCGACGGCGACCGCGTCCAGCACGCCCGCTCGATGGCGGCGGCCCTGCTGGACCGGCTGTGACGCGGCCCGTGGGCCACGCCCGGTCTGCGGGGACAGGGGCGCTGTGCGTGCTGGCGGCCTCCGTCCTCTGGGGCACGACGGGCACGGCCGCCACGTTCGCCCCCGGCGTGGGCCCGCTCGCCATCGGCGCCGTCGCCATGGGGCTGGGCGGCCTGCTCCAGGCCCTCCTCGCGGCACCGCAGCTCGGCCGTCATGCCCACCGCCTGCGCGAGCATCGCGGCACTGTGCTGCTCGGCGCGGCCTCGGTGGCGATCTATCCCCTGGCGTTCTACAGCTCCATGCACCTGGCCGGAGTTGCCGTGGGCACCGTCGTGTCGATCGGCACCGCCCCGCTGGCCTCCGCCCTGATCGAACGGGTCGTGGACGGCCGCCGGCTCACGCGGCGCTGGATGGCCGCGGCCTCGCTCGGCCTCCTCGGCACCATCCTGCTGTGCGTCGCCGAAGCCACCGACGATGCGGACCAGGGATCCTCCGCCGGCACGCTGCTCGGCGTGGGCCTCGGCCTCGTGGCCGCCGCGACGTACGCCCTCTACTCCTGGTCGGCCCACCGGCTCATCACCCACCGGATCCCCTCCCGAACGGCGATGGGCTCCGTCTTCGGGCTCGGCGGACTGCTTCTCCTGCCCGTCCTTCTTGCCACCGGCGCACCGCTCGCCGACTCCTGGTCCAACGCGGCCGTCGGCATCTATATGGCCCTGATACCCATGTGCGTCGGCTACGTCCTGTTCGGCTGGGGCCTCGCACACGTGCCCGCCAGCACCGCCACCACGCTGTCTCTGCTCGAACCGGCCGTCGCGGCCCTGCTCGCCGTCCTGATCGTCGGAGAACGCCTTCCCGCCACCGGCTGGACCGGCATCGCACTCGTCATCGCCTGCCTCGCCGTCCTCACCACCCCCGTACCCGCCACTCGCCGGCGGCAGCGGCATGCCGGGCCGGTTCCGGGAGGCGGTGCCGGCGGTGCGCCGCAGGCGGCTCCCTCGCGGGCTCAGACCGGCGATGCGGAACGCTCATCCGCCATCTGACGCGCTCGTGACGGGTGCGATTCGCCCACCGAGCGGGACGGTGACGGTTCTCTCCGACAGCGATCCGTATCGGGCGCGGGCCCGCATCCGGATACGGTCCGCTCCGGATGCGGGGGCGAGTCCGGATACGGTCCGCGCCGGATGCGGGGGCCAGTCGGGATGCGGGCCGCGCCGGATGTGGGGGCCAGTCGGGATGCGGGCCGGTCCGGGCGGCGAGAGGATCGTTCTGCGGGCGGTGGCGCGGCCACGCCCGTATGCCTGACGCCTCCGGCCCTCTTCCGACTCACGGCGCCAGGACGGCCTGGAGGACATGGGCATGGACCGTATCCGCACCCGGAACAAGACCAACCCCACCAGGGCAGCGGCATACACGACCACGCCCGGGACCGTGCAGAAGCCACGGGAACGATGACGGCGGCGAAGGAACGCAGTGCCTCCTGACGCAGCGGTGCCCCTCCCCCACGTGCCCCTCCCCCACATCGCCCCGATGCTCGCCACCCCAGGCGCCCTCCCGCCCCCGGCTCTCCAGGAGACGTTCGGGTTCGAGGTCAAGCAGGACGGCCAGCGGGCCGTGATCTACCTGCCCGGCGACGGGACCGTGGTGCTGCGTTCGCGATCCGGGGCGGACATCACCGCGGCGTACCCCGAACTCGAAGCCCTGGGCTCCGCCCTGGGTCGGCCCGCCGTCCTGGACGGTGAGATCGTCGCCTTCGACGATCAGGGGCGCAGCGATTTCGAGAAGTTGCAGTCGCGGATGGGGCTGTCCGGATCACCCGCGAGGGCGGCCCGGATGGCGCAGCGGGTGCCTGCCCACCTGATCCTCTTCGACGTGGTCTTCCTCGATGCAGGTCCTCTGACGAGGGCTCCCTACGTCGAGCGGCGCGCGGTGCTCGACGGTCTCGGGCTCACGGGTTCGCACTGGTCGACCCCCGCGTCGGTCGTCGGCCATGGGACCCAGGCCCTGGAGATGACGAAGGCGGCGGGCTTGGAAGGGCTCGTGGCGAAGCGGCTCACGTCGGTGTACGAGGCGGGAGTGCGCTCCCGGGAGTGGATCAAGATCCGTCATGTCCGGACCCTGGACGTCATCGTCGGTGGCTGGGTGCCCGGGCACGGCCGTCTCGCCGGTCTGCCCGGCGCACTGCTCGTCGGTGAGCAGCAGAAGGACGGGCTGAGGTATGCCGGGAGCGTCGGCACCGGCTGGAGCGATACCGAGCGCGCCACCTTGGCCGACCTTCTCCGGGCCGCAGCGATCGAGGACTGCCCCTTCCTCGATGTGCCGCCGGTGGCGGGGGCCCGGTGGGTGCTGCCACGTCTCGTCGGCGAGGTCCGCTACGCGACCCGGACCCGGGCCGGGCGCCTGCGCCACCCCTCCTGGCACCGGCTACGCCCGGACCTCGCTCCCGAGGACGACGGCTGACCCCGCGCCCCGAGCCTGGTCGTGACGCGCGCGACGCGCCCCCGTGCCGCAGGACGGTGCGAGGCGGGGGTGCGGGACGCGACCAGGCAGGCGCCGTTGGCCTCGTCCGACGAGGTGTCAGACTGGCGGTCCGGAGCGGGGTGTGAGGGAGACCGGGTTGAGTCTGGTGATCGAGAGCCGGCCGTCGGAGCTGCAGTACATCGAGCGCGTGTGGCGCAGCAGTAGCGAGGACGTCGGCCGCATGATGTCGGTCGCGACGTCGCACTGGGAGCTGGTGTTCTGGGAGCAGAGCGGTCGGATGCAGGCGGCCGTGCTGGGTCCGGAGCCGCGGGCGTCCCAGGCACCGGTGCCCGGTGACGCCGTCTTCTTCGGGATCAGTTTCGCGCTGGGCACGTCGATGCCGCACATCCCGGTGAGCCGGCTGGTGGGGGGCAATGCCGAGATTCCCGACGTGACGCGGCGTTCGTTGTGGCTGAAGGGGTCTGCCTGGCACGTTCCCGACTACGACAACGCCGAGGCGTTCGTCCTGCGGATGGTGCGCGAAGGCATCGTGGACCTGGACCCGGTCGTACCCGCCGTGCTCGACGGCGCCTGCCCGGACGTCTCCGAGCGCACCCTGCAGCGTCGCTTCGTCGCGGCGACCGGCCTGACCCAGGGGGCCATCCGGCAGATCCACCGCGCCCGCCAGGCGGCGGTGCTGGTCCAGGAGGGGGTGCCGGCCCAGGAGGTCGTACACCGGCTGGGGTATTTCGACCAGCCGCACCTGGCACGGTCCCTGAGCCGGTACGTGGGGCGGACCGCCACTCAGCTCGGTGCCCGGGACACGACACAGCCGCTGTCGCTTCTGTACAAGACCTGAGCCCCGGCGCCCGCCTACTGTTCGGGACGTAGCCAACGGGGCCGGCTCGTTCCGGCCCGAGGGCCGCCCGGACCAGTGCGGGCGGAAAGCCCTGGACTCATCGTGGAGGAATCATGCGCAAGGTCGTTTCCGGTCTGTTCGTCTCGCTCGACGGTGTCGCCCAGTCGCCGAACGAATGGCAGTTCGAGTTCGACGAGGAGATGGGGGCGGCGCTGGGCAAGACGCTGGAGTCGGCGGACACCATCCTGCTGGGCCGGGTGACATTCAGCGAGTGGGCCGGTTACTGGCCGACGGTGACCAGTGGTGAGGACGCCGGTTTCGCGAAGTGGATCAACGACTCGCCCAAGTACGTCGTCTCCTCGACGCTGGACAGCGTCGACGACTGGGCGAACAGCACCCTGGTCAAGGGCGATCTGGCAACCGCGGTCAACGAACTCAAGGCGGGCGAGGGCAAGGACATCACCGTCGCGGGCAGCCCGACACTGGTGCGCTCGCTGCTGGAGCAGGACCTGCTGGACGAACTGGTGCTGCTCATCCACCCGGTGGTGGCGGGCGAGGGTCGCACGAAGCTGTTCGCCGATGACGCCACGCTGAAGAAGCTCAAGCTGGTGAGCGCCCAGCCGACCAGCAGCGGGGTGATCATCGCAACCTACCGCCCGGTGCGCTGAGCCGGCGCCAACCGGGCGAGGACGTCGACCTCGCGCTCCTCGGTGGCCGGGTTGGCGCCCGGCCGATGTACCGCGGCACCGGGCGGGCGGCGTTGCACCACGAGCACGTCCCCGGCGGTGCCACCGGTACGCGTCCAGGTGCGCGAGGCCCTCGACGAACGCGGAGCGGCCGTGAGTACCGAACTCATACACGTGACGCCTCCCACCTGCGAAGTTGCCGAAACGACGGACCTGGCCGCCCGTCTCCGTCCGGCTGCGTCCTCCTCGATCCGGCTCGAACGCAACCGGAACATCACAGGCGAACCTCCGAGACCATCACCGAGTGGAAGCCACTGACGAATCGAGGCCGGTCCGGAACGAACCCGGTGAACTCGGCCCGAACCGTGGGGTGTCGAGCCGTAGACTTCGGCAGTGAACGCCGACGACGTCTGGCCGTTGCGCGCCGTTGCGGGGAGGAAATCGCATGCAGGACCCTTCGGACTCGATGGAGACCGCCGAGCCTGAGGAGAACGGCCACAGCAATAACGCCGACTCACCTGTGGTGGACGATCCGGCGCCCACCTCGGACGTCGACTCGACGACGGCATCGACGGTCCTGGCGGAGGTACTCCCAGGGGTTGCTGTCGTCCTCGGAAAGGTCCCGGCGGAACTCAAGCCGGATCTGCTCGACTTCGGGCTCGTGTCGGCCGCCGACCGTACGGAGATCTCCGCAGTCCTCGCCTCGATCGGAAACACGGCGACCGTGGCCGGCAACCTCGGAAACGCGTTCGCCGGCGCGCAGGGGCTCTACAGGATCGGCAACACGGCACAGGCCGTACTGAAGGCCGGTGGAACGCTCGCCGTCAAGGACGGCGCGAACCTCGGAGCCGTGTTCCTCAACGGCAAGATCGTCCATCAGGCCCGCTTCATCCCCGTGACCGCGGTGAGCGCGGCGCAGCTCGCGGCCTCGGTCGGACCGGCGCTGGCCATGATCGCCCTTCAGATGCAGTTGAGTGAGATCTCGGGCCTTGTCAGGACCAACATCGCACTGACGAGCCAGGTACTCACCGTCATCCGCAACGAGCAGTGGTCCGAACTGACGGGGCTCGTCGCCACCGTCGATCGCGCAGTCGACCAGGCGCGAGAGGTCGGATCGGTCCCCACCTCCTTGTGGGACAGCGTCGCGGGTAGTGAAGCGTCGCTGCGTAAGCAGCTCGACCTCTACCGACTGAACGTCCGCGGCCACGTCGGGCAGATCGATCAGCCCGACACGCGCCGCCGTGAGTACCTGCAGACGAACGCCGAGGCACTCCTCTTCGACGCCTACGCCCTCCTGTCCTCCGTCAAGGCATGGACCGGCTATCAGGCTCTCCGGGCCGCGAGGGCGAGAGCCGCTGGACGCGAAGACGCCGACGAGGCACGGCTCGTCGATGTCATTGCACGCGACACCCGCACGGAGCTCGACTCCGCTCTCGCGGAGACGACGGGCCTCGTCGACGCGCTGACGCGGGAGCTACGCATCATCGCCGAGCTCCCCGGACGCGACACACTGCAGCTTCCGGGGAAGCGGAAGGACTCGAAGGCGGCCCGCCAGACCTCTGCCCGTCTTCTGGAGGCGATCCAGCCTCTTGCCGACGCCCTTCATCCGCCGGCCCCTCCGCTGGAGGCTCCGGGCATCGTCTGCGCACCCAAATCGATGGATTTCGAGCCGCACCTTCGCATCCTGCGATGGTTCCTCGAGGACGGTGAGACGCTACGGGCCCTCGGCTTCCCCGACCAGCTCGATGCCCTCGGTCCGATGTCCGCGATCCTCGGCGGAGCGAAGGAGAAGCTGGCGGCAGCTAGGGACAAGGCGGTGGCAAAGACACTGCTCGCCGTCACGGATCGCCGCATCATCACGGCCAGGACGAACGCATTCCTCGAGCAGGGCGAGATCCGTCAGGACATCCCGATCGACCGGGTGCGATATGTCCGAGCGGCAACCACCCAGGACAAAGGCGCGCGTTTGGCCATCGACCTCATCACGCGCGACGAGAACACCCGGTGGCTCTTCCACGCCGACATCGACACCCCTCACGTGGACGCGCTCGCCGCCGTGCTTGCCGAGTCGATGACGATCCCGGACATTGAACGCGATGAGCTTCAGCGGCGGCGCTGCATCCCCATCGAGGCGGACAAGGAGAGCGACATTCCTGGCGCGAGGTCTGGCTCCGAGGCCTGAGCTGCAACCTGGCCCACCCGGCCTGCCGGCCCGCGGCAACGCGCTCCCTGAACCCCGGCCCGCCGCTGAGGCTACCGTGCTTGTTCGACGACGACGGGGTGGAGTGCGCGGCGCCCTCGGTGTCGCCGTGCTCCCGGACGGACCGCCCGCTGGAGATCGGCGCCCCGGCGCCGACGTACCCTCCGCAGAGGTGGCAAACGGCAACATCCACGACGCGAGATAGGGTTCCGCCAAGAAGAATTCGCTCGGTGTACACAAGCTGTACCAGGGCCGGAACCGTGACCGCCCGAGGAGGAGCCGGATGTTGCAGGCGCTGGGGCTGGGCCCCTCCGAAGAGGCCATCTACACGGCGTTGCTGGCTCGCCCGACAGCCACCGCGCAGGATCTCGCCCTGCAGACCGGACTCGGCGAGGCCGAGAGCGACCGGATTCTGCTCGACCTCGTGGCGCGCGGCCTGGTGGCCCTCGCCACCGAGGCCGCGACCGGGACACCGGACCCGGCCGACCGCAGGCCCGGCCTCCGTCCCACCCGCTACCGGCTCACACCGCCCTCGGTGGCGCTGACCCCGCTCCTCGTCGAGCAGCGCAACGCGCTGCACCTGGCGGAGACCGCGTTCTCGAAGCTGACCGAGCAGTACCGCCACACCGCCGCACAGACTGCGAGCGGTGTCGTGGAAGTGGTCGTCGGCGTGGAACAGGTCGCACACCGGTTCCGCCAGCTGCAGTCCGGCGCCCAGAAGGAGCTGCTCACCTTTCTCGTCGGCGCACCCATCGCGGTACCGCGCGAGGACACCGACACCTCGGAGAGTTCCGCGCTGGACCGTGGAGTCGACTTCCGGGTCGTGGCCGCCAAGGACTATCTCGACAGCCACGAGATCGTGCAGGCCGTGCGGGAGGCCGTCAGCGCGGGCATGGAGCTCCGTCTGGTCGACTCGCTCCCGCTGAAGATGGTCGTCTCGGACAGGGAACGCGCCATGGTACCCCTCGACATGACGGATTCCGGAGGTGAGCCGAGCGCCATCGTGGTGCACCGCAGCGGCCTGCTGACGGCCCTGGTCCATCTCTTCGAGAAGGAATGGGCCCAGGCCCGGCCGATGTTCACCACGGCGGGTGCGGCAGAGGAGCCGGCACTCGACGGGCTGCCCACCGAGGAGGAGCTGGAAGTACTCGCCCTTCTCCTGGTCGGGATCTCCGACCGGCGAGCGGCATCGCAACTCGGCCTCTCCATACGCACCGTGGAGCGGCGAGTACGTCACCTCATGGACCTGGCCGGAGTGGAGTCGCGCCTGCAACTCGGATGGCACGCCGCACGCGCGGGCTGGATCTGATCTCCTCTCGGAACTCTGAGCGGTGAGCTCAGAGCTTTGCGCCCAGAGCTGTGAGACCAGAGCTGTGACCTCACGGCTGTCAGCCGTTTTCCGGGACCTGTGAGCCGTGCTCCGGGACCTGGGAGCCGAGGACTCCCGGTGTCGGCCCGCCGCGCGAATTGTCCGATGTCCACAATCCCGGCAACCTCAATCCGGCCGAGAACCGGCATGCGCGCCTCGGCGGGAATCGGCGCGCAGCGCATGCCTCCCTCTCCTGGATCCGGACCGCACGGTCCGGAGATCAAGATCCGACGCCCCCACTGGATGTGCCCGTGGAGGGACCGCGTGACGGAGTCCCGCCACGTGGGGAACCCGTCACCCCCTGACGCCCCTGAGCGATCCGTAACCCTGCCAGGATGCAGCCGCAGCCTGGAACGTTCACGGCTTCGAATAGGGAGAGTCATGCATTCAATAGCGCGTACAGCCTTGGGCGCGGCGACCGCCGCCGTCCTGGCCGTCACTGCGGTCGCGCCTTCCGGGGCGGCGGACACGCCCCCCGGCGGTGCCTCGGGGAAGAGGCCCGTGGTCGGTAGTGGGGCCGCGGGGACCGGCAGCAAGCAGGCCACGGTCACGCTCGTCACCGGCGACAAGGTGCTGGTGACCACGGAGCGGTCGGGCAGCAGCTCGGCGGCCGTTCTGCCGCGCGAGGACGGCACGCAGCCGATTGTGCAGACTTTCCAGTTGGGCAAGGACCTCTACGTCTACCCGGAGGATGCCTCCCGGGCTATCGCCGAGGGCAAGGTCGACGAGGAGCTGTTCAACGTCTCCGGGCTCATCCGCCAGGGATACGACGACGAGAGCACCGACACGCTGCCGCTCATCGCCACCTATGAGAACCGTGTGGACGTCCTCGACAGCGCACCGGCCGCCCCTCGCGGGACGGAGCGGGGCCTGAGCCTCCCGGCCGTGAACGGTGTCGCGCTCAAGGCCGGCAAGGACACGGCCACCGCCTTCTGGCAGGACGTCACCGACACCCGCTCACGATCTGCCTCCACGCTGAAGAAGCTGTGGCTGGACGCCAAGGTCGAGGCCACCTTGGAGGAGTCCACCAAGCAGGTGCACGCACCGGAGGCGTGGGCCGAGGGATACGACGGCAAGGGCACCAAGGTCGCCGTGCTGGACACCGGCGCGGATGCCGAGCACCCGGACCTGGTCAACAGGATCGCCACTTCCAAGAACTTCACGGACTCCCGCGACACCGACGACCGGCAGGGGCACGGAACCCATACCGCGTCGACGGTCGGCGGGTCCGGGGCGGCGAGCGACGGCCGTAAGAAGGGTGTCGCCCCCGGGACCTCCCTGCTCGTCGGCAAGGTTCTCAACGACGCGGGTTCCGGCCAGAGCTCCTGGGTCATCGCGGGCATGCAGTGGGCCGTCGACCAGCAGGCCGATGTCGTCTCCATGAGCCTGGGCAACCCCGCGGTCGGCGACTGTTCCGACCCGGTGGCCGAGGCCGCGAAGCAGCTGTCGAAGAACACACACAGCCTCTTCGTCATCGCCGCAGGCAACGCCGGCTCGGCCATCGAGACCGTCTCCTCGCCCGGCTGCGCACCCGGCGTGCTGACCGTCGGCGCCGTCGACCGTGACGACACCACCGCGTGGTTCTCGAGTCGCGGTCCGGTGGCCGTCACCCACACGCTCAAGCCCGAGATCGCCGCCCCCGGCGTCGGCATCTCCGCGGCCAGCGCGGGTGGACGCGGCGTCTACGCCTACCAGGCGATGTCGGGCACCTCGATGGCGACCCCGCACGTCGCGGGTGCGGCGGCCGTCGTCCGCCAGGCCCACCCGGACTGGACCGCCCAGCAGATCAAGGCGTCCTTGGTCTCGTCCGCCCGCACGGGCGGCCAGGTCGCCGGCGCGGACCAGACCGGTGCCGGCGTGCTCGACGTGTCCGCGGCGGTGCATCAGAAGGTGCTCTCCGCACCCGCGGTCCAAGGCGGCGACTACACCTGGCCGCAGGACACCTCGGACCGCACCACCGTGCAGGTTCCCTTCACCAACACCGGCGCCACCGACGTCACCCTGCGGCTGACGGTCAGCGGTGTGCGCGGCAACGACGGCAGCGAAGTCACCTCCGGCATCATCAAGCCGGCGACCGACAAGGTGACCGTTCCCGCGGGGGCCACCGTCCAGGTGCCGCTCCGTATCGACCCCACCGCCCATCTCCAGAAGTCCCAGTACGGTGCCGTCACCGGGCGACTCCTGGCCACCGGCGGCAACGTGCATGTCTCCGTGCCGGTCGCCCTCTACGTCCAGCCGGAAACGGTCGCCCTCCGGGTCAAGGTCATCGACCGCAACGGCAAGCCCGCGACCGGCGCCTCCTCCCTGGATCTGGTCAGCCTCGACACCGACAAGGGCGAGCGCCGCAGCAACCAGGGCGCGAGCGAGCAGGTGTACAACGTGCGCCCGGGCGACTACGCCCTCTCCAGTTTCGTGGCCACCTACGATGCGAACAACGCTGCCGAATCCATCGGCTACCTCGGGCGACCGGAGCTGCACATCACCGGTGACAGCACCGTCGTCCTCGACGCCCGCAAGGCCCACCGGCTGAGCCCCCGCACCGACCGCCCCTCGAAGATCGTCAACACCACCTTCAGCTACGGCCGTACGTGGGACGACACCTGGCAGCTGAACGGAACGCTCACGGCCGGCAGCGCCGTGCAGAAGTTCTACGCCTCCGTCGACGGGCGCGCCGACAAGGGCTTCTTCGAGTTCCGGCCCACCTGGCGCGCGACCGGTTCCCAGGACGGCTCGCCCTACGTCTACAACCTCACGTTCCCGACCGAGGGCCCGCTGCAGTCCGACCGCGTCTACCGGCCGAGCGACTCCAAGCTGGCGCAGGTCACCGAGAAGTGGAACGCCCTCGGCAAGGAAAGCGACTACCTCGACGGGCTGTTCATCCTTCCCCCCTGGAACAGGAACACCGCCATCCCGGTGACCCTGCTCTCCCCGGTCCATGTGCCGGGCACCCGCACCGCGTACTACACGACCGGTGACGACGCCTGGTACCACGGCGCGATGACCAGCTTCCCGTTCGCCGCGTTCATGAGCGACCAGTACCGCACCTACCAGCCCGGAGACCGGCGTACCGAGGAGTGGTACCGCGGTGCCCTGCGGCCGGCGGCACCGCGCGACTCCGACGGGAAGCCGGTGCTGGCCGCCGAGCGGCAGGGCGACCGGATCGGCTTCCAGAGCGCGCTCTGGCTCGACGCCTCCGGTGACCACTGGTCCTACGGCGGGTCGTTCGGTGACCTCGGCAACCTGGTCCTGAAGCGCAACGGTGAGCAGATCGCCACCAGCACCTATCCGTACGACGCGTTCGACGTCCCGGCCGAGGACTCCGCGTACGAGCTCACCCAGAACCTGGCCAAGATCGACACCTCGGACCGGAACTGGCTGCGCTCCACCGCTGTCACCACCACCTGGAGCTTCCGCTCCCACCTGGAGCCCGACGTCTACTCCCGCGGCCTGCCGATCCTCTTCCCGGCGTACGACCTGCCGGTGGACGGTATGAACACGCTGCCCGCGCAGAGCGGTCTCCGGGTCGGCCTCTCGGCCGAGGGTCACGCCGGGTACACCCCCGGCACCATCACCGAAGCCACGCTGTCCTACTCCTACGACGGCGGCGCCAGCTGGACCGAGGCGCCGGCCACGCAGCAGGACGGCAAGTGGACGGCAGTCCTCGACCACACCGGTGCCACCGGCAAGCAGGTCATGCTGAAGCTCGGCCTCACCGACTCCAAGGGCAACGCGGTCACCCAGACCGTCACCCGCGCCTACGACGTCCGGTAACCACACAGTCCGATCGGGCGGTCTCCCTCACCGGGGGGGGCCGCCCGTTCGGCCATCCGCGCGATGACTTCGATGCCGACGGACCGCGTACCTGCTCCGTGCCCTGGCACCCGCCCCATCTCTCGGTGCACCGGTCAAGCGAGCCGGGCCACGGCTGGGGCGCGGCCCGCGGCGGGCATCCCCAGCGCCCGTGCCCCGTACGGACGCACTTCGGTACGGCTCCGGCCAGCCTCCCTCCGGGCCCTCGGCCGGGATGGATGATCGAGGCCGCCTGTCTGCTGCCGCGTGCGGCACTCGCACTGGCCTGACGTCGTCGCCGCTGGAGGACGCCCGCATGTTCCGTTTGTTGCGAGGAGCGCTGCCCTCGGCGCAGCGCTTGGCGGACAGCGACGAAGTCACCGCCATCCGCACGCCTCCCACGCGCAGTGTCGTAGGGGCGACCTTGGCAACGACAGCGGTAGTGGTCGCCCTTGGCATGCTGACCGGGTCCGCCGTCCTCCTTCTGGGCCTACTGGTGTTCCTGCCGGCGTTCGCCGCCTCGCTGTGCAGCCCGCGTCAGACGGCGATGGTCTCCGTCTGGGTGAGCGCTGTCGTCATCGCACCCGTGGTCTTCCGGTCCGGGGAGGATCTCCTCGACCGGGTGATCCTGGCCCTGTTCGCCGTCGGCTTCGGTGTGTTGGCCGTCTACGGCGCCAGGGTGCGGATCACGCGCGAGTCCGCTTTGCTACGGCTGCGGTCGACCGCAGCCGCGATGCAGAGGCAGATCCTGCGCCCCCTCCCCCTGCTCACCGACGATGTCCTGGTGGACGGCGTGTACGAGCCGCTGCAGGAGGACAAGCTCGTCGGAGGTGACATCTACGACGTGGTGGCCACCCCGTGGGGCACCCGGGTGCTGATCGGGGACGTCCAGGGGAAGGGGCTGCCCGCCATCGGCATGGCCATCGACGTGGTGGGCGCCTTCCGTGAAGCCGCCCACCGCGAGCCCACGGTGACCGCGCTCGTCGACGCGCTCGAGGCGGCGGTCGTGCGCCACAACGACTACTCCGCACAGCGCGGCGAGCCGGAACGGTTCGTCACCGCCCTCGTCCTGGGAGTGGACACGGGCACCGAGACCCAGGTCGTGTCCTGCGGCCACATCCCGCCGTACCTGCTGCACGACGGCGCCGTCGGCGTTGTCGGTGCGGGGAACGAACACGTACCGCTCGGCTTGGCGAACCTGGTGGACGAGCCGCGTACCGTCGATTGGTTCGCGTTCCCTGCCGGGGCCACGCTGTTGCTGTGCACCGACGGGCTGACCGAGGCCCGTTCACCGGAGGGCACCTTCTATCCGCTGGAAACGCGCCTGGGCGGCCGCGTCGACGTCACCGCCGGCCGGCTCATCGGGTCGCTCGTCGACGACATGCGTGAGTTCACCGCAGGAACACAACAGGACGACCTGGCGGTCCTTGCGGTCCGCCGCTCCCCGCACCAGATGCCGTAGCGCCGGTGCCCGCGGCCGCCCAGCCACTCCGGCGGGCGGCGAGGAGGTGACGGCGCCTCGCGCTACGGGCCTGCGTCGGCGCCCAGGATCCTCGGCGTCGAGGAGCTGGTGCACATTCCTGGACCGGCTGCGTAGAGTACCTGCGGTCATCGAACGGAGAAGACGTTGGACGCGGTCGAGTTCCCCCTCAGCCCTCGGGTGCGCCGGGCCCGGGGCCTGCTGGTGGCCACGACCGCGGCAGGTGCCGTACTCGTGGGAGCCACCGTGGCATCCGTGGTGTCCGACGCTTCCGGCTGGGTGCCGGTGCCGCGGGCGGTTCAGGTGAGCCTGGTGCTCGTGACGCTGTTCGTGCTGCCCGTCGTATGGGTCGGCGTACGCGCCGTGTGGGCGCTGCGCGGGCGGTCCGAACTGTTCGCCGCCGCCGAAGAGTATGCCCGGCGACGTCCCGTGGACCGGCAGCTGATCGACCACCTGGGCGACGAACACCCGCTCACCCCGCTGTGGTGGATGGTGGCGATCCTCGGCGGCCTCTGCGCCTTCTGCCTCGGGGTCGCGTTTCCGTTCGCCCTGGCGGACGGCGCCGCACTCGCCGGTGCCCTCCTCGGCGCAGGGCTGGCCGCGTCCCTGGCCGCCCTGGCCGTCGCCGTGCCCGGGATCCGCCGGGCCGACCTCCGGGGCGAGCAGGACCGGAGGCTGCGTACCGAACTGTGGTCACTGCCCAACGCCGTCGAACGCCGACTCAGGGTCCCCCTCTTGGGCACCGGCGACGGTTCGCACCTCGGCGCCTGACCACACGGTCACGGCTGCCAGGCGGCCAGGGCATCTCCTGGCGATCATCCTGTAGGGCGACTCGATGACCTGTCGAGCGGAATCGTGGGAGGGGTGGGATACATGGACAGTGACCTGCGGCGTGCGGTCGTCAAGACGCTTGGCGAACTCGGGCGAAGCGACGACTGGCGTGACCGAGCGGATGCCGGTCACAGCCTGGCGGGGTTCGCCGAGATGCGGGAGGCCGTGGAGCCGCTGCTCGGGCTTGTGCTCGACCCGGGTGACACCTTCGTCACCCGGCGGACCGCGGAGGGCCTGCTTCGGCGAAAGGACAGGGCCGGACTGGCGATAGTCGCGTCCGCCCTGGCAGTCGCCAACGACAATCACGCCGACTGGATCCACACCGCGATCGTCGATGTCTTCAGCATCTTCTCGGCCGACCTGGACGAGGCGCTACGGCTCTGCGAGGAGATGTCGGACGACACCGACGACCGTGTTGCCCGGGGGGCCCGTCGGCTGCACGAGAGCCTGGCACCAATCGATCCCGTTCTTCGTCCCTCGTAACCCCCCGGTGCTGCTTCAGCGGTTTTCCACGGCCTGATCCGTTCTGGCAGGTCTCGCGTCAGCGCGTTGTCGGCCCGTGAGCGTTCCAGTGCCGCATCAGGCAACGTTCGCTGGCCCTGTTGGCGGCCGACGGGTCAGGTCGCGCCGGGCGACGCGGTTCCCTCGGCGTCGAGCTGGTGGTCGGCCCAGACATAGGTCTCGGGAAGCAAGTCACTGATGGGAACGGTTCGGATGCGGTCGCCCGAACCGACGATGACCTTCACGTCCGGGAAGTAGTCGAGGAGCACTTGGCGGCACCGGCCGCACGGGGGAACCACCCCCCGGTCGCGATCACCCACGGCGACGATCGTGTCGAGCTCGTAGACGCCCTGGGTGGCGGCCGTGCCGATGAGGACCAGCTCGGCGCAGGGTCCTCCGGTGAAGTGGTAGGCGTTCACGGCCGTAACGATTCGGCCGTCCCGGGCGCGGGCTGCGGCAGCCATCGTGTGGTTGTCGCCCCGGCAGCGCGTGCGCGCGACGTGGGCCGCGGCCTGGATGAGCTGGTGGTCGACGGGGTGCGTCTGCGTGGTCATCTTCCTGCCTTCTTGCGATGTCAGGCCACGTTGGCCCAAGCGACGAAGTCACGCAAGCGAACTTCACAGCGTGCTTGTTCCACCAGGTGACGTCGCAGCGACGATCACGCTGCCCTGCACTTGGTGGCTGGCATGGTCGGCGGACTTCGAAGCGGTGGACGCCCTCGTCTTCGAGGAACGTGACCGCAGGATCACTGCCCCGCTCGCCGCGGGACGCAGTGCGGTCGCCGAGTCGACACATGTCACTCGGCAGGCCCGCGTACGACGCACAGCGAGCGGGGACGCCCGGACGTCACTGCCGCAGATGTCCGCGCCCACGCCGCCATCACGAAGCGGGATGCCAGTGCCCGCCGATCCGGACCACCACAACGAGAACTACGTGTACATGGCCGCGCCGTCAGCAGACCCGCCTGGCCAGCACCTGTCCCGGCCAGACACCGGACTGGAAGCGGTCGGTGGCGGTGAACCCGTTGCGCTCGTAGAACGCGACCAGTTCGCTCCCGCCACCAGCCCAGCAGTCGACCCGCAGCAACTCCACGCCCGCCCGCCGGGTCTCGTCTGCGGCATGGGCCAGGAGCGCCGCTCCGATGCCCAGGCCGGCATACCGTCGGTCCGAGACCAACAGCCGTACGTACCGCTCAGGTTCCTCGGCCGGTGCGATCGGCATCTGCGGACTGGGCCCGTCATCCAGCACGAGGGCTCCGACAGATAGTCCGTCCAACTCCGCTATGTACGGGTCGTTCTCGATCACGTACCGCTCGACCCGCGCCGGCCCGCCGGGCTTCTGCGAATACGGTGTCGTGCCCCACTGCTCGGTGTTGCCGCGATCGTTCATCCAGGCCACGGCGGAGTCGAGCATGTCGAGAATGGCTGGTACGTCGGCCGGGCCGGCCGACCTGATCCGTACGTCGGGTGTGCTGTCGTTCACGACCGAATCCTAGGCACATGAGTCCCGAGCAGGGTGGGGGCCATCGGCTGCAGCCCGGGCTTCGCGCCGGGAAGCCGGTAGTGGGAAGCCAGCAGACAGTCCAGTTGGCCGGAGACCTCCGTCTTCTTGAAGCCATAGCCGCAGGAAAACAGGCGTGCGTACGGGAACTCGACCGTGCCAGGATGGCGTCGGAAAGCGAGGTCTTGTGGACGAGTTGAGGCCATTCCGCCAGGCGCTGGTCGCGTGGGCTGCCGGTGGCGCCGGGGCACAGGGGGCCGCCGCAGAGGCGCGCCGGCTGGCCGGCGATGTGCGGACCATCGTGCTCGTCGAGGGGAGCAGCGATCAGGTCGCACTCGAAGCGCTGGCCACCCGTTACGGCCGCGATCTCGGTGAGGAAGGCATCGCGGTGGTGCCTCTCGGAGGTGCGACGAGCATCGGACGTTTCCTGGACGCGTGCGGTCCACCCGGCCTCGACCTTCCGCTGGCCGGTCTCTGCGACATCGGCGAGGAACGGCATTTCCGGCATCACCTGCAACGGGTCGGGCTCGGGTCCGGCCTCACGCACGCCGGACTGGAGACACTCGGGTTCCACGTGTGCGTCGCCGACCTGGAGGACGAGCTGATCCGCGCTCTCGGGGCCGACGGCGTGCAGCAGGTGATCGAGGCTCAGGGCGAGATGCGCCCCTTCCACACCTTTCAGGGCCAGCCGGCACAGCGGGAACGGCCTGTGGAGCACCAACTGCGCCGTTTCATGGGCACGCACAGCGGTCGCAAGGCACTCTACGCGCGGGCACTCATCGCGCACCTGGACCTTGAGCGCGTTCCTCGTCCGTTGGAGCGCCTGCTCACCCACGTATGACAACGGCCGACACCTCGCCATCGTCGTCACTGCGGTGTGGTTGGTGCCGGCCTTGCTGGACATCGCGCGCCTGCACAACTTCACCCTCGCCGGCTGACAAGGGGAAGAGCCGGTCAGTCGGCACACTGCGGAGCCACACAGCCGCGATCGGCATTCACAGGCAGTCGCAGCCCGAGGCGTAGAACAGCAGGAAGATGGCCGTCGCCGCGGTCAGGGTGAATCCGGTCATGGTCACGGAGGCGACGCCCCGACGGCGGCGTCCCTTCGCGGGGTCCCGAAAGGTCCCCCAGGCACCGTGGGCGAGGAAGAGGCTGAGCAGTGCAGCACCCACGAAGGCCAAGCGCGGGCTGAAGGACCAGCTCAGGTAGGCGACAAGAACCAGGCAGGCGAGCAGGGCACAGGCAAGCAGCCCGAGCAACGCCTCAGCGACGGCTTCCCCGACCGTCTCCTTCAGGAACTCCCCGATGCCCTTTGCCACCTTGCGGACCCCCACGGCGCTCCTCCGTCCTCGCGCATACCGCGGCCCCGTGCGGGCCCCGGTATGGGGGACCCGCACGGGGCCGGAATGGTTGCCGAGGTACTCAGGTGCTCGCAGGACCAGGCTCTCGCCTGTACAGCAGCCACGTCCAAGAGGTCTCCCCCATAGGGAGCACGAGCGCATCTGGTTCCCACCAGATCTCGTAGTCCGTGGCTGCCTCTCGCTCTTCCGACGTGACAGCGCCAGCCCACCACTGAGCGAACGCCATTCCTGGTCACGACGTCCAGACGTCAAGACAGATCCGCCAGGGCAGCAGCCGGGGTGTGCACGCCTGCGCTCGCCGAGCCGGCATCGGTTCAAGTCCACGACTCCGGCTGAGACTGAGTGACCGAGCCCCGCCCCCGCGCTCGTCACCCTTGTCCTGTATCTCAGAGCATGATGAGCAGACGTGTGTCCGGCTTGAGCTTCCTGTTCACCGAAAGGCTCTGCACATAGACCTCCAACGTGGGATTGCTACCCGCCTTCACGGAGACGGTCCCCCGGATGCCCGTACCGAACAGGAGACTGCGCGCCGCGTCGCCCGTGTAGGCGCGGTCGGTGTCCTTCTCGACCACGATGACTTCCTTGTTCGGCTGGACCTGAGCCCGGGTGCCCAACTGGTAGTAGCAAGAACCGCGTTGATACGTCACGCCCGGGTGCGAATCAACGAAGGGGCGAATCTCCATCTCCTTGTCGACCTTCAAGAGCCGGTACCTGTCGGCCGGGATCGGTTCGAGGTTCGTCCGCACGTCGTCGACCGATATGTCCTGGCCGACGGCGAACAGGTTCTTCGTGCCGCGCACTCCCTGTTCGCGGCCCCGAAGGAAGCTGGTCGCAGCGGCGCGCACGGTGCCGATCGCTTCCTCGACACCCTCCTGGGAGTCCGCATCCCAGATGGCGATGTTGCCGGCCGGAAAACCGTAGTTCTGGGCGGTTCGCTTCGCCAGGGAGTTCGGAACGAGGATCGCGGAAGTCCAGTGGCCCGGAAGCCTGCCCATCTTCGCCGCGATCTTGTCGAGCCAGGGGCCGAGGATCGTCATGTCGCCGTCGTGCCGCCTGTCGCCACCGGAGGCGTTCTCCTCGCCGTCCGTCACCACGATCTGGAGGAAGCTGTGCTCTCCGTACTCCTCCCAGATGTGGCCCAGGTCGTCCAGGGACTTCAGCGACGCCTCGATGAGGGCCGTTGCACCGTTGTTGACCTTGTACAGACCCCTCATGGACGGCAGATGCTTCACGTCCATGTCCCAGACCAGGTTCTCCACCTTGTGGTCGAAGGAGTAGAGGCTGATACGGGTCTCATGACCGAGACTGTCCGACTCGGCCTTCAGTCCCGCGACGAACTCGTCGACGACGCGGATGAGCTGGTTCTCGTGCTGGCGCATGGAACCCGAACAGTCCACTACCAGCGCGACGTGATTCACCTTGTGTTGGATCCTGTTGGCGGCCACGTTTGCTCCCTCTCCGAGGCTCCCCGAGTGATGCTTTCAATCTATGGGGAGGCACTGACAACGGCCTTTGACGAACGATCACCCTCCTGCGCCAGGCGCCCGGACGGGCATCACGAAGCCGATCCGGAGCCCACGGACGCCGGCTCCTACGAACGTCCATGGCAGCCGACCGAGCACGGCAGGGGCGGGGTCGCTCACTCAGAACCGACCTGGAGGGACGCCGCGACCGACCGTGTCCGCAGCACCTCGGAGATCATCTGAAAGGCAGCGCCTACAGATCGAACACCGTGGAACGATGGCTGCCATGTCAGGTCAAGTCTGGGTGTCACTCATATCGTTGGGCGGCGTCGCGCTCGGGGGCGCGCTGTCCTTCCTCGTCCAGTTCGCGACACAGCGGTCGGCTGAGCGGACGGAGCAGCGCCGACAGCAGACCGAGCTGTCGGAAGCCCGGCGCGCGGAGCGACTCACGCTGCTGGAACGGTTCGTCGAGGTGGGGGCCGAGGCGGAGCGTGCGGCCTTCAGCCGGCCGGACGAGTGGGACGACACGACTCCATGGTTCCTCACGACCCGAGATTCCATGAACAGGCTCTGGGTCGCGGAACGGCTGATCCGTGTCCAGTTTCCGCTGGCCGTGCACGATGCGGCGCGTCAGTACTTCCTCGACCTCAACCGGACCGTATGGGAAGGCTTGCCCGACGGTGAGAGCGTGCGCGACTACCTGGAGGACAACAGGCTGGCCTTTCTCGACGCGGCCCGAGCGGTCATGGGATAGCAACTGCGGGCCTCGCATCCGACGTCGGTGGACAGGTCCGGCCACACCGGTCAGCTCTGGTCACAGTTCGTACGGGTGGAGAGCGATCTTCTCGCGCTCAGGGAAGAGCTCGACCCACGTGCCGGCACCGGTCCGACGTCGACAGCCGGCTTCGCGTTCCGCGCCCAGACGATGTCCTCGTCGACCGTCCACTCGACGTGGTACGTGCCCGGCGCCGCGTCTTGGTCACCGCACCAGCGGACCGCGGTCCCTCCGAACGGGGTCCGGATCTGGGCCAGCCAGGGACTCCAGGGAAACCGTCACGGACGACTTCCAGGACCTGTGGGCCCGCCTCGACCACCCGGGTGTGAAGAAGATCTAGGCGGACCTGAGCTTCGCCGGCCGCCTGGTCGATTGGACCGCTCAGATCCTCGGCCGCGAGCTGGACGTCTCTTGTAAAGACCGGGGCCAGCGCGGCTTCCAGGTCCAGCCCAAGCGGTGGGCGATCGAGCGCACCTTCTCTTGGCTCGGCGGCCAGGTCGCGCGCCAGCCGGCGAACCCAGTGCACGCCCTCGGGGTCGAGCCCGTTGACCGGCTCGTCGAGGATGAGCGTTCGGGGGTCACGCAAGAGTGCGGCGGCGATGCCCAGGCGTTGGCTCATGCCGAGGGAGAACCCGCCGACGCGCTTGGTCGCGGCCCCGGCCAGGCCAGTCATCTCGATGACCTCGCTGACGCGGGAGGTCTTGATGTTGTGGGTGGCGGCCATCGTGCGCAGGTGCGAGCGGGCGCTGCGGCCGGGGTGCACGGCCTTGGCGTCGAGCAGGGCGCCGACCTCCCGCAGCGGGGAACGGTGCTGCCCGTAGGGCTTGCCGTTGACCGTGACGGTGCCCGAAGTCGGCCGGTCCAGTCCCATGATCAACCGCATGGTTCGGTGGGGACTCGGACCTGATACGTCGGCTCGTCGTGGCGGGTGCCAGTGACGTTGCCGCGCTTGGGGTCGGTGTCGACGATGCGGTGGGCCTGTGTGCGCTTCCGATGACCTGACCTGCCGGTAGGGGCCTTGGAAGGCCCCCACGCGACGTCCCAGTGGTAGTTGGTGTCCCACCGCCAGGAGGCCCACACCGCGGCACCGAGGCAGTTGGCTCCGAACAGGACGGGGACTGCTCTTGGGTTCACGCTTGCTGCTGGGCGCGAACGGTTTCACGGTCCCGGGCTGGTCGCCATGGTCGCCGACGGTGTGGTGCGGGGCCAGGTCCAGGCGTACCGCAGGATGAGGGCGAGAACGATCACTTCCAGTGCGACGCCAAGGCCGTAGAAGTACGTCCAGGACTCGCCCACCGCGTTGAATGCCGCGAAGGGGACCTGTACCGAGGCCACGATGAGGTTCGTGATGCGGTTCGCCCGGGCGGGCAGCGTCATCGACAGCACGACCATGAGGATCGGGATCGCCATGAGCGCGAGGAAGGCGGTCAACAACGTCTGGCTGATGTCGAACTCCCAGACGACGCCGCCCTCGATGTCCTCGATGACGCCGGGCTTGAAGAAGGCGAGAATGTCCACGTAGACGTACAGGAACGTGAAGCTTGTCCACGCTGCGGCGAGCTTGGCTCTCACCGGGATCCGCGGGTCTTCCAGTGCGGTGGCGGTGGGTTGACGTGTTCTCATCGTAGGCTCCGTTGTTGTGGTGAGAATCGGTAGGTCCACGATCGCTGAGCCCGGCGGCGGGCACATCAGTGTCGAGGCCGGACACGCCTCGGCCGTTGGGAGGAGCGGCGTCTCGTTCTTTCGGTCGGTCCCCGACGCCTCGGCGGTCCCTAGGCTGAGTGTGTGACTACCAATGCCCTGAGTTCGCTGTGGGCCGAGCCCCGCGCCACGGACGCACCCGAACGGGTGTCGCGCGACTGGGTGCTGGTCGGGGTGTTGATGGTGACGGCGCTGCTCGAGGGAGTCCTCCGGGACGACGTCGCCTGGCGGCCGTTCGCGACGATCGTGGCGGTCGGACTTGCGCCGGTGCTGCTGTGGCGGCGTACCCACCCGTTGGCCTGTGTCGTGGTGGCCTTCGGCACCGTGATGGCGTTGGGACTGGCCAGCCTGCTGGGCGGGGCCCCGAGCGTGGGCCTCGACACGATGATCTACATCCTGGTGCTCGTCTACGCGCTGGTCCGCTGGGGCTCAGGGCGCGAGATCGTCATCGGCCTGGCGGTGGTGGCGGTCGCTGCGGGAATCGGTACGGTCGCCGACTACACCGGGCCGGCCGACGTCATCGGCGGGTTCGCCGTCCTGGCGGCGGCGGCGGACGGAGCGGCGTTCCGCTACCGCGCCGAGAGCTGGCGCCGGGCGTTGGACCAGAGCCGCAGCGAGGAGCGGGTCGGCCTCGCGCGCGAGCTGCACGACATGGTCGCCCACCACGTCTCGGCGATCGCTGTGCAGGCGCAGGCGGGCCGGGCGATGGCCGGGCAGCGACCTGAAGCGGCGCTCGAGGCGCTGGCGGTCATCGAAGGGGAAGCGTCGCGGACACTCGCGGAGATGCGGGCGATGGTCCGGGTGCTGCGCGACGGAGCGCCGGCGGAGTACGCCCCCCAGCCCGGCGTTGCCGACCTGGTGTCCCTCGCCCGACGCGCCCCGGTCCCGGTCGTCGACGTAGAGTTGCCAGATGACCTGGACGAACTTCCGCCCCGGGTCGACGCGGCGGTCTACCGGCTGGCGCAAGAGGCGCTGACCAACGCCCTGCGGCACGCCCGCAACGCCTCGCGTGTGGAGATCCGGGTCGTCGGGGGCGCGGGAAGGCTGCGACTACGCGTGACCGACGACGGACAGATCGACCCGGCACGGTCGGTGAACCACGGCTTCGGGCTGCTGGGGATGACCGAGCGCGTGCAGCTGCTCGGCGGCACGCTGCGTGCCGGGCCGGCGCCCGAGGGCGGGTGGACGGTCGACGCCGAACTGCCGACGAAGGTACGCCGATGACGGTGCGCGTGCTGGTGGCCGACGACCAAGATCTGGTGCGCACCGGCCTGTCGATGATCCTTGACGCGCAGCCCGACATCGAGGTCGTCGGCCAGGCCGCCGACGGCCACGCCGCCGTCGAGCTGGCGCATCGGCTCCGCCCCGACGTGTGCCTGGTCGACATCCAGATGCCCGGGCTCGACGGCATCGAGGTGACCGAGCTCCTCGCAGGGCGGGGCGTCCCGGACCCGATCGCGGTAGTGGTGATCACGACATTCGACCTCGACGAGTACGTCCACGGCGCGCTCCGGGCCGGCGCCCGAGGCTTTCTGCTCAAGGACGCCGGGCCGGCGCTGCTCGTCCAGGCCGTCCATGCCGCCGCCGTCGGCGATGCCCTGATCGCGCCGAACATCACCCGGCGGCTGCTAGCCACCCTCGCCGCCAGGGAACCGTCGAGCCGACGGACCCAACCGATCGAGCCGCTCACCGAACGCGAGGAGGAGGTACTGACGCTGGTCGCCCGTGGCCGCACGAACGCCGAGATCGCCGCCGAGCTATTCATCGGCTTGACGACCGCCAAGACCCACGTCGCCAGCCTGCTGACCAAAATCGGCGCCCGAAACAGGGTCGAGATCGCGATGTGGGCGTACGACACCGGCCGGGTGGGGGACTGAACCGAACCTGACGTGCATGCACGACGACTGGTTCCCGGCCGGGTGGCTGCAGGGCGGCGGCCTGCGCTTGGCAGTCGTCCTTGGTGTCGGCAGCGAGCTCAGGCGACGCACCTAAAGTCGACCAGCCACTGATCTGCTGATCGGCGTTCCGCCGAAAGTGAGCCGGGCCGCACCCGCTCGTACGCACCGCAGCCGGACACGCTATTCGACTCGGCCGAGCGATTCGAGGTCGTCGGGCGTGCCGTCAAGGGCAGGACCACAGCCCGGAGGGAGGTGCGAGGCTACGAGTTCCACGGCCTCATCGGCAGTAACAGCGCCACCGCCCTGCTCCCGCCCCGAACCGCGCGGCTCATGCGGCCAAAGAACCCGGAAGTGCCGTTCGCCGTGGGGGAAGATCGAGGGCAGGTCTTGCGACCAAGGGAAGCAGGTGCACCGGCTGAACTGCAGCGATCCATGGCTGACCAGCGGAAACAGAGCCCGGAGGGCAGGGATTGCGTATGCCGCCTCTACCAGGGCCGTGTCGATGAGGTTCGCGTCCATGTCCCGCACGACCTGCCACTTGGCTGCCACAGGGTCGTCTGGCGCTGCCCCGAGTACGTCCTTCTTTGCCATGCTCGGACATTAACCGACTCTGCAACGGCTGCTACGTAGACCGCCGTTTGCCTTCCTCCCTGATGAGGCACTGCTTCACCGGTACCGCACCTGCACCTCCGTCAGGTAGCGCACGAGGTGCTGACATCGCAGGCGTACGTCAGGCGCTAGGCGTCCGGGAACCCCTGCTGGGCCTGTAGCCGGGCCGGCAGCGGTTCGGAACACCCGCTGCCGAATACGCCCACTACCGCCCGGGGATCCCTGACGCGGCACCCTGCGCGCCGCCCCTGCACGTCGTGCCTGACCCGTCGGGTTGGGCCGGGCGCTCCCTACCGGCCCGATGCCACTCGCCTTCTGGCTACCGAGAAGGCTCACCCTCATCAAGAACCGTTGGGTGATTCGGTGCTCGAAAGGATTGCAGTAGCTCCTTCGACTTGTTGCCGGTGACGCTTTTCCAGCACGGAGAGCAGCTCACGCCTAGGCATCAGTTCTTCCTCCTGGATTCGCGTCTCCACCCGCAGCCATATGTCGATGAGTCCCGTTTCGTCCTTGCAGGAGACATCAGCGGTGGCAGCCCTCTTCTCCTCGCGTGTCACTTCGGCCTTCTCGACGAAGGCCGCCGCTGAATCAGCTGGAGACGGGTAGGAATACCCCTTGCTCTTCATGCACTGAGACCACGCGGATACGACTTTCCGAACCCCTGGATCCGAACGCGATTCCTCGAAACTACTGCGTGATATTTCGGTGGCGGCCTGCACCGCATCCTGAGGAGCAGGGGCACCTTGGACACGCCTACCGGCTTCCTCTACGCAACCGCCTGACGGAACAGGCTTCCCCTGGTACGAGGAAACCTGCCCCATCAGGACTGGCATGGATTCCTGCGCCTGTTTCACGGTCTCATTCCCGGTGAATTCAGGAGGGTGATATCCGGAATTCTGAGCCTCCACCCTGTCAGCGAGGCCATATCTACGATCGGAGAGTCCTGGAGGATCCACGGTGGCCTCTTCATAGGGCAAGCCGTACCTCTTCATGCATGCACCGATGAGTCGGCGCTCGGCCCTCGAGAGCAGCACGGCTTCCTCGTCCGTAAGGCTGTAGCGCGCAATGGGAAGTCGCGCACTCGGCCCGCGGTTCGCCTCACGAGTCCGGTGCTTGGGTGCGCTACTCGAACTTTCCTGCTGCTCTGCATGAGGCTCTTCCCCGGAGGCACATCCGGATAGAGCGACGAGCAGGCCGCCGGAGATCGCTACGATCACGGAGTTTCTGATCCAGGATTGCATTCGGCAAAACCTATCCACGCCACAGACCTTCGGTACGTGCACACGCGACGGAGGGGCCCCAGAGCCCCTCCGTCACATCGATCAACAACAGAAACGATCAGTTAAAGACGTAGCAACCCGATCCCTTGCCCGAATGGGCAGAGGCGTTCTCGTTGTACGTGTTCCTCAGCTGCGAAGTGCTCTTGTTCGGTGCGATGGTGTCGCAAGGACCATCCTGGTACGAGTTGAAGTAGATGCTGACCCAAAATCCTTGCGAGGTCATATTCTTGGCCGAGGCCGCATTGTTCTTGACGTACTGCCCCTGACCGGAACCGGAGGTGAGGAACTTGTCTCCCGCCATGTCGGCGACGCTCGTCGTGCCTTCATACGTGAGGCTGGATCCCCCCAACCCGCTGTTGTAGTACAGAACCAGACATTGCCCATTGAATGTCAAATTGCGGCAACTCGCAACGGGGTCGGACGATGCACTCGCCGGCGCCGCCATGAGGAGTCCGGTTGCCGCGAACGCTCCCAGTGCTGCGCCCACCGCCGTAAGTCTTCCCGCTCGCATATCAACACGCTTTCTCTCATTCCATCCACTGACTCGCGCAACATTAGCTTTGCGAGCGACGAATGAGAAGAGCCATTTTTTGGCAGGCAGCCGACCGTCGGCGCCGCCACCGACGAATTCAAGTCACGACGTGTCCAAAAACGCACGTCCCCGACATGACGAGAACAAGGCCATGCGCAGTCGTTCGGCATGGCGGCCTCAACATGGTCTGCAAATCCACTCCCACTTTGGACATGCAGCCCGGTAGAGCCTCTCCCTAAAGGGGCCATATCCGCACCAAAAGCGTCCAGGAACAAAAGCTATTCCATCTGATTTGCGCGTTTTATCGCAGACATCACGAATGAGTCTGGGGCTATTTCAACGCCTCCAAGCGCCACCCGACGTACGAGCTAAACTCGATCTTTCGTGCCGGGCCGTCGGATTCTCCGGCGGTCCGTTTCGGCTTGTCGGGTCGGTGACGGGTAGGACGATGACCCGGCTGTCGCGTCGGGTGTGCGCCGGGTTCCACGGCTCCGGTGAGCGGTTCGAGTTCGTCGGGACGGGCCGTTGCTGCTGGTCATCCAGGATTCGGGAGTGCGTCGAGTCGCTGGATCGCGCCTGTGATCACGTCGGTCCAGGGCCAGTGACTGCTGAATCTCAGGTGCCGGCGGCGGGCGGTGGTGACGAGCTGGGCGGCGGCGGAGAACAGTCGCAGCCGCAGGCGGCGGGGCTCCCAGAGCCTCGGCTTGCCGGTCAGGGCGAGCATCGGCAGCCAGGCCAGCAGGTCGAGGGCGAGCTGGACGATCTCCAGCCAGATCTGGTTTTGCGCGGTGTCGTGCAGGGGCAGGTTGCGCAAGCCGGTGGCGCGCGCATTGCGGATGCGGTCCTCGGCCCGCGCGCGCTGGCGGTGCCGCAGTTCCAGGGCGGCGATCGGGACGTCGGTGGTGTTGGTGGCGAAGCAGGTCAGCCGCAGTCCGTCGGCGTCGGTGAACCGCAACTGGGCGCCGGGGTGCGCCGTTCCTTGCGGACGATCAGCCGCATCCCTCCCGGCCATCCCTTCAGGACGTCGCCGTCGAGCTCGGCGGTCCAGGCGCCGTCGCGGATCTCGCCGCCGGGCTCGACGGCGGGCGTCCAGGCGGAGGCGGGGACCTTCAGGACGGCCTGGTGAATGGTGTCGGTGATGGTCATCCCGACCGAGTACGACAGCCACCGGCCCCGCTTCGAGAGCCAAGCGACGAACTCGTGGGTGCCGCCCGCGGAGTCCGTACGAATCAGTCTGGACCGGCCTCACCGGTGACGTTTTGGGAGCTGGGCCAGGGCGAGTTGGGTGGCGGTGATGTGGTCGGCAGCGGTGTTGCTGCCCGCGTTCCCGGGCCGTAGCAGCGCGGCCACCGGCTCCCCGGTGCCGCCGCGTCCGTGGTCGACGAAACCCATCAGCGGATGATGTCCGTAGGACTCCTTCCAGGTAGCGGCCGCGTCCTGCTTGTCGGAGTGAGCCAGGACCAGCACCCCGTCCAGGTCCACGATCACCTGACCGCCCGCGTCCGGCGACGAGGAGCCAGCCAACTTCCAGACCCGCTCTCGCACTTCGGCCCGCGCCGACCGGATCGCGGTCAGAGTCTTCAGCCCGCCCACGGCGAGCTTGTCGATGAGCCGGGAGACGGTCGGGTCGGAGGCCACCGGCCCGAACACGGCCGTTCGGCCCGCAGCATCGCGACATCCGCGAGGCAGTCCCCGCCCAGCGCGACCGCCAGGGCCACGTCCAGCAGGATCTTCCCCGGATCATGCACCGCCCGAGGCCGCCGCGACGGCGCGAGCGCCGCCGATATCGCGGCGTCCAGGCCGCTCTTGCGGACCGTCTCGACCAGAAGCACCCCTCCGGCCTGGGAGACCACCGCCCGGCCACCGCCCTCGATGCGGACACGCGGATAGGACCCGATACGCTTCTTCACCTGAGGAGTGCTTCTTTCACGCGACGACCCGGACCCTAGACAAGTCCCATCGTTACAGGTCAGGAGCACTCTTCGCGTTTCCGATCATGCATCGGACACCCAGCCGCGTGAAAGCGCGAGGCTAAAGGTGTTCGGGCCCACGGTATCCAGCTTGGGATTCTGAGCGACCGCCCAGCGGGCGAAGTCCGTGCGGCGTTCGGGGCGGGTTGGACGTGGATCAGGTCAGTCACAGCAGTTCGCCACCTTGATCTGGATCGCGCACACGGTGCAGGTCGTGCCAACGACGTAGGTCCGCTCAACGAGGATGCGGTGGTCGTTCGTGCAGTACTTGACCGACGCCCCGGCCTGGTCGGGGCGGTCAGCAGAGGTCCTCGGCGGATGACGAGCGAGCCGGTGATGTAGAGCCAGGCAGTGCCGGGCTCGGCGGGGGTGCCGGTGTTCATGGCGGAGTAACCGGCTCCGATCACCGCGCAGTTCCCGGCGAGAGTGCGCAGAGCTCCCGTGGCGGGGTCTTCTTGTACGACGTTGCAGCAGCCGAGCAGCGCGGCAACGCCGGCCGGGACGTGCAGGGTGCCGACGCCGCCGTACCCCTCGGCGAGCCCCCGTACGGCCACGCCCTGGGGGGGACGGTGACAGGTTCGGCGACTGGGGTGAGGTCGATGTCGTACGCCAGAAGGCCGCTTCGAAGGCTTGCTGCTCGCCGAGGCCCATGGTGGCCTCGGTGTGCCAGGGCGCTGCGCCGTACGACCAGCCGAGCGTGGAACATTCCGCCCCGGCGTACACGGTCAACGGGACGGCGTACTCAAGGGCGGGGCCGCAGAACTCCTTCTGCGGCGGCGAGCCGGGCGATTCGTCGCCGGGGCTCTCCTCGTCGCAGGGGTCGCTCCACTCTCGTACGGAGCCGCGGCCCGGACCAGGAACTGCTTGTGCACCGTCACGAGTGCGGATCATGGTCGGTCCGGCCCGGCTCGTCGAAAGGTTTTCCCATGCACGCAGAATGGACACTCCGCCCGAAGGCCCATTGGCCAGCTCCTGGGGAATGACGTGATCATCCACAGTCAGACCATCGCTGCTTGTTGGGCCCGGGCCCGGGTCTGCGCGAGTCGGTAGCAGCTGGAGCGCCAGCTGCGGCTTGGCCCGTACCCTGCCGTTCTCCGCAGAAACCGGATAGCCACGCGCCTCACGCGGCAGCCCGGCCAGCCGACTGGACACCAGTGGAAGATCAATCATGAGCTCGTCATCGGCGAACGCACGCCCCTGCGGACTTGTCCCTGGACACCGCGGGCCACTGGAGGCACCCGCATGGGCCCCGACCGCTCTGCGGTCGGGGCCCATGCGGGTCAGCGGTCGTGCCTGGTACGGGACTGTGGTGCGGGCGGCTTCCGCAAGGCGAGCTGGACGAGTGGTCCTTGGTGACGGAGTCGCATGGGCACGCAGGTTGTGAGCTCGACCGGCAGGCGATGACAGCCCGTCCACGATTCCCATGGCCTGCAGCGTCTCACGGCCGATTCGATGGAGAGAGTTGATGCCCACCAGGCCGCTCGGGTGGGCCACCGCGCGGCCGGGTGCGTACCCGGCCGCGCGGTGAGAACCCCATCCCGGGCGCGGGCTACCCTGCGGCCGCCGGTCGGTAGGTGCACACGTGCACGCCCGTGCTGCTGACCACGGTCGAGATCAGCTCAAGCGTGCGCAGCGCGCCGTCGGCCGGGTAGATCGTCTTTCCGCCGCCGAGCAGCACCGGCATGATCATGAGCCGCAGTTCGTCGACCAGCCCTTCGCTCAGGAGGGTGCGGGCGAGCGTAAGGCTGCCCATCACCACCAGGTCCCGGCCCTCGGTGTCACGCAGCTTCCGGATCTGGTCGAGTGCCTGGTCGCCGGGTATGCGGGTGGTGTTGTTCCACGTCAGGTCGGCTTCGCCCAGGGTGCTGGAGACGACGTACTTGGCTACCGAGTTCATGTGGTCGGCGAAGGGGTCACCGGCCCGCTCCGGCCACGCCGCGGCCATGGTCTGCCACGTGCGGCGTCCGAAGAGCAGCCCGTCGGTGTCGGCGGCCCACTCGGCGAGGGCGCCGCCCATCACCTGCGGGTCGAAGAACGGGTGCGTCCAGCCGCCGTGGGCGAACCCTCCGTCGGTGTCCTCGTCGGGGCCGCCAGGGGCCTGCATGACGCCGTCCAGGCTGACGAATTCACCCATCACAATGCGCATCGAACTGTCTCGCTTCCTCGTGGGTTGCTGATGATTTGGTTGCTGGTCATTTAGTTGCTGGTGACTTGGTTGCTGGTCATGGAGACCTTTGGCGGTGGCCCTCAGGCAGTACGCCGGTAGTGCGCGGCCACGTACGCGAGCAGCGTGAACATGACGGTCGTGCCAATGGCCATGGTCAGCGCGCCCGCCTTACCACCGCTCATCGACCAGGCGTCGCCGGCCAGCATCACCGTGGCGGAGACGCGGGAGACCACCGCGAGCCGCCGGTTGCCGAGCCGGGAGAAGTGCCGACCGAACAGGTAGCCCGCGGCGATCAGCGAGGCGAAGGTGATCGACCCGGCGGCCATGTGTCCGTACGCGTGCCAGCTCATCGACTGCGGGATGCCCTCCGGCGTGCCCACCGGAAAGGCGTCCGCCGGGTCCATCGTGAGCAGCCCGGCGGCGACCATGCCGACCCCGACCACCCGGACCAGCCGCGGCACCGCGACACCACCGGCCGTCCCCTGCATGACCCGGCGCAGTCCGGCCGCGCCCACCGTGGCCAGGATCCCGGCGATCACGAAGTTGGTGATCTGCAGCCAGCCGAGCGATCCGGTGGCCAGCTGGCTGAGCGCGTGCCGGGTCGGCTCGAACCCCTCGCGGGTGAGTGCCTGGGCGACCGACACGGCCACCCACAGTGGACCGGCGACGGCAGCGCAGGCGAGCAGCCGACGGGTGCCGACCGAGCCGCGCCGGGCAGCGGGGCGAGCCTGGTCGGCGGCCGCTGCCGCTGTGGTGGCTGTGGCTGTGGCGTGCGGGAAGCGGGTGCTGGTGGTCACGACGGGCTCCTTCGAGGGGCGGGCGGGCCTCGGACTTCTTCCGTGGGGCTCACACCGACGTCGATCCGCTGATACAACAGGGAATCAGCGAATTCCCTGTCACATCGTCGGTACGACGTGTCAGTACGCCCCGGCGATCCGGCCGGGCAGGACGAAACCGGAGAGACACCATGCGCTACTTGATGACGACCAAGGCCTCGGAGACGGCGAAGGTCCCCGACGAGAAGCTCTTCGCCGAGATGGGCGCCTTCATCGAGGAGCTGAGCGCCGCAGGTGCGCTGCTGGCCACCGGCGGGCTCGAACCGGGAGGTGTCCGGCTGGTCTCCGAGGGCGGCGTCATCACCGTCACGGACGGCCCGTTCGCCGAGTCGAAGGAGGCCGTCGTCGGCTTCGCCCTCATCGAGGTCCGCTCCCAGGAGGAGGCGGTGGAACTGGGCCGCCGGTTCCGGAAGATCGTCGGTGACGGCGAGAGCATGATCCAGCAGGTCTTCGGTCCGTGACGGACGTCCACCGCACGGTCGACGCGATCTGGAAGATGGAGTCGGCCCGTATCGTCGCCGCGCTCACCCGCATGGTGCGCGACGTCGGCGTGGCCGAGGAATTGGCACAGGACGCGCTGGTCGCGGCGCTGGAACGGTGGC
This sequence comes from Streptomyces sp. NBC_00234, assembly GCF_036195325.1. NCBI lineage: Bacteria > Bacillati > Actinomycetota > Actinomycetes > Kitasatosporales > Streptomycetaceae > Streptomyces > Streptomyces sp. NBC_00234. The sequence continues at coordinate 7,450,253 of NZ_CP108101.1, read as the reverse complement.
CCGAGTCTGGAATCCCGGACAATCCGGGCGCCTGGCTCACCACCGTCGCCAAGCGCCGCGCTGTCGACCACATCCGCCGCGACCGGCGGTTGGCCGAGCACGGCGAGACGCTCGCGCACGAACTGGCCGAGCAGCAGCGGCTCGACGGTGATGGCGACGGCGGCGTCGACCACGATCTTGAGTCCGCCGAGTCCGCCGATCCCGCCTCAGAGCAGGACGACGTGCTACGGCTGATGTTCGTCTCCTGCCACTCGGTCCTACCGACCGAGGCACGCGTCGCCCTGACCCTGCGGCTGCTCGGCGGACTCACCGCGTCCGAGATCGCCCGCGCGTTCCTCACCGCCGAGCCGCTGATCGCCCGCCGCATCGCCACGGCGAAGCGCACACTCGCCGAGGAGCGGGTGCCGTTCGAACTACCGGACGGCGCCGAGCTGACCGAACGCCTCGCCTCCGTCCTGGAGGTCGTCTACCTGATCTTCAACGAGGGCTACTCGGCGACCTCGGGCGACGACCTGATGCGGCCCGGCCTGTGCCTGGAGGCGCTGCGGCTGGGACGCCTGCTCGCCCGGTCGGTACCCGACGAGGCGGAAGTACACGGCCTGGTGGCGCTCATGGAGGTCCATGCCTCCCGCACGGCGGCCCGCACCGGCCCCGCCGGCGAACCGGTTCCGCTGCACATGCAGAACCGGGGACGCTGGGACCCCTTGCTCATCCGTCGCGGCTTCGCGGCGATGCTGCGGGCTCGCGCGGCCGGTACACCCGGCCAGCCAGGTCCCTACGTACTGCAGGCCGCGATCGCCATCTGCCACGCCCAGGCACGCACCGCCGAGGAGACCGACTGGGCACGGATTTCCGGACTGTACGCCGCCCTCGCCCGCCTCCTACCCACCGCCGTGGTGCGGCTCAACCAGGCGGTCGCGGTGGGCATGGCGGACGGCCCCGCAGCCGGCCTCGCCCTCGTCGACACGCTCGCCCCCGACCCTGCGCTCCGCGACTACCACCTGCTCCCCGGCGTGCGCGGCGACCTGCTGCTGCGCCTGGGGCGCGGCGAAGAAGCCCGCCGCGAGTTCGAGCGTGCGGCGCTGCTGACCCGGAACGCCGCCGAAAGCGCGTACCTGACGCGGCGTGCCGAGGCGATCCCGGTCGGGGACGCATCCACGCCGACGTTCGGGGAGGCCATCGACGCGTTCCTGGCCCAGGACCGGCTCGCACCGGCGACGGCCCGCTCGTACGGACAGACGTTGTGGCGACTGCGGCTGGCTCTGGGAGTGGGGATGCCGCTCACCTCACTGACGGCCGATCAGATTGCCGGTGCCTTCCGCCTCTCGTGGGGCGGCGTGGCGGCGTCCACGTGGAACCGGCACCGCGCCGCTGTGAGGGCGTTCGGTGCGTGGACGGACACCCCGGACCTTGACGCGGCCATCCCCCAGCGGATGCCCCGGCGCTGCCGCGCACCGGCGCCCGTACCCGCCCCGGTCCCGCCAGGAACTGCGTGGCCGGGAGAGGTGGAAGCCTCGTTGCGGGAGCGCACCTTGTGGACGCTGCTGCACGAGTCGGGCTCCACCGTCACGGCCTTGCTGGCCCTCAACGTCCAGGACCTGGACCTGCCGGAGCGACGAGCCTGCCTCGCGGACCGGCGGTCGGACCGGCGTGGCGCGTGGATCACCTGGCGATCGAAAACGGCCGCGCTCCTGTCCGAACTCCTGGACGGCCGGACCCAGGGCCCGGTGTTCCTCACCGACCGACGCCCGGGTCCGGCGCGGGCAGGCATCCTGGGCGCGGCCGACGTCTGCCCGCAGAGCGGCCGAGGGCGACTGTCCTACGAGCGCGCAGAGTTCCTGTGCAAGTCGGCAACCGGCCTCGCGCTGCGCCAACTGCGGGACTGGGACGGGGACGGGGGCAGAGACGGGGACGGCACCGAACCCTGAGAAACCAACCCGGCCCCCGTGTCCCGACCTGATCCGGCTCCTGGGCGACGGCCCTACCGGACTGGGCTGGGAAGTCGACCACAAGCGGTGCACCTGCCTGTGCGACCACACCCACGCCGACGAGGGCTGCAGTGGCTTTGTCCACGACTGCCGGCTCTGGTCCACTCTCTGTGGGGATCTCACCGATAGTGATGTCAGAGGCGTGTGATGAGGTGGCCACGCTCTACTAGCCTCGATCTTTCGTGCCGGGCCGTCGGATTCTCCGGCGGTCCGTTTCGGCTTGTCGGGTCGGTGACGGGTAGGACGATGACCCGGCTGTCGCGTCGGGTTCCACGGCTCCGGTGAGTGGTTCGAGTTCGTCGGGACGGGCCGTTGCTGCTGGTCATCCAGGATTCGGGAGTGCGTCGAGTCGCTGGATCGCGCCTGTGATCACGTCGGTCCAGGGCCAGTGACTGCTGAATGCGGTGTTGCTGCCCGCGTTCCCGGGCCGTAGCAGCGCGGCCACCGGCTCCCCGGTGCCGCCGCGTCCGTGGTCGACGAAACCCATCAGCGGATGATGTCCGTAGGACTTCTTCCAGGTAGCGGCCGCGTCCTGCTTGTCGGAGTGAGCCAGGACCAGCACCCCGTCCAGGTCCACGATCACCTGACCGCCCGCGTCCGGCGACGAGGAGCCAGCCAACTTCCAGACCCGCTCTCGCACTTCGGCCCGCGCCGACCGGATCGCGGTCAGAGTCTTCGGCCCGCCCACGGCGAGCTTGTCGATGAGCCGGGAGACGGTCGGGTCGGAGGCCACCGGCCCGAACACGGCCGTTCGGCCCGCAGCATCGCGACATCCGCGAGGCAGTCCCCGCCCAGCGCGACCGCCAGGGCCACGTCCAGCAGGATCTTCCCCGGACCATGCACCGCCCGAGGCCGCCGCGACGGCGCGAGCGCCGCCGATATCGCGGCGTCCAGGCCGCCCTTGCGGACCGTCTCGACCAGAAGCACCCCTCCGGCCTGGGAGACCACCGCCCGGCCACCGCCCTCGATGCGGACACGCGGATAGGACCCGATACGCTTCTTCACCTGAGGAGTGCTTCTTTCACGCGACGACCCGGACCCTAGACAAGTCCCATCGTTACAGGTCAGGAGCACTCTTCGCGTTTCCGATCATGCATCGGACACCCAGCCGCGTGAAAGCGCGAGGCTAATGCCCAAGGTAAATAATGGGCCAAGGATTCTCCCGCAACTGCACAGGCGGTGGCGCGCAGCACACGTCCGCCGACTCCACAGGGGGGGACACTTCGACGTGCCGCTCGATGCCCAGCCGTGAGGCGGTCGTCAGCTGTCGGGCGTCTTCAAGGCTCTGCTGAAGGCCCCCCTCCCTCGCACCGGTCTCTTTGCCTGCTCATGCGCGTCGGTAAGGACAGGTGTAGAGAGGAGGGGTGTCGCATCGCTTCGCCGGTCCTCGACGATGGTTCAAAGGGAGTCGTGGGCTGGCGGCCGTCCCGATCGCGCTGATGGTGGCTGTTGTCGTGGTCGACGTTCTCGCGCCGCCCGATATCCACCTGGGTCCTTTGCTGGTCGCAGCACCGGCGGTCACCGCATCGTTCGCCGGCCCCTGGGGGACGGGGCTGGTCGCCGCCCTCGCGGTGGTGGCCCAGGGGGTCATCGCGGTGCTGCGCGATCGGGACAACCTGTTCTCGGCGAACCACCAGGCGCAGATCGCCGCCCTGGTCCTGGTCGGATCGAGCCTCGTGGTCTTCTGCGTACTGCGGGAGCGCCGTGCGAATGAACTCATGCAAGTGAGATACGTGGCCGAGACCGCTCAGCGCGTCGTTCTCCGGCCACTGCCCACGCGGATCGGACCGCTGAAGGTCGCCTCTGCCTATCTCGCCGCCGAGGCCGAGGCGCAGATCGGCGGTGATTTGTATGCGGCCGTACGCGCCGGCTCCGGCACCCGGCTGATCATCGGTGACGTTCGGGGCAAAGGCATGACCGCCGTCGGTGACGCCGCCCTGCTGCTCGGGGCGTTCCGGGCCGCCGCCCACCGCCAGGCAACTCTGGCCGAACTCGTCACCTATCTCGATGGAAGCGTGTGCTGGGGCCTGTCCGAACCGGGAGAGACGGACCGGACCGGAGAAACCTTCATCACCGCCGCCGTTCTGGACATCCCCGACCGGGGCGACGAGGTCCACATGATCAGCTGCGGGCACCCTCCGCCGATCGTGCTGCGCAACGGTCGAGCCCGGACGATCGATGCCTCCCAGCCGGCTCCTCCGCTGGGCCTCGGTGAACTGACACGCCCCAGCTACCGCGTCGACACCTTCTCCTTCGAGGCAGGGGACTTCCTGCTGCTCTACACCGACGGAGTAATCGAGGCCCGCGACTCCTCCGGTGCCTTCTATCGGCTCATCGAGCGCATCACGGGGTGGACCGAGAGCAACCCCGACGCATTCCTCCGCCGCCTTCGGGGCGATCTGCTCGACCACGTCGGCGGACGCTTGGGTGACGACGCCGCCATGATCGCGATCGAGCGCCCACCCACGCTGTCGTGATCCTGAGCGCGACCGGAAGCGACTCGCCTCGCGCGACGTATGCGGGCAGCCCCGCGGTCGCGCTGCAGGCCCCGATGACGCATACGAGGGCGTTGCGCCGGCCGGGCCACACCCAAGTGCCACAGCCCCCTCGACTCCCGCCGTTGGCTCGGAGCCGCCACCCCGCCCTGCACGGCCGCCAGGCGCTTACCCAACCGCCGGTCCGTATGCCACCGCCTGGCACGACACACGTCGTGAGTCTCGCGTATCAGGGCGTCCTGCGGGATAGGCCAGCCGACCGGACGGTCTCACACCCGCCCGCGTGCGGCGGGGGTTCAGGCACCTCCGTACGAAGACCGGCTCCCCAGCCGGTGCACCCAAACCGACGCGCCCCTGTCCGGGGCGGCCACCCGGCTCGAAGAACCGCCGCCTGGCCATCCGTCACCATGCGGGGCCGGGTCCTCGCCACGGGCGAGGCCCGTACTCGCCCGTCCCACCACAAGAAAGGGAGGAAGCCTCGGCGAACTGCACGAAGCAGCCGCTCACAGCACAGGTGAGACGTCGCCAGGGCTTCTCCTCGGCAGAATGAGCCACATGGCCGTAGACAAGGACACAGCGTTCACACTGCCCCGAGGCGCCACGGGCTTCTTCCGGCCGAAGGACGGGCCGCTACCGGAAACCGACCAGCGGACGTTCCGGGCAGCGCTGTATGCAGCCGCCCGGGTGGCCAAAGGCCATGTGGGCGAGACAGAGGAACAGACGTATCCCCGTACGTTTCACACCGCGACGGTCATCGAGGGCACAGGCGAGTGCGTCATCCTGTGTCACGCCCACCATCCCTGGATCGCATTCGCTCAGCGACGCCGGGACTGGTACACCGACGAGTTCCTCGCACCGCCACCATGGGCCCATGCCTTTGCCGACCTGGGGTTTGTCCTGCTTGACCGCGCGCGGCTCACTCTTCCGCTCTCGGACATCGACACCTCGGTCCTCACCCAGGGCGAATGGCGCGAAGTTCGCTTGTACGGCATCACCACATTGGGCGGACTGCTCTTCAACTCATGGGACTGACGTCCAAGCAAGACCTCGACGCCCGGGCGCGTATCGGGTCGTGATCAATCAGTCGCTCCGGTGAGGTCTTTGATCCAGATCATCGAGGCGCGCAGGTGAAGGCCGGCGAGGTAGCTGTACCGGGCCAGGGCCTGGAACGGGGCGAAGCCCACGGATTGATCACGGCCCGATCCGCGCTAGGCGGGCTGCGGGGCGGGCGTTGCCGGAACTGCCGCGACGTCGCGGGTCTCGCGCATGATCAGCAGGCCGTTGACCACCATCAGTGTCGCGGTCAGGCAGTGGACGCCGAGCGCGGTGGCCACGGAGCCGTGGTGGGCCAGCACGTTGGCCATGTCGCCGTACGCGGCGAGTGCTTCCACCAGCAGCACCCAGCCCAGCGCCCGGCGGTGCCCCGTCACCAGCAGGATGCCCAGAACCAGGGCCATGACGACGTCGCGGATTCCCTTGATGATCAGGAAGCCGTCGCCGTCGCCGGACGGCCAACTCGGCAGGCCGTAGCCCGGTGCCGTCGTCTCCGGGCTAAGGATGTACTCCGTACCGAACCAGAGGATGAAGAGGATGAAGGCGGCGGCCAGGACGGTGTTGATCTTCTTCAGCGACATTGTTCTTCTCCATGCGAATCGTCGTCAGCTTGGTGAGCTTCGTGGAGCTTGGCGAGTCGTGTGGGGCCTGATCGGGCCGCGTGAACGCGGCCGATCGAGGGGCGCGGCTCGCCGGGATCGCAGTTGTGGGATCTGAGCGACAGCCGCATTCCCGACTGTCGGGTTTTCGGTGGTCAGACGCCCCCGCGGCGTGGGGGGATGGCGCCACCGGCGCGGCCCCGGCCCGCGGGGTCAGAAATCCGATGCCCTCTCCGGCTCACCCCGACGGGGCAGAAGCCGTCGGCATACAGGGGCGAACCAGTGCATGCCGGGGCAGTCGTGGCATCAGGCGAGGGCGGCGACCAGCAGGGTGAACGCGGCGACGAGGACGGCGACGCGGATGTAGTGGAAGCGGTTCCAGCGGTCCAGCTGCTCCTTCCAGTCGGCGGGCCGGTTCTCGGGGGTCCAGGTCTTGTTTCGGTTGTTGATCGGGACGAGCAGCAGGATCGACATGACCACGCTGAGGATGAGCAGTCCGGCGGCGGTGACGACGAGTCCGGCGCCGTGGTGGTGCCATCGGGCGACGGCCCAGATCGCGCTGAGGACGAGCGAGCCTATGTACCAGAACGGCATCAGGGCGCCGAGCATCCGGCCGCCGTGGGCGTGGCCGAGCTGGCCGCTGTCCTCGGGAAGCGCGTCCAGAATCCGGTTCATGACGAAGGCGACGGAGAACTCCACCCCCACCATCAGGCCGACGACCACGGTGGTGAAGACCTCGAGCGCGTTGAGCATGATGACCCCTCCAGGATCTAGCGTTGCTAGCTGATAAGGCAACGCTAGTACTACTGCCGCTCGGTTGTCTAGCGGTGCTAGGATCGATGCATGTCGGTAAAGGAACGCAAGGAGCGCGAACGGGCGGAGCGCGAGCGCCTCATCGTGGCGACGGCCCGCGAACTCGCCGAGCAGCAGGGCTGGGACGCAGTCACCACCCGCCGGCTCGCCGAGCGCATCGAATACAGCCAGCCCGTCCTCTACAGCCACTTCCGCGGCAAGCGCGAGATCATCGGCGCCGTCGCCCTGGAGGGCGCCGCCGAGCTGGCCGCGGCGGTGCGTGCCGCGACCTCCGCGGCGGACGGACCGCGCGAGCGGGTCGCCGCCCTGGCCCGCGCCTACCTCGACTTCGCCGAGCGCCATCCGGCGGTCTACGACGCCTTGTTCCAGCTCGACGGCGGCCTGGCGTACGCGCAGGAGGACACCCCCGAGCCGCTGAAGGACGCCTTCGCCGCACTGCTCGAGTGCCTCACCGAGGTCGCCGGCGACGGCGTCCACCCGGGAATGTTCACCGAGGTGTTCTGGGCGGCCCTGCACGGCCTGGCGACCCTGACCCGAGCGGGCCGCCTGCTGCCCGAGGACGCTGAGCCGAGGGTGGAGCTGTTGGTGGACCGGCTCGCCATGGTCTGACACACCGTCGCGGCGGGCACGCAGTTGGGGCCCTCGGCCCCCGCCGCTGCCTGCCTGCCTGCCTGCCTGCCTGCCTGCGGCAACGCTTCCGGTCACTCGGCATCCACACGGCGCAGCCGCAGCTCGCCGGGCTCCCGCGCCTCGAACGGGGAACCCACCCCGGAGGCTGCGACGCTCTTTGATCACGACCCGGTACACGCCGTGGACGACGAATGCCAGGCACAGGCCGCTCCGCATCCCGTACACGGCAGGTGGGAACCGGGCCTCCGACGGCCCGGCTCCCACCCGGAGGGCTACTTCCGCACGCCGACCGCGCGGATGATCTCCTGTTGGACCGAGCCACCCTTGTCGTCGGCGGCAGAGGCCCGTACGGAGATGTACCGTGCGTCGTTCGGCACCCACACGGAGCCGCCCCAGGCCGCCGACTTGCCGCGTACCCCGTCGAGTTCGACGGACGTCCACGTCGCGCCGTCGTCGAACGAGACCTCCAGCGTGGAGCCGGTGATCTTCCCGGTGTCCGCCGCGCCCTTCACGTACTCGGAGAAGATCCCGAGATCCAGCCGCATTCCGGCCCGCACATCACCGTGCAGATCGGTGTCGACGTCGAATCCGAGGTTGAGCATGGGCAGATACGTCCACCGGTCGGCCGGCGTGGCGGACGACTTGAGGGTCCATTCGGAGTGGCCCTTCGTGGCCAGCCGCCAGACGTCCGGGTCCAGCGTGGTGTCGGTGACGACCTTGAAGTCCTGCTCGGTCGGCTTGACGTTCCGGGCGTGCGCACCCGAGCTGGTCTGCCGGTCAACCCGCACCCCATCCACGTACACCTCGGTGAACTGGGTCATCGAGGTGTGATCCCACACATAGCCGAACCCGGTGTGGTCCGGTCCTGAGTCGCCCCAGCCGGGCGTGTTGAACTGCAGGTTGTTGCCCGCTCGCTGCTGGCCCCAGCCGAGGCCGGTGCCCAGCCACGGGTGCCAGACCGGCTTGAACCAGTCGACCCCGGAGCGCATGCCGGCACGGTAGTGCACGACGCCACTGCGCTCCTCCATGGCTCCCGGGCCGTTGGACATGGACTCGTGCCAGCGCTTGCCGGGACCGGAGCTGATGTAGTCGGTGCGCTCCGCGGGGAACCTGATCTTCTCCTGGAAGCCCAGGCCGACAGGGAACGCATCGGTGATCGAGTAGCGGAACTCGCCGCCGTCGGCGGCCTTCGTCGCGTGGAACTTGTTCTTGACGACGGCCAGTTCGCTCCTCTCCGGCCGGTACGTCACATCAGCGGGGATCGCCCCCGGGTACCCCTCGGTGAGGTCGTAGACGAACGGCGTGAACCTGGTGCCGGTCAGTTCCACGCCCCGGTCGAGCCGAGCGGCCTCGATCAGTCGCGCCCCGTCCGCCGCGTTCACCGTCGCGATGTACAGCGGACGTGTCGCCCCGCCGGCCCCGCTGAAGTTGGCCATCAGCCGCCCCGGAACCTCGTCGGTGACGAACAGGGCCTTGGCGCCCGCGTCCTGCGCGTTCTGGGCCAGCTCGGCGGGCGTGATCGCGTCGGTGCGGCGCACGACGACCGCGTTGCCCGTCACGTCCTTGCCGTCGTAGTCGGCGGGGCTTCCGGTGCCCGCGTCCACCAGGGACATCCGCTTCTGCCCGGTGAACAGGTCCGATCCGTACTGGACGGCCGTCTCGCCCAGCCGCCGGCCGCCTGCTTCGACATCGAGTTGCGGTTTGCCGAGCCGCCAGACGGTCCGGTACTCGAAGGTGCCCGTGGCGGGCTTGCGGGTCGGCGCGGCGAAGATGCTGTCGTACGTCGGCGGGACCTGCGCGCCCCCCGTGAAGGACGCGCCGTTCGCGGCCCGGTTGAACCTCATGATCAGCTGACGGGTCTGGGTCCGCTGGTCCACCTCGGCCCGGATCTCCCGCAACTTCGTCCCGTCGAGGGTGACTTCGCGGTCACGGTCCATGGTGACCTCGGGCTCGGTGAGCAGACCGAGGCCGAGCGAGTCCTCGCCCTTGCTGCCGTGCACGTCGAGGAAGCTGGACAGGGAGTACAGGCCCGGCTTCACGCGCAGCTTGAGCGTGCCGGATTCGCCGACCGAGGCCGGGATGACCGACGTGTCCTTGGCCAGCTGCTTGACAGCCACGTATGCGGCGGATGCGGCACCGTCGCGGTCCTTGACGTGGACGGTGAGGGTGTAGCGCTCCTCCTCCTTGCTCAGGCCGAAGGCCGTGTGCGCCACCACTGTGCCGCCGTCCTTGGCGACGATCCGGCCGGAGGTGGCGCCGACGGGTGCGGCGGTGCCGTCACCGGTGACCGTGGTCTGCGCGGTGCCGTGCGCGGGCACGGTCAGGGTGGAGTCGGCGAGGGTGACCACGCCGGCGGGAGCGCCCTCGGCGGTCAACTCCAGGGTGACCGGCTGGTCGGAGGCGTTGGTGTAGGTCAGTGTCTTCGTGACCGGCTGGTTCGCCTCGTAGGGCCAGCGGGTGAAGCCGAGGTCGGCGCTGCCGGTCGCGGTGATCTGCGCGGCGATCGCGGACGGGACGTCCACGCGGCCCGCACCCACCTCGTACGACGTGCCGCTGATCCGCTGGGACGTGCTCATCAGCCCGTCCTTGAGCTGCTGTCCGCTCCAGTCGGGGTGCTTCTCGGCGAGCAGCGCCGCCACGCCCGCGACGTGCGGGGTGGCCATGGACGTACCGCTCATCGATGCGTACGGGCCGCTGCCGCTCACGAGTTGCGAACGGGCCGCGAGGATGTCCACTCCCGGCGCGGACAGGTCGGGCTTCAGCGCGTTGTCGCCGAATCGCGGGCCCTGACTGGAGAAGGGAGCCCGCCGGTCGGCGGAGTCGACCGCACCGATCGTCAGTGCGGAGTCGGCCGCCCCGGGGGAGCCGATGCTGCCGGGGGAGGATGCGTTGCCGGCCGCGATCACGAACAGGGCGCCCGTGTCCTTGGAGAGGGTGTTCACCGCCTGGGCCATCGGGTCGGTGCCGTCGCTGCCCTGCGACGATCCGAGGCTCATGGAGACGACCTTGGCGTGGACGTCCGTGGCCGCCCACTCCATACCGGCGATGATCTGCGACTGAGTGCCGGACCCCTGGTCGCTGAGAACCTTGCCGACGGCGAGCGTGGCGCCGGGCGCGACGCCCTTCTCCTTGCCGTCGGACGCCGCGCCACTGCCACCGACGGTGGAGGAGACATGCGTGCCGTGGCCGTTGCGGTCGGCGACCTCCTGCCCGTCGATGAAACTCTTGGTCTCGCTCACCCGGTCCTTGAGATCGGGATGGGTCAGGTCCACGCCCGTGTCGAGGACGGCGACCTTGACACCCTTGCCGGTCAGCCCGGCCTCCCAGGCCGCGGGGGTGCCGATCTGGGCGTTGCTGGTCTCCATCGCGGTGTCGACGCGTGCGTCCAGCCAGATCTTTTCGACGCCACCCGCCAGACGCACACGGCCCGAAGTCGCGCCGCGCTCCCTGGAGTTGACGTCCGGTGCGACCGTGCGCCAGAACTCCCCGGACTTCGACGCCTCCAGGGCCGCACCGCCCACGCTCGGCAGCCCACGGACCTGGCGGGCTCCGTGGGGCGTCGCGCTGCGGGCGTTCTTCGTGTACGTCACGATGAGCGGGAGCCCGTCGGACGACGGGTCACCGAGCCCCTGCTCGATCAGAGCGGTGACGTCGAAGAGCTCGGCGTCGAGAACGCCCGCCTGGAGGTAGGGCCGGGCCTCGTCGGGTACGACGGTGATCCGGCCGTCGGATATCTCGCTGCGAACCGTTCCGGTCGCGCCCTCGGGACGCTCCACGGCGACCGACTTCCGTCCCGCGCCGAGGTCGGTCACGGTCACCTGGTCACCGGTGATCAGGGTGACGGTTCGCGCGGTGCTGGGTGCGTGCACGGGGGATGTGGCACGGTCGGTGCCCAGCCTCGTCGCCCCCGATGCCCCGGCTGCAAGGGCTTGCCCTGCCGGCAGCAGTAAAAGAGACAGCCCCGCTGCCAGCAGCCGGGTCCTCCGCCTCTCGGATGATCTAGTCATGGATGACTCTCCTCCACGCACCCGGTGAATGGGTGGTTCCGGGTGCTGCGAAGAGTTTTCGCGGCGCCGACTTGCGTGTCGACCGTTCCGCCCTGACGGATGCCCGTCTTGACGGAGACCCGTCAATCCTGGCCGCGTATCACCTGCTTCGTCGTCCTCGGCGCCGGCCAGGCCCACCACCGAACCCTGCGCGCGGTCCAGCGAGGGGTTCCGTTCGGCCCGTACGGGAGCCCCTGCCGCCCCCGGTGAACTCCCCCGTGTTTCCAGGTCCGTTCCGCAGCCGCCCCGCCGAGGGTCAGGCAGTTCCGTACGCTCTGGCGAGTGCGCCTACGGTGTCGGCCATGGCTCGGCGCAGTCCGGGCGGCGCGACGACCTCGACACCCGTGCCGAGGCGCAGCAGCTCGCCGCACGCGTGCTCCGTGCTCTCGGTCGGGATGACCGCCTCGACCCATCCGTCGTCACCGACAGGGGTCGCAGTGGATTCGACGGCCCTCACCACCTCCGGAGGCAGGTTGTCGGGAAGTCGGCGGCATCCCCGCGGGGAGAGACGAATGGTGGCTGAGCCGGTGTAGCGGCGTGTCTGGAAGTGGTCGAGGTAGGAGGTCCAGTACGCGCCGAGGTCGAAGTCCTGCGGCCGGTCGAACCACTCGTCGCTATGCACCGCTTCGAGGACCTGGGTGACCCGGTACGTCGCGACCCGGTGGTCCGTAGCGGCTACGAGGTACCAGACACCGGACTTGAGCACCAGGCCGTACGGGCGAAGTCGGCGCCGCACCTCCTGCGGTGCGCGCCAACGGCGGTAGTGCACGTCCACCGCGCGCCGGCTGAGCACCGCGTCGACGAGCAGGGGCAGGTGCGGCGTCTGTTCCGGTTCCCGGTACCAGGCGGGTGCGTCCAGGTGGAACACCGCCGCCGTCCGGGCCGCCTCCTCACGCAGTCCCGCCGGCAACGCGGCCAGCAGCTTCAGCCGTGCCGCCGTCACCTCCGCCGCAAGTCCCAGATCGGCGGCGGCGCCGGGCAGCCCGGCGAAGAACAGCGCCCGGGCCTCGCCCTGGTTCATTCCGGTCAGCCGGGTGCGATAGCCGTCGAGCAGCTGGTAGCCGCCCCCGGGGCCCGGCTCGGCGTAGACCGGAACCCCGGCTGCCTGAAGCCTCGCCATGTCCCGGTAGGCGGTCCGCACGGAGACGTCCAACTCCTCGGCGATCCCTTTCGCGGACACGCGGCCTCGGGACTGCAACAACAGGAGCACGGACAACAGTCGACCAGCTGACATGGCCGCATTCTCCCCGGAAACCCTGACAGCCCCTGACACACGGCCGCTCTAACGTCGGGTCCGGATTCCGGCACCGACCGAGCCGACCGAGAACTCCGGCCCGCAGAAGAGAACCGAACAGGAGCACTCCATGCCCTTCACCGATCCTGTCGGCCGCCCCACGGTGGTCGAGCTTCGCCAGTACACGCTGCGTCCCGGCCGGCGCGACGAGTTGGTCGAGCTCTTCGACCGGGAGTTCCTCGAAGCGCAGGAAGCAACCGGGACGCGCGTGCTCGGCCAGTTCCGGGACCTCGACGACCCGGACCGTTTCGTCTGGCTGCGCGGTTTCAGTGACATGGCGGCACGGCACCGGGCACTGACGGACTTCTACGGCGGCCCTGTCTGGGCCGAGCACGGCCCCCGGGCCAATGCCACCATGCTCGACTCCGACAACGTCCTGCTGTTGCGCCACCTGTCGGACGAGGACGGCTTCGCCGTTTCCGCGTCCGACCGGCCCGGGGCCGGGGCTCCGGCACCGGAACGGTTCGTATCCCTCACCGTGTGGTCCTTCCCGCCCGGACGCCACGACGGCACCTCGCTGATCCGGGACGGCCTCCTTCCCGTGCTCCGCAGGACGGGCCCCGCCCCGCTCGCCGCCCTCACCACCGAGACGGCGCACAACACCTTCCTCCGGCTGCCCGTCCGCACCGGGGAGAACGTGGCCGCGGTCCTCACCTCGTACGCGGACGAGAACGCCTGCCGACAGCACGTCGCCGACATCCGGGCCCATCCCCTGGTGCGGGACGAAATTCTGCCGGCCGTCGAGCGAGCGCAGACGGCAGCCCCGCAGACACTGCGACTCGCGCCCACCGGCCGGTCACTCATCAGCTGAGTTGCCGAGTCCTGTCCCAAGGAGGGCCGTTCCGGTCGTGGCCCGGTGCACCGCGCGCGCCGACCGCCACCCCACGCGTCAAGGACACGAGAAGAATGCGGCACGCGGCGCCAGGAACGCGCCAGTACCCGGGCCGACCGGCTGTGAAGGGTCGCACGCTGAACGGACCTGGAACGAAGGAGCTCGAACCTCATGTCCGTCCTCACCTCAGAGCCCGGCGCGGCGCCGAGCGCCGAGATGCCCCCCGGCGACGGGGCCCGCCACAAGCTCACGACCGTGACGGGGCTGGCCGCCCTCTCCCTCGACGCGATGGCATCGGTGGCGTACGGGCCGGAGGCCATCGTCCTGGTGCTGGCGGCCGCCGGCGGTTACGGGCTCGGTTTCACGCTTCCCGTCACCGTGGCGATCGCCCTGCTGCTGACGGTGCTCGTCGCCTCGTACCGGCAGGTCATTGCGGCGTTCCCGGACGGTGGTGGAAGCTACGCGGTCGCCAGGACCCATCTGGGCCGCCGCACCAGCCTGGTAGCGGCTGCGTCGCTGGTCCTGGACTACGTGCTGAACGTGGCGGTTGCCGTCACCGCCGGCGTGGCAGCACTGACCTCCGCCTTCCCGGGGCTGTACGGCGACCGTCTGTGGCTGGGCCTCGCGGTTCTGGTCCTGATCACGGCCGTGAACCTGCGCGGCATCGTGAACTCGGCGCGCGCGTTCATCCTGCCGACCGCGGTGTTCATCGGAGCGATCCTCGCCCTCGTCGTGGTCGGACTGTTCCGCGACGCCCCGGTGAGTACGGAGGCAGCCGCCGGCCACGCCTCCGTACTCGGCACGAACGCGACCACCGTCGGCGCGCTGCTCCTCCTCAAAGCCTTCGCCTCAGGGTGCTCGGCGCTCACCGGGGTCGAAGCGATCGCCAACGCCGTACCCTCCTTCCGCGCACCGGCAGCGCGCCGTGCCCAGCGCGCCGAGGTCGCCCTCGGTGCACTGCTCGGAGTGATGCTGATCGGCCTGTCCGTGCTGATCTCCCGGTTCGGACTGCAGCCGGTCGAGGGCGTGACCGTGCTCGCCCAGCTCGCCGACGCGTCCTTCGGCCACGGTCTCGCCTTCTACGTCGTCCAGTTCGCCACCATGGTGCTGCTGGCCCTGTCGGCCAACACGTCGTTCGGCGGTCTGCCGGTGCTCCTCAAGCTGCTGGCCCGCGACAACTACCTGCCGCATGTCTTCGGGCTCAAGGCCGACCGGCAGGTCCACCGTCACGGAGTCCTCACTCTCGCGGCCGTCTCCGCCGCCCTGCTGGTCTTCTCCGGCGGCGACACCAACACCCTCGTCCCGCTCTTCGCGATCGGCGTCTTCGTCGGCTTCACCATCGCCCAGACCGGCATGGTCATCCACTGGCGTGCGGTCCGTGGCCCCAAGTGGGCAGCCAAGGCCGCGCTCAACGGCCTGGGGGCGCTCCTGACCGGGGTCAGCGCGATCGTGGTGACAGCCACCAAGTTCCACGACGGTGCGTGGCTGATCGTGGTCACCCTGCCGCTGCTCGTCGCAGGCTTCGAGTCCGTCCATCGCGCCTACACCAGGATCGGCGAACGCCTGGAAGTCGGACGCGTTCCGGAGCCACCGCACCGCGACCGCTCCCTCGTCGTGGTTCCGGTCTCCTCCCTGACCCGGCTCACCAGCGAGGCCCTCACGGCCGCGGTGTCCCTCGGTGACGAGGTCCATGCGGTGACGGTCTGCCATCCGGACCCCGAGGACCGCGAGCAGACCGAAGCCCTGGAGCGCGACTGGGCCCTGTGGCGCCCAGGGGTTCCCCTGGTCCGGATCTGCTCCGGCCACCGCACGGTGGGCCGCCCCATCGCCGCGTACGTAAGGAAGTTGGCGGCCACTGATCCGGACGTACGGATCACCGTCCTCATCCCCGAAGTCGAACCGGCCCATCTGTGGCAGCGGCTGTTGCAGAACCAACGGGGTGCCCTCGTCGCCCACGCCGTGCGGCACGACACGACTGCGGTCATCTGCCGCCTACGGTTTCGGCTCCTGGACGAATCGGGCGGCCACTCGTAGGGCCGTAGGAGCGGTCAGGGGCCTGCAAAGCGTCAGGGGTTCTGGACGGCGCCCACGAACGCCTCGACCTTGCTTCGCAGATCCGGCGCGAGGTCGGAGAGGCCATGGACGAGCAAGGCCACCTGGCCGGCAAGCTCCGGATACACGCCCCAGACCGCTGAGCTCCTGGTCAGGACCGCGCCCAGCAGGTCGCCCTCGTACATGTGGCCTTCGGCCAGCGGGTCTTCACGCAGTACCTCGACCGCGAGCGGAAGAAGCACCGGCAGACCGACGTCCTGCCCGATCAACAAACGCAGGTCCTCAACGGTCAGCGTCCCCACCGGCCGACGCCGCAGGGCATGGGCCGTCGCCACGAGACGGGTGGCGTCGGGCGGGGGCGCCCCCCAGCGGTCACGTTCCAGTTCCTCGAGGGACCGACTGCGGTCGATGGATACGGTCATCAGTCAAGTCTCTCACTCGTCACCCGTCGGGGTCCGAACCGTCGTCGCCCTGGACGCGCGCCCCCAGCGCCCCAGCGATCTCCCGCATCTGCCTGAGCAGAATCGCATCCGGGTTCTGCGCAAGCCACTCGTGCCGGTACTCCACCACCGCGGCCCGGGCGTCGCACTAGGGTCGCGCCATGGAATTTCTGGGATTGGCTGGATATTGGGGCTTTGCTCAGGCGCATAGCAGTCTTCATGGTCCTGGGGGCTGTGTGGATCGCCTGGAAAGCTCATAGGGAGGGCCGTCGCGCGGCGAATGCCGCACAGCAGTCGAGGTCGCAGTCGAGCCCGCCCGGAGTGACGGAGCATTCGGTGCCGCTCGCACCGGAGCGCGGGTCGTCTCCCAGCTGACCATCCGACGGGGCGAGGCCGTGGCGTGCTCCTCGTGGAGGAGCGGGGTGCCGCTCACTCTTCGAGGAGGCGGCGTGCTTCCGAGAGGAGGCGCAGGAGTTCGGTGCGCGAAGGGTCGCCGGGGGTGTCCGGAGCCGACAGGCGTCGCGCGTGGGTGGTGAGGACGTTCAGGGCGACGGCGGCCTGGCGGGCGAAGAGGCACAGCAGGTCGAGCTCGGTCAGGCTGGACCGGGCCTGCGGGGACGGGTCGAGCACCTCCAGGACTCCGAGGACCTGGTCCCCGTGGACGAGGGGGGCGGCCATCAGCGCGTTCGGGACGTAGCCGGTGGACTCGGCGATGTTCCTGTCGAAGGAGGTGCTGTCGTGCAGGTCGTCGACCACCAACGGCTCCCCCGAGGCGGCGACCCACCCGGCGATCCCCCGGCCCGCCGGGAACCGCCGGCCCACCAGGAAGTCCTGTCCCTGTCCGGAGACGGCCTCGAAGACGAGTTCGTCCGCCGCGGCCTCCAGGAGCAGGATGGAGCTTGCCTGGGCGCCGAAGATGGCGCGCGCGGTGTCCACCACCGACTGCAGGAGTTCCGACATGGCCGGATCCGGCCGGGGTGCTGCGGACACGGCGGGGACGATCGTCTGAGCCATGGGGGTTCCCTTCCGACGCCGGTCGTTACCGGCGTCCGTGGACACGGACGTTGGCTGCTGACAGATACAGGGCGTTCTTCAGCTGGAACGGCGTCAGCCGGGGGCGGCTCGAAAGAATCCGCGCGCAGAGCCCCGCGACGTACGGGGTGGCGAAGCTGTTGCCGGAGCTGCGGATCGACGTACCACCGAGCCACGCCACCTGGACCCCCTGGCCGGGGGCAAAGAACTCCACCGGGGGCTCGGGGTTGTAGAGGTGGAGGTCCGGGTCGTCCTCCTGGTGGCTGCCGACCGAGATCACCGAGGAGAAGCGCCAGGGAAAGCTCTCGACGTGCGTGTTGTGCGCCGAGGCGACGATCACGGTCTGCTGGAAGTACGCCTCGTCGGTCAGTCGGCGCAGCTCCTCCACGAAGCGGTCGCGGCTGGTGGACAGGCTCAGGTTCACCACGTCGAAGCGCTGGCTCACGGCCCACCGGATTCCTTCGAGCAGGACGTCCCCGCTGCCGGAGAACCGTTCGCCGAGCACCCGGACGCTGGACAGCTCGCAGTCCGGCGCGATGCGCCGGATGATCCCGGCGCAGGCGGTGCCGTGACCGCAGGAGTCGCCTTCCTCCGTCTCCTCGACGTGGACCTCGCCGTCGTCCTTGAAGACGCGCCAGGACTGGGCGACCGGGCCGACCATGGGGTGGTCCCGTTCCACCCCCGAGTCGACGACGCAGACGCGTATGCCGCGCCCCGTACCCCCGGGGATGCCGCCCTCGGGCGGGTCCGGCCGATCGTCGGCCTCCACAGGTACGTCCGCGGGGCCTCGCCCTCGCAGACCCCAGGTGAGTCCGGGCGCCGGGCGCTGGGCGGTGGTCATCGTGGTGCCTCCTTTCCGGCTCCGGTGACGCGTCCGGCGGCAGGGTCCTGCCCGGGCGGGCGGATGCGGCAGCGAGAGGCTGTCTCCTCGGCCTGGCGTACGGCGGGGAGATGGCCCTTGGCCGCGAAGTGCCCGCGTGCGCGGGTCGCCGCCTGCGCCGCGTCGGCCGGGCGCCCGAGCGCGAGGGCGGTCCGGGCGAGGTCCAGGGCGGCGAGACCCTGGACGATGGGCGAGTCGGTGCGGCCGGCGGTGGCAAGCGCCCGTGCCGCCAGCCGGGTAGCGGTCGCGGCCTGCCCTCGCGCCGCGGCCAGCCGGGCCCGCAGACCGTCGAGGTCGGCCGACTCGGCGCGCGGGCGGGCCGGTGCCGCCCGCTCTCCCGCCAGTTCGGTGAGGGTGGCGCGGGCGGTACGCCAGTCGTCGAGTTCCAGCCGGATGCGGGCGGCGTCCAGCAGGGCGCTCCGCTGCAGCGCCGTGGCGCCGAGTTCCCGCGCGGCGGCGGCAGCACTCTCCAGGCTCCGGAGCGCTTCCTCCCGGCGGCCGGCCAGGTCGGCCACGGTCGCGGTGAAGATCGGCAGGAAGGCGTCGGCCTCGGCGTAGCCGAGCCTCTTCGCGAGGTGCTCGGCCTCCGCGAGGCAGGCCAGGGCCCCGTCACGGTCGTCGTGGAGGGCCAGCAGCACCGCCAGCGGGCAGTTCAGCGTCAGCCGGACGGCCCGGCGGCCGGCCCCCTGGTCGGCGAGGAGCTCGCGGCAGCGGGCCACGGCGTCCGCGACCGGTTGGGGGCCGCGCCAGAGCGAGACTCCCATCGCGCCGAGGGCGGCGGCCCGCTCCGGCTCGGCGTCGGCGCGTACCGCGTGGTCCAGAGCACGGGCGAGCAGGCGCTCGGCATCCCCGTGCCGGCCCTGTTCCTGGGCACGCTGGGCGAGCCGCAGGTAGGCCCTGGCCTGGCCGAGGTCGTCGCCGGCCGCGGCGAAGACCGGCAGGGTGGCCCCGGCGGCCTCGGCAGGTGACTCGTCCCTTCTCGCGGACCCCGTTCCCGGAGACCGGCCACCGCCCGCGGACCGGCCGGTTTCCGGGGAGACGATCGCGGACCGGCCGACGGAGGCCAGCGCGAGGCGGGCGTGTGCGGCCTCCACTTCGGCCCCGCCACCGTCCCCGCCGTCGCTGTCACCGGCCGGCGCCTCGGCCAGCACCTCTTCGAGCAGCGCCCTGCCCTCCGTCCCGTGCCCCAGATCCAGCAGCGTCTGGCCGAGCCGTCGACGTGTCGCCATGCTGCCCGGTTCGCCGGCCGTGTACCTGGCCGTGGCCCTGGACAGCAGGTCGGCGGCCCACACCGGGTCGGCGTGGGCCAGCGCCAGTCGCCCGGCCTCGGAGAGCGCGTCGGCGGCGCGCCGGCGCAGCCCGTCGGTGTGCGCGTCCTGGGCGCCCAGCTCGACCCGGTAGCGGTACGCCTGTTCCAGATGGGCCCCGACCGCGGCGCCGCCCCGTTCACGGACCGATTCCAGTCGTGCCGCCCGTTCGTGCCGGTCGGCCCGGTCCTGCTTGGACTGGCAGGCGTAGACGACCTCCTGGATGAGCCCTCCGGCGAAGCGGAACGCCTCGCCGTCCGGTCTGATCAGGCGGTGCCGGACCAGCCGGTGCAGCGTGGAACGCAGCTCGGACCCGGCCCACGCCTCCGCCGGAGGTTCGGCGAGCGCCGTCATGTCGTCGGCGGTGAAGTCGCTGCCCAGGACGGACGCCAGGCCCAGGGCCCGGTGTTCGGGCGCTTCGAGCGCGTCGATCCGGGCGCCGATCAGGGCCTGGAGCGGGAGCGGGACGCTGTCCGCGTCGACGGGGACGCCCGCGACCAGCAACTGCTCCAGGTGCAGCGGGTTTCCGCCCACCCGTTCCAGGACTCGCGGGCCGAGCGGCTCGCTGTGCGGCGTGCCCCCGGTCAGCTCGGCCGCGAGAAGCTGCGCCTCGGCGTCCGGGAGCCCGTCGAGCGGCACGGCGCCCAGGGCCAGTTCGGGTCGTGCGTCGAACAGTTGGGGGCGGGTGAGCAGCACGATCAGGACGGCGGCATCGGTGAGCGCGCGCAGCAGCCGGTCGAGGGCGTCGAAGAGCGGCTGCGCGGCCCAGTGGCAGTCGTCGATCACCAGCACGACGGGCCGCGTCGCGGACAGCTCGGCAAGGACCTTGGCGAGGGCCGCGCACGTGTCCGCCGGCGACGGGTTGGGCGTCCCGTCCAGGAGCAGGCCCTGGTGGAGCAGGTCAAGCTCCGGCGAGGGTACGGGCGTGGCACCGGTCTTGAGGAGGTGGGCCACGGCATCGGCGAGCGGTCCGAGGCTCGGCTGTTCCCCGCGGCCCCGGCAGCGTCCGACGCCGTGGCGCGGGCCTTCGGCCGTGGCCGTGGTCCGGTGGAGCCACTCGCGTACGAGTCTGGTCTTGCCCTGACCCGCCTCCCCGCCCACCACCAGCCGGCCGGTCCGGCGCGTCCGGGCCACACGGTCCAATGCCTGCTCGATCAGGGCGAGTTCGCGGGTACGGCCGACGAATCCGAGGTCGAAGCGGCGCAGGGCCTCGGGCCCGTCCTCCTCGTCCAGACCGAGCAGGCGATGGGCGGCGACGCGGTCGCTCTTGCCCTTGAGCAGCAGCGGGCCGGTCTCCACCGTCCGGACGCCCGGTCCGGCAGCCGCCAGGGTGTCGGGTCCGATGAAGATGTCCCCGGCGGCGGCGTTCTGTTCGAGGCGCGCGGCGACGTTGACGACTTCGCCGGAGACCATCGCCTGCCGCTGGGTGGCCGAACCCGTCACGGCCTGGCCGGTGTTGATCCCGATGCGCATCTCCAGCCGTACGCCGACGGCCTCCTCCAGCCGGGCGTTGAGCCCGGCGAGGGCCTCCCGCATGGCCAGGGCGGCGGCGACCGCCCGGCGGGCGTCGTCCTCCCGCACGTACGGCGTGCCGAAGACCGCCATGACCGCGTCCCCGATGAACTTCTCCACGGTGCCGCCCTGTTCCTCGATCCGCAGCCGCATCACACGGAACCAGCGGAGCGTCACCGAGCGCAGCGTTTCCGCGTCCAGCTCTCCGGAGAGGGCCGTGGAGCCCACCAGGTCGCAGAAGAGGACGGTCACCACCTTGCGGCCGGTCGGCTTGGCCGTGACCGGCCCGGGGGCGCAGGGGCTGCCGCAGGACGGGCAGAACCGTGCGTCGGGCGGCAGTGCGCTCCGGCACGAGGCGCAGGACATGGGTTCCTCCGGTGGGCGCGGGACCGTGGGGCGGGGCCGGGGTCAGAAGAGGGCGCCGCCCGCCACGTCGGCGTGGGCCTGTACTTCGGGGGCCGCCGCGTCGAGCCGCCCCCTGATGTCGACGAGCAGGGCCAGTTCCTCCCGGGTGAGCGCGCGCAGAACCTCGTGCTGCTCCTCGCTGAGGGCGTCGACGTCGAACCCCGCGGCGCCGAGCGCTTCCAGGGTGGGCCCGGACGGGGGCTCGCCGGGCAGGGCGTCGTCCTGCGCGGGCGTGTCGTGGGGAGTGGTGTCGTCGGTCACTGGTGCCCTCCGGGGTCGGCGGCGAGGGAGAGGAAGAGCCGGGTCAGCAGGTTGGCCGTGTGCAGGGCGCTGACGGAGACAGCCGTCTGCCGGGCCGGGGTCAGCGCGAGCGCGTCGAGCACCCGGTGCAGGTCGTCGAGGTGACCGCCGTCGAGCTCCGCGTGTTCCCGCAGGGTGCGGAACGCGGCGTCGGGGAACCCGGTGGCCTCGGCGAGGCGGTCCGCGAGCCGGGGCCCGGGGGCGTTGCCCTCCAGGACCGCCATGTAGCCGAGCAGCGTGACGGGGTGCTCGTGCTCGATCCGGTAGTACTGCGCCCCGGCGAGTTCGACGACGACGGGGTGCGGCAGGGCGGCGGGCGCGGCGCCGACGGCGGCCAGGTCGTCGAGCAGCCAGGCGTCGTGGTCGCGTTCCTCCTCGGCGTGGCGGGTGTAGTACGCCGCGAGGCGCCGCGAGGCCGGGTCGTCCAGCTCGGCGCACCGCTCGGCGGCCCGTTCCAGCAGCGGCACCGACGCCCGTACGAGCGGATGCATGGCGGCCAGATAGCGCGGGTACCGCCGGCGCAGGCCGTCCGGTCGCCACAGGGCCGCGGTCGCGGCCCTCAGCACGGGGGTGGTGGGCGTGAGTTTGGTCCTCAGTGCGAGAGACGCGGGGGTGGCGGGCGTGCGTTCGGCCCTGAGCGCGAGAGACGCGGAGGTGTTCATCGGCCGCTCCCCTCCCCCGCGGGAAGCGGCTCGTGCACGGCGTCGGACTCGACCAGGTGCGCGTACCGGGCGCAGCCCATGCGCCGTACCAGGGCTGCGGGTCCGGCGGCCAACTGCTGCTCGGTGCTGAGCTGGTCGAGGAGTTCGCCGACCCGGCCGCCGGCCTCGCGCGCCGCGCCCGCGAGGACGTCCGGGCGGTCGCCCAGTGCGTGACAGCTGCGGCAGTAGCCGGCCGGGGCGGGCGAGGACGCGTACCGGGCGTGCATCCGCCGGGGGCCGACGGCGCGCAGCATACGCAGCACCGGGGAGCCGAGGGAGCGCTCGCGGACGGTGGGCCAGTCGTCGTCGGCGATGTGGCCGAGTCGCAGGTGCGGGGGAACGGGGCGACGGTCCACCGTCCACTGGTTGCAGCAGGCGGCCACGGTCCCGTCGAAGGCGACCACCGGCCAGGCCGCGAGGGTGCACGGGCTCACGAGGGAGCCGTCCGGTCCGGGCGGCGTCGCCCGGACGAGGCCCGCGGCCCGGCCGAGCGGCCGGACCTCGTTGACCAGCATGGGCACCCGGGCGCCGAAGGTGCGGCGGACATCCGCGACGGCGTCCGCCAGATACGGGTCGTCGGGGCCGGTGCCGGTGAGATGGACGCTGACGGGGATCCCGGCGTCCAGCACGGCCCGGAGCGCGCGCAACACGTCGCCGCGCGGAACCTCGCGCTCGTGGTGGACGTCCATGCTCGCCGAGAAGTGGTCGAGGGCCGTGACGGCACGCATGATCCGGTCCGGGAACCGTCCGTCACGGGCGAAGAACATCCCGCTGAGCAGGGCGACCCGGGATCCCGCGGTCTGCGCGAGACCGGCCAGGCGCGTGACGAGATCCGGCAGCAGCAACGGTTCGCCGCCCGTCATCATGACCACGTCCGGGCGGTCCTCCGCGCCGAACGAACCGACGAAGCGCAGCAGGTGCTCCGGGTCGGGCTCCTCGGAGACGGAGAGGGAGGATCCGGTGGAGCAGTGTGCGCAGCTCATGGGGCAGCGCCGGGTGAGCGCCACCAGGAGGCCGCCGCAGGGCACCGGCCGCAGGCCGACGAGCTCTGCCAGGTCCATGTCTCCTCCTCCGTGCTCGTGCCGCGCGCGCAGCATGGTCCGGATCGTGCCCCCGAGCGGCAGACTTCCGGTTCACGAACGCCTGGTGATCGGTTAATTCCCAGCTCCGGGCGGGTGCGGACGCGCCTCGGACGGCGGGACGTGGACGCGTGACAGGGCGTGCGGCCGGGTTCCCGTGGCCGCCCCACGCCCGCGGCGTCGCCGTATACCGGCACCGAACCGGCGGTCAGGCGTTCCCATACCGCGCATCCGTACGTTTCTTCCCAGCCCGGCGCAGCGACGCCGCCGACCAAGGAGGACACACATGCCCGAGAACACGAACCAGCAGCCGACCCAGGACGAGGACATCGAGGTCGTCGCCCACAGCGAGGACGAAGAGGCCGAGGCCGGCTGCATCGTCAACAACTCCAGTGACCTCTCCTGACACGAGGTCATGAGTTCTGAGCACCGCGCGGGCCACCCGGTTCTCGGCAGATCGTGCCAGGAGCCGGGGGGCCCGCGGCCACCCCGCCACCGCCCGCCACGCCCCGAGGGAGCGCGCAGTCGTGAAGATCCTGCTCTGCCCGCTCAGCGACGGCGGCTACCTGTACCCGGCGATCGCGACCGGGCGGGAGCTGCGGCGCCGCGGCCACCACGTCAGCGTGCTGGGCCGGTCCAGCGCCGCGCCCGTCGCGGCAGAGGCCGGACTGCCTTTCGCGGCGGCGGAGGACTTCGGCGGACGAAGGGCGTTCTCCGCCACGTGGTGGGGGAAGACCGGAGCGGCGCAGTACCGGGCGACGCTGCGCGCGGCCCGGGAGGCGCGGGCCGACCTGCTGGTCACCTCCGTGCTGTGCACCGGCGCCCTGCTCGCCGCCGAGGCACTGGACATTCCGGTGGTGGTGATCGGGCTCTCGCTCCATCTGTGGGACTACCGGGCGGGTGGCGCCGACGAACGGCACCTGGGCAGGACCCGGGAGAGCCGGACCCTCGACTGCCGGCGGATCTACGCCGCCGCGCGGGAGGAGGCCGGTCTGACAGGGCGTGCCGGCCGGTGGGAGGACCCGCTGCTGGGTGACGCGCTGCTGCTGCGCGGGGATCCGGCGCTGGAGTACCCGGGCGCGGAACTCCCCGAGCGGGTACGGCACGTGGGCCCGCTGACCTGGGAGCCGACGCCCGACCGGGCGGAGGTCGAGGCGGTCGGGGCACACCTGGAACGGTCCGGCAAACCCGTCGTCTACGTCCACCTGGGCCGCTTCTTCGGGGGCAACAGTCTGTGGCCCCGACTCAACGAGGCATTCACCGGCGGCCGGTTCCAGGCCGTGGTCGAGCAGGGCCGCTCCACCGAACCTCACCCCGCTCCGGGCGCCGACATCCTGCTCGTCCGCAAGCCCTGGATGGGTCCGCTCGTCGACCTGGCCGGGCTGGTGCTGGCCAACGGCACCTCCGCTCCCGTGCTGGCCGCTCTGCTGCGCGGGCTGCCCCTCGCGCTCTCGCCCAATGGCTCCGAACAGCCGTTGCTCACCGGCGCCTGCGTACGGACGGGCGTGGCCGTGCGACTACCGAACACCCCGTCCGCGGAACCGGCGGCGCTGCTGGAGTCGGTGTGGCGCGACGACGGCCTGCGGACCCGCGCCCGTGCGCTCGGCGCCAGGCTGGCCGCGCCGGACAGCGCGGCGCGCGCGGCCGACACCGTCGAGCGGGTGGCTCAGGCATCCGCGACCCCGAAGGAGGACCATGAGTACGCGATCAGCCGGCCTCGATGAGGCCGTGGCACGTCTGTCCGCGGGTGCGCGGCAGTGGATAGGGCTGCACGCGCGGTACCTCGACTCCCCGGCAGGCCACACCGAGCTGCCGGTCACTCCGCGCGTCAAGGCCCTCCTGCAACTCGGCTTGCTTTTACGCTACTTGGGGAAGGCCGCGCCAGGTGACGCCGCCCTCGGCGAGGTGGCCTCGGTGGTCGAACATGCCTGGCAGCGTGAGGACTTCCCGCACCTGCTCACCCTCGACCCGCGGTACGCACGGCAGTTCGAGCTGATGTACGCGGCACTGGCACCGGCCGGCAGCGCCACCGAGGCGCCCCGCGCCGTACTGGCCCGACTGACGGCCGACGGCTACCTCGCGCCGCGCCGGAAGCCGCCGTACCTCCATCTGGAGGCCAGGTTCTACGCCGATCTCGCGGGCGCGGACCACCGGTTCGCCTCGTACGAGGAGCTGTACGCGGCCAGCCTGCCGGCCCGTGCCACCACGCTGCCCGTGGCCGACCTGGATGTCTGCGTGGTCACCCACACCGTCTTCTACCTCAGCGACTTCGGCCTCCGTGCTCCCGCCCTGACCGAGGGGGCCAGGGTGCGGGCACTCAGCGTCGTGGAACGGCTCACGGACCACTGCGTGGGACTCGGCGAATGGGACCTCGTCGGCAAGCTCGTACTCGCCCAGTACTGCCTGGGAGCGGATCCGCTGAGCACCCCCTCCGGGGCGGCCGGCCTCCGGATGCTCGCAGGGGTCCAGGCGTCCGACGGCGCGATCCCCGGACGGTCCGTCGTCAAGCGTGCGGCGGCGGACGCGACTCCTGTGGAGTCCTTCCGGAAGTCCTACCAGACGACCCTCGTCACAGCGCTGGCGACACTCATCGTCACGAGCGGGCGGGCCGGCGGGCTATGCGCCGCAGGAACAACAACAGTGCGGGAGGCGCGGTGACCATCGACCAAGCGGTGAGCCCCGGACGGCCGGTGAGCCCCGAACAGGTGGCAGGCACCGGGCGGCCGACGGGTCCGGAACGAGCGGCAGGCTCCGGACACGCTGTGCTGTCCGACCGGGCCGCCACCGCCCCCTCCGGCGCGCGCCTCCTCCAGGGCGAGCGCAACTGGTGGTTCCTCGGCCCGGGCGGGGTGGCCCGCCTCGGCGGGCGGCACGTCACCGCCGACGGAGCCCTGCGTCCCGAGGCGGAACAACGGCTGCGCGAGAGCGGCATGTTCACACCCACCCAGGTCCGGGCCTACGCGCTGACCGTCCTCACCAGCACCCACTGCAACCTGGGCTGCGGATACTGCTTCCAGAACACCGCGCAGGACCAGCTGGGCGGAACCCGGCCGCCCCGGATCGCCCGGACCCGCCTCACCTCGGAGACGATCTCCTCGCTCCTCGGCTTCACCGAGCGGCAGATGGCCGCCGTCGGCCTGGAGAAGCTCAGGATCCTCCTCTTCGGAGGGGAGCCCCTGCTCAATCCCCGCGGCTGCGTGGAACTGCTGGAGCGGGCCGCGGACATCGCGCCGACCTCGGCCTGGATGATCTCCAACGCCACGCTGCTCACCCCGACGCTGGCGCGGCGGCTCGCCGGCCTCGGGCTGACGTCCGTCCAGGTCACCTTCGACGGCGACCGCGCCGATCACGACCGGATCCGGATCGGCCGGGCGGACGGCAGCGGAACCTTCGACAAGATCGTCCGCAACATCGTCAAGGCTTCCGAGGTCTCGCAGCTCCAGTGGACACTGCGGGTGAACGTCTCGCAGGAGACCTTCCACGGGGTCGACGCGCTGATCGAACGGCTCGCGGCCACCCTCGACCCCGCACGGTGCACCCTGTACTTCGCCCGTATCGGCGACGTGGGTGTCGGCTACGCCAACAGCCTGCTGCACACGGGCGAACTGCCGACCGCCTTCACCCGCTGGCAGCGCCGGG
This sequence comes from Streptomyces sp. NBC_00234, assembly GCF_036195325.1. Lineage (NCBI taxonomy): Bacteria > Bacillati > Actinomycetota > Actinomycetes > Kitasatosporales > Streptomycetaceae > Streptomyces > Streptomyces sp. NBC_00234. The sequence goes on along the minus strand of NZ_CP108101.1, from coordinate 7,423,156 downwards.
CGCTCGACCTCGGCTTCGCCGTGAGCCGACCGGGCTCCCGTAAGACCTGCGTCACCTGCGGTCACGCCGACGGCCGTTACGGCGCGGTGGTGAGTGCGGACGGGACCCTGGCCAGCTGCTGGGAGACCGCGGGCAAACCCGACTGGGAGGTCGGGACGGTCGCCGAGGGCTACCTGCCCAGCACGGTGACCGACGACCGGTGGGTCGCCTGCCAGGACCTCTACCGCTACGACGAGGACGCACGGACGCTCGCGCGGTTCCGCGACACCGTCGACACGGCCCTGCTCGACTACCTGGACGAGACGGGGCGGCTGTAGCCATGTCCTCATCTCTGGAGCAGCTCTCCTCCGGCGCGCTCGACTGGCTGGGACGGAATCTGGACCACTTCGACCCGTTCTCGTCGAGCGCCCGGTCGGCGACGCACGGAAAGGCGAAGGCCGCACTCGAACTGGCGCTGCTCTGCCACTGCGCGGCCCGCACGGAACACGCACCGGAGGCGTTGAGCGGGGCGATCGCCCTCGTCCGGAAGCTCTGGCAGGATCCGGACTTCCCGCCGCTCTTCGACGACGTCCCCGCCCACGCCTCCACGTACGGGCTGATCTACGCCGCGCTGGCCCCCGACGGGATCGGCGGCACGGAGTGCCGGGCCACGCTCGCACGGCTGTCCCCCGACCTCCTCTCGCCGCACGGGAAATCGGCCTACCGGGGCATCGAGATCCGCTACTACGCGGACAAGGCCGGCGTACGCCACGGCATGGAGCCGTACGCCGAACTCCTCCCGCGGAGCCCGCTCGTCGCCCTCCCCTCCGCCACCGCGGAGGTACCGGCGTCACCGGACGCGGCGCCGCTCGCCACCCCCGAGGCATACGCCCTGACCCATACCGCCTTCTATCTCGGCGACTTCGGCCGGACCGCCCCCGGCTTGACCGGGAGCGCCCTGGCCCACGCGCGGGCACTGGTCGCCCGGATGCTGGACCACTGCGTCCAGCACGATCGGTGGGACCTGGCCGCGGAACTCGTCCTCACCCAGTTCATCCTGGGGAGCGAACCGCTGCGCACGCCCTCGGGAGCCGCGGCGGTGGAGTGCCTGGTACGGGCCCAGCGGCCCGACGGCGCGATCCCGGGGCGGTCGGCGGCGCTCGCGGCACCCCCGTCGGCCCCGGCCGGGGAGTTCTTCCGCAAGGCGTACCACACGACCCTGGTGACCGCCCTCATGGCGCTGATCGTCTCCTCGCCGAGGCACTCATGACACCGCGCCTGACGCTGATCAACCGCGACTACACCCGCCTGTGGTTCGGCCAGGCCGTCTCGTCCGTGGGGGACGCCGTCTTCAGCACCACTCTCGTGCTGTGGGTGGCCACCGTTCTGGCGAAGGACGAGACATGGGCGCCCATGGCGGTCAGCGGCGTCCTGATGGCGTCGAGCGCCGCCGTGCTGGTCATCGGTCCGCTCGCGGGCGTCTTCGTCGACCGCTGGGACAAGCGCGTCACGATGCTCCGCACCGAGGTGGTCCGCATCGGGCTGGTGGCCGTGCTGACCGCCGCCACCTTCCTGCCGGTCGACGACCTCCCGGCAGGAGCCTGGCTCGCCCTCGTCTACGCGACCGTGCTCCTGCTGCACGCGGCCGGCCAGTTCTTCTCACCGGCGCGCTTCGCGATTCTCGCGGATCTCGTGACGGGGGAAGCCGACCGCGCCCGGGCGGCCGGCATCGCACAGGCGACCGGTGAGACGGCCTGGATCATCGGCCCGCCCCTCGCCGCGCCCCTGTTGTTCACCGCCGGTCTGCAGTGGGCCATGCTCTTCAACGCGCTGTCCTACGCGGTGTCGTACATCGCCATCCGCTCCATCGGCGTACGTCCGCCGGCCACCGGCTCGGCCGGTCCGGACGCCGCCCCGAAGCCCGCGGTGCGGCAACGGACCAGCGTACGGCGGGAGTTCGTGGACGGCCTGCGCTTCTTCGCACGGAGCAGGTTCCTCGTCGCGCTCCTTCTGCTCGCCGTCATCGGCCAGTTCGGGATCGGCGCGCTGAGCACCCTCAACGTCTTCTTCACCACCGACAACCTCCACGCGTCGGCCCACCTCTACGGGTACATCGGCATGGCCATGGGAGTGGGCGGCATCACCGGAGCGCTGTGCGGGGGCCGGGTCGTCCAGTGGCTCGGAGCACGGCGCAGTACGTGGATCAGCCTGCTGGTGAGCGGAGTTCTGCTGGTCGCCTACTCCCGGCAGACCGGGTTCATCGGCGGCATCGCCCTGCTCTTCGTCTTCACCGTTCCGCTCACCGTGCTGAACACGGCGATGGCACCGCTCCTGCTCGCGGCGGCGCCGGCGGACTACCTCGGCCGGGTGATGGCCGTGTTCTACCCGGTGACGAAGCTGGCGTCGATGCTCTCCGCGGTCCTGTCCGGCTGGCTCGCCGGTTCCGTCCTGCATGGCGTCTCCGGCTCGGTCGGCGGTCTCCGGTTCGGCCCCATCGACACGATCTTCGCGCTGTCCGGGCTGATCGTGGTGTTGTCCGGTGTCTTCGCCTTCTTCGCCCTGCCCGGCAGGGAGACGACCGAGGAGACAGCCGAGAAGGCTCCCGAGGAGGCAGCTGTCGGAACGGCCGCACCACCCGGCCCGCGACCGGCCTGAGCCCCGCCATCCGGTCGTCGGGTGCCCGGCACCGAGCGACCCGGCTACCGGCACCGCGCGCCGGCCGGCCGCGGATCGCTGCACCGTCCGCCCACCACACCCGAGGGAGCATCGAGTGACCCCTGACGCGCGACCGACACGGAGCCAGTACCCCCACGCGGAGCGCCAGGACGTCGTCCAGGAGCTCCATGGGGTGCGCGTCCCCGACCCGTACCGCTGGCTGGAGGACGCCGAGGCCGCCTCGACGCTCCGCTGGGGTGCGGAGCAGGAGACCCTCTACGAGGCGGAACGGGCGGCCTGGGCCGGCCTGGAGCGGTGGGAGGCGGAGGTGGCGGAGCTCAACGCCGTCGACCGCGCCAGGCCGCCCAAGGTCCGTGGCGGCAGGGCCTTCTGGCTGCGGCAGGACGCCGGCCAGGAGCATCCTGTGCTCGTGGTGGCGGAGGCCGGGACGGACACGGCGGAGCGGGTGCTGCTGGACCCCAGCGCCCTCGACCCGTCCGGACGCACCGTGCTCGACGCCTGGGAGCCTTCCCTGGAGGGCGATCTGCTGGCCTGCCAGGTGTCGCGCAACGGCACGGAGGACTCGCAGCTCCGGGTGATCGACGTGGCCACCGGGAAGACCGTCGACGGTCCGGTCGACCGGGTACGGAAGTCGTCGATCGGCTGGCTGCCCGGGGGCGAGGCGTTCTACTACGTCAGACATCTGGACCCCCGTCTGAACCCCGGCGAGGAGCGCTACCACCGCCGGGTCTACCTCCACCGGATCGGTACGGAACCCGACGCGGACGCCCTGGTCTTCGGTGAAGGACGGGACAAGACCCAGTTCTACAGCGTCTCCGTGACCGCCGACGGCCGCTGGCTGGGCGTCACGGCAACGCTCGGCACCGGCCGCGGCACCGACCTCTATCTGGCCGACCTGTTCGCCGGCCCGCTGGGGCGACCGCTGCTGCGGCCGGTCCAGGAAGGCATGGAGGCCGCGACCCGCCTGCACGCGGTGGCCGACACGGGTCCGCGGGACTGGGTGTGGCTGCGCACGGACCGCGACGCCGCTCGCGGTCGCGTCGTCGCGTGCCGGCCGGCCGAACTCCACCTGGGCCCCGCCGCCTGGCGCGAGGTGATCCCCGAACGGCCCGACGCGGTGCTGACGCACCTCACCGTGCTGTCCGGTCCGCGGCCGGTCGGCCTGGCCGCCTGGACCCGTGACACGGTGGCCGAGGTGACGGTGCACGACCTGGTCGAGGGCCGGCAGATGGCCACGGTCCCCCTCCCCGGCACGGGCGCGGTCGGCGACTTCGCGGCCGGGCCGCACGGAAGCCACGAGGCATGGTTCGCCTATACCGACTTCGTCACACCGCCGCGGGTGCTCCGCTTCGATGCGCGCACGGGTCGCCTGACGCGCTGGGAGCGCGACGCCCCGGGCGCCCTGGCGGTCGTCGGTGCGGTCACCCGCCAGGTCGCCTTCCCGTCTCGGGACGGGACGACGGTCCGCATGTTCGTGATCTCCCCCACCGGACGCCCGGACGTGCCGCGCCCGGCGCTGCTGACCGGGTACGGCGGCTTCGGGCGCACGATGTCCCCCCGGTACCGCGCCCAGGTCCTTGCCTGGGTCAGGGCCGGCGGGGTGTTCGCCTGGGCCGGTCTGCGCGGCGGCGGCGAGGAGGGCGATGCCTGGCACCGGGCCGGCAGCGGGGAGCACAAGCAGAACACCTTCGACGACTTCTCCGCCGCCGCCGACCGGCTGATCACGGCGGGCTGGACCGAACCGGGCCGGCTCGCGGTCATGGGCGGTTCCAACGGCGGGCTGCTCGTCGGCGCCGCCCTCACCCAGCAGCCGGAGAAGTACGCCGCCGTGGTGTGCATGGCCCCGCTGCTGGACATGGTCCGCTACGAGCTGTCCGGGCTCGGGCCCAGCTGGACGCCCGAGTACGGCAGCGCGCAGGATCCCGCCCTGCTGCCGACGCTGCTCGCTTACTCCCCCTATCACCGGGTCACGCCCGGAACCGCGTACCCGGCGGTGCTGCTGACCGCCGCGGACGGCGACACCAGGACCGATCCGCTGCACGCCCGCAAGATGTGCGCCGCGCTCCAGCACGCCTCGTCCGGCGCAGGACCGGTCCTGCTGCGGCTGGAGCGCGGCGTCGGCCATGGCGACCGGTCCGCGTCCCGGGCGGCGGCGTTGCAGGCCGAGTGCCTCGCCTTCCTGGCGGAACACGTGGGCCTTCCGGCCCCCGGACGTGCCCGTCCGGCGACCCCCTGAGACGCCGGCTTCCGGCCGCCCGACGGTGGGCGGCCGGAAGCCGGGCCAAGGGCGCCGGGGCCGCACGCCCGCCCCGGCCGCGTCGTTCAGCCCGGGACCCGCACCGGGGTCCCGTGCCCGGCGCCGAGCGCGTACAGCCTTATCAGGTGCGGCAGTTCGTACTGCGCCGCGTGCGCGGTGACCTCGCCGCCGGGTGAGGTGACCATTCCGGCGTCGATGAGCCCCTCCACCACGCGTACGGCGTGCCGCTCGTCGCACCCGAGGGCTTCGGCCGCCTCGCTCAGGCCGAACGGACCGTCCCCGGTGCCCGCGGCCAGCCGACCCGCGTCCCTGCCGCACTCCTCGGGCAGCGCCTCCCAGCCACGGGCCAGCCGGTGCCGTACGGACACGTCCCCGGAGGTGAGTTCGTCCAGCGTCCCACCGGGGTCGGCGAGCCGGTCCGCGAACTCCCGCAGCGGGACGTGGCGGAGCACCGCGAGACGCATCCCGCTCACCCGGACCGCCAGCGGCGAGCCGCCGCAGGCGCGCACGATACGGAGCGCGGCCTCCCGGTCGGCCCGCACCCGGCTCCGGCCGACGAGCCCGGCGAGCAGTTGTACGGCCTCGGCGGTGCCGAGCGGCGGGACGGAGATCCGGCGCACGGGCGCCAGACCGCCCAGCTGGCCGCGTGCGGTGAGCAGCACCCTGCCCAGCCCGCCGCTCGGGAGCAGGGGACGTACGGCGCGTTCCTCGGGCACGTCGTCCAGAACCACCAGCACACGGTGTGCCGCCAGCCACTCGCGCCACGCCTCCGGTCCCGACAGCCCGGCCCGGCCCGTCCGTTCGCCGACCTCCGCCAGCACGGCGGTCAGCGGGCGGGCACGGCCGTCCGCGTCCCGCAGGGAGACGCAGATCCGCCCGTCGGTGAACCGGTCGCCGAGGAGGTGGGCGGCCCGCACCGCCAGCGTGGTCTTCCCGGCCCCGGCGGGGCCGGAGAGCAGCACGACGCCACCGTCACCGTCGCCCTCCAACAGGTCCGTGAGGTAGCGCAGTTCCTCGCCGTGTCCGGTGAAGTCGACGAGGTCGGACGGGAGGGCCTCCGTGGCCGCGGCGCGGCGGGAAGCGGCCGGTGCACCCGGCCGCCCGACGGCGTCGGCCACTCCGGGCCGGTCGTCACCCGCGAGAATCGCCCGGTACCGTGCTGCCATGGCGGCACTGGGCTCAAGGCCCAACTCCCGGGCGAGGAGCTGCCGGTAGTCGTCGTAGACCGCGAGCGCCTCGGCCTGCCGGCCGGACCCGCTCAGGGCTCGCATCCAGACGGACCGGAGCCTCTCCCGCAGGGGGTGCAGCTCCACCAGGTCGCGCAGCCCTTCGACCACGGCCGGCGCGCCGCCCACCTCCAGCTCCAGCTCCGCCCAGCTCTCGTACGCCGTCAGACGGCGCAGTTCCAGCCGCTCGGTCTCCTCGGCCAGCCGGGGCGACTGCCGCAGGTCGTCGCCCAGCGGCGACCCCTTCCACAGGTCGAGGGCCTGACGCAACAGGAGGGCGGCCGGGCCGGGCGGTTGCCCCTCGGCGGCCCGCACCAGGGAGCGGAACCGCAGGAGGTCGAGCTCGTCCTCGGCGACGCCCAGCACGTATCCGCCATGCGTGTGGGTGAGCCGCGGCCGGTCCTGGTGGTCCTCCGCGAGCAGCGCGCGCAGGGCGCTGACGTACACCTGGAGGTTCTTGCGTGCGGTACGAGGGGGCTCCTCCGGCCAGACTGCGTCGGTCAACGCGTCCACGGACACGGGGCTGTTGGCGGAGCCGAGCAGCGTCGCCAGCACGACGCGCTGTTTCAACGGGCCGAGGGGCAGAGCCCGGTCGTCACGGTGGACCGCGAGCGGGCCGAGGACGGAGAACCGGAGCGTGCCGGGTAACGCTGCGGGCTGCGTGAACAGACGCGGCATCGAGCGAACCTCCGAGGGGGCGGGGGGTGGGTCGTTCTGCTCGATGATCCGCCGCCCGGAACCCCCGCACATCGGTGCCCGGCCCGCAGAGTCGCGCCGCACGCCACCGCGTCATGGGGGTGCGGACCCCCATGAAGACGGGCGCGTCCCCCATCCCGGCTGCCGCCCGCCCCCACGGGGCGGACCTAGGGCCTGTCGTCAAACTGCCGTCGTTCGGCCGAAGGCCGGGCCGCGCGCAGAAGGAGCGACGGCCCGGCCGGCCGTACGGATCAGGCCGGCGACACCTGTGAAGCGCCGGCCCCTTCCCGGTCCTCCGCCTTTTCCGCCGACAGTGCGCACAGCGCCGAGCGGGCGACGCAGCCGGTCTTGGTCATCAGGCTCGCCATGTGCTTCTCCACCGTCCGGGGCGAGATGCACAGGTGCTGCGCGATCTGCTGGTTGCCGGGTCGCTCCGCCAGCAGCACGAACACCTCGTACTCGCGTGGCGTGACACCCGCGCTGCGCAGCTCCGCGGGAATCCGCTCCCGGCCGCCCCGGCGCTGCCGCACGCTGACCCCCGCCTGCCGCAGCAGGGCCCGACAGGCCCCGGCCACCGGCTGTACGCCCGCCTCGTGGAAGTACTCCTCCGCGGTCCGCAGCCACGCGACCGGCTCGCCCCAGGAGTCGCGGAGCGCCGCCTCGGCGGTCATGCGCAGGGCGAGATGCCACACCTGCGGGAACACCACCGCCGCGCGGCCGGCCTCCTCCACGGCGCGCCGCGCGCCGTCCGCGTCGCCGTCCCGGCCGCGCAGCACCGCGTCCGCCATCCCGAGGAACATCCGGTTCCAGGCCAGCTGTCCGCCCGGCGATGCCAGCGCCTCCCGGTACGCCTCATGACCGTCCTCGTCGCCGTCGAGGATCCGCAGCAGGGGGCGGAGCCCGTACCGGCCGCTGAGATAGAAGAAGCTCGGGTGTTCCCGTTCCCAGACCAGGGCGGCGTCCAGGGCGGCCGTCGCCCGTGCCCGGTCCTCCCCCATCAGCGCGCCCACGGCCTGGCACAGCCCGCGCTGCAGCGGAACGAGCATCGACTCCTCGCCGCCCGCCCGGCGGAACCGGGCCAGGGCCCGCTCCTGCTCACGGGCCCGTCCCTGGTGGGCGGCGAGCACGGCGTCGACGAGCAGCAGATAGCGGTGCGCCGAGAGGTTCTGCAGGCGGGCGCTGGCTTCCACGGACTGCTCGACGATCCCTCGGGCGCGGTCCCATCTCCCGGCCAGCACGCTCTGCATGGCGAGCATTCCGTCGACGGTCTGGAGCAGGACCAGCGAACCGAGTTCGTGGGCCGCCACGCGGGCGGTCTCCAGCTGGGTCGCCTCCCCGGTCCGCATGAACGCGTTGGTACCGAGCCGCACCAGCGCCTCGGCCCGGCATCCCGCGAGCCGGTGCTTCTCGGCGACCGCGAGCATCCGGACCAGGCAGGCATCCGCCTCGTCGAAGCCGCGCTCCCTGGACAGCAGGGCGAGCAACTGCCATGCCTGGCAGGCCACCACGGGCCGGCCGCGTTGCTCCGCAGTGAGCGCGGCGCGCCGGGCGGAACGTTCCGCCTCCTTCAGCCGCTCGCGGCCGTCCTGGCCCCCCGGGCCGCCCGTCCCCTCACCGCGGCCGTCCTGCTCCGGCAACAGCGCGAGATGGCCCTCGATCACCACGAGCGCCGCCTCCTGCTCCGGGCGCGGCGCGCCCCCGAACAGTGCGCGGGCCGCCCGGATACGGCGGCGCGCCTCCTCCTGCTGTTCCGCCATGGTCGCGACCCACGCGACCTGCGTGTGCGCCTGGGCCCGCTCCTCCGCCGTCCGCGACCCGGCGGCCACCGGCGGCAGATCCTCGAGCAACGCGGACGCCGCGTCGATCCGCCCGGACTCCGCCTGGGCGATGGCCAGTTGCACGGTGACCTCGTCCCGCTCCTCGTCGGCCGCGAGCCCCCGGGCACGCTCCAGCAGCACGGCGGCCGAGCCCGACGCGCCGGCGTCCAGCATCTGCCGGCCGACCTGGGCGAACTGCCGGGACGCCACCGCCTTGTCACCCGCCGCCAGCCGCAGGGTGGCCACCAACTGGCGCTCCTCGCCGGAGAGTAAGCCGACCGATTCCTCGATGGCCGAGGCCGCGCGCCGGGCCAGCGCCGCCTGCTCGGCAGGGGGCAGCGAAGCCCTGAGCGCGTCCGCCGTCAGGACGTGACGGAAGGTGTAGTGGTCGTGGGCGGCACCGTCCGGGGCGATGATCCCCGCCTCGGAGGCTGCCCGGAGGTGCGCGAACAGCGCCCGGTCGTCGAGCCCGGTCACCGCCCTGAGCGCCCCGACGGAGAACCGGCCGCCCAGCGTCGCCGCGATGAGCACCAGTTCGCGCACCGGTTCGTCGAGCCGGTCCAGCCGGCGCGCCCAGCTGCGGACCGCGCCCGTCGGTACCGTCGCCTCGCCGCAGTCGGCGAGTTGCCACCCGCCGTCGGCCCTGCTCAGCCGCTTGGTGTCCAGCAGGTCGGCCAGAAGCACCTCCACCAGGTACGGGTTCCCGCCCGCCCGCTGCGAGAGCTGCCGATGCACGCCCGGGGGCACTTCACCCTGCCCGGCGTCCAGACACGCGTCCACCATGTCCCGTACGGCAGCCTCGCCCAGCGGCCTCAGCTCCCTCAGCGAGGCGGTGTTGCGGAGTTCGGCGGCGAGGGCGAGGTCCAGCGCCGGGCCGGGGTCGGGGCGGAGCGTGCCGACCAGCATGACCGGCAGGTCCGCCACGTTGTCGACGACGTACTCGACGACCGCGATCGTCTCCGTGTCGGAGTCGTGCAGGTCCTCCAGCAGGATGACGCAGCCCTGCTCGCGGCCGAGCACCGCCAGCAGTCTGAGCAGCGCCTCGGCCAGTTCGACCAGCGAGATCGCGTATCCGGGCGCCACCGCACCGGCCCGCCACTCCGGTACGAGGCCGGCCAACGCAGGCCGGTAGGGCACGAGTTCCGGGTCGTCCGGGGCACCGACCGCCCGGAACCGCGAGGACAGCGCCTCGATCAGCGGCCGGAAGGGAACGACGAGCCCCGTGGACGTGGCACGGCCACGCAGCACCGGCATGTCCAGGTCGTACGCGCGGAGGGCACACTCGCCGGCCAGCCGGGACTTGCCGATCCCCGCCTCACCGACGAGGAACACCGCTCGTCCGGCACCCCTCCTGACGCTCTCCAGGGCCTCGTCCATCAGCCCGATCTCGGCTTCCCGCCCCACGATGACCGACGACGTCGCGCGCATGGGCGCAGGCTACTTGGTCCCTTTCCCTCACGGCAGAGGGCCGGGGGTCGCCCCGGCCCTCTGCCGCTCCGTCAAGACGTCATCCGCCCCCCGTCGCCGGGCGACGTGCCCGGCCTCGCGTCAGCAGAGGGGGACGGTGGCGGTGGTGAAGGGCGTGTCCAGGAAGGCGGCGGCGCGGAACTCCGCCGTGCCGAGCAGGCGGCTGCGCAGCCCCAGGGCCCCGCCCGCGCCGAGCGTCACTTCTCCCAACGGGTGGTCCTGGGCCGCGGTCTCCGCGCCTGAGCCGCCGTCGACGTATCTCACCGAGTCACTGATCTGCATGGTCCTCACTCGTCCTTCATCCGCAGGAGTGGTGGTCGTGCCGAGAGGTGCGGTGGTGCGGTGGTTCGGTGCTGCCGTGGTGCGGTGTGCCTGGTCGTGCGGTCTGGGTGTTCTGTGGTGTGGCGGCGTGGTCGGCCGTGGGGGTCCTGGCGGAGCCGCCGGCCATCCATGCCCCCGGGCGGGTGGTCCACTGGCGGACACGGCCTAGGGCCCGTCCTTCGCCTCCGGTCCCGACGTCCGCAGGAGGAGCACGGACGGCACGCGCTCCGGGAACCCCGCTCGCAGGAGACCGTGCCCGATCCCCGCCAGCCCGGTCAGCAGGCCGGGGTGCGGAACCCCGTCCGGGGCGCCGCTCCGTGCTCCGGATTCCTCGATGGACGCGAGGAGCGCTCCGGCCCGGCGGATCCAGTGCGGGCGTGCCTCCGGCAGCGCGCTGTGGCCGAGGAGTTCGCAGAGTCCCGCCTCGCCGTGGCACAGACTGTCGTCGGGAGCCGCCCGCTCCCGGCCGAGTTCCTCGGCGGTCCTGCGGGACCACGCCGCGAGCTGCGGGTCGTCCAGGGCGCCCGGCGCGTCCAGCACCGCGAGCGCGATACCGGCCCGCCCCCGGCACCAGGCCGAGGCCCGGGCGCCGCCCGCCGGTCCATCGGCCGATGAGCCGGCGAATGTTCCTCCGTGGCCCTCGCCGGACAGCCCGCCTCGGGCGGCCTCCCGGCCGGCGCCCGGTCCCCCACTGCCGACTGCCGCCCGGAGCGCGGACAGGCCCGCGACCCTGTACCGCTCACCGTCCTCGTCCCCGGAGACCACGCCGGCCTCGGCGAATCGCAGGAGGGCCCAACCGACCCCCGCGGCCCCTGTGGTGAAGTCACGCCCGAAGACCGTGGGATCGGCGGTGGCCAACCGGTCCGCGCAGGCACGCGCGGCTCGCCGGGTCTCCTCCCCCGCCTCGCCGGTTGCGGCGCCGTCGTGGTGGGCGGCCAGCAGGACGGCGAGCCCGCCGGCGACGCCCGCGCCCACCCCGTGCTCCGTCTCGGACCGGGCCGCCGCGCCGACCAGCCTCAGCATGGCCGATGCCCAGGCGCCGACCTCCGGATCGTCCAGCAGCCGCGCCGTCTCGGCGAGCGCGTACGCGATGCCGCCGAGGCCGGAGAAGGCCCCCGAGCCCACCGCGCCGAGGTCCGTGGGCCGCGCACGCAGCGCGACGAGCAGCTCGGGCACCGGAGCCAGGGCCGTACGGGCCGCTTCCGCGTAGTGACCGGCTCCGGTCAGCGCCGCCAACTGGGCCAGGAACAGCGCGGGTCCGGTGTAGCCGCCGGCCAGGTCGGCGGGCATCGGGCCGATCCGCCAGTAGCGGTCGTCCAGGAGCTCCAGGCCGATCCAGTTGCTGCGCGGTCCTTGGCGGTACGCGAGCGAGACCAGCTGGTCGCCCACCGACCGGGCCGCCGACAGCAGCCGCTCCGGCTCCGGGGCGCGGTCCGCCGTACGGGTGCGTCGGCCCTCGGCGGGCCGGTGCGCGGGCGTGCGGGAGGTCGTCGCCATCGCGGCCCGCACGATCCATTCCTGGTCCTGTCGGTCGACCGTGTCCAGGGCGGCGAGCTTCGCCAGGACGAGATCGAGCCCCGGCCGCTCCGTACGGCCGGCCGAGGGCCGCTCCGGCGCGCCCCACAGTCCGTCCCGGCCCGGGCGGGCGGTGAACAGCGGTACGTCTCCCGCCCACAGCTGGGCGATCTCCTCGTCGACCAGACCGGACGCGAGGACCGTGCCGAACAGGTCGGTCCGCAGGGTCTCCAGGACGCGCTGCCGCACGTCGGCGTCCTTGAGCAGATCGGGGTGCGTCGACTCGTCGAGCAGCGTGCCGTACACCCAGGTGGGTCGCATCACCACCCGCACCTCGTCCTCGGCGAACGCCTTCAGCGGGCTCGTCGCCCGGAGCAGTTCCTCCCTGGCCGCGCTGATCGCCGTGTACGCGGCGCGGAACCCGGCGCAGAGCGCCTCGATGTGCGCGCCCGGCTCGATGGGCTCGCCGTCCGCCAGACGCGGCCGGTTGGCGGACTCGCCGAACCTCCCGGCCCTGCGCACGAGACGCATCCGGTCGGTGCCGGCGTCGGCCCAGTCCGCCCGGGCCACGGGCGACACCGCCTCGTGCCCGCCGCCGACCGCCGACACGTCCAGGGCGCTGTGGTCGCCCACCAGCAACTGCGGCAACAACCCGACGCGGTACACCGAGTCGTGGAGTGCGCGGGCGGCGGGGTCCTCCGTGCCGGCGCCCGACAACGGCGGATGGAACAGGGTCTCCACGTCGACCAGCACCGGGTGGGCGCCGACGGCGATCAGGTTCTCGTGGTGCAGGTCGGTCCCGTCGAGGAGGTGCAGCAGCGCGAGCAGTGCGCCCTGGCGGCGGTAGAACGTCCCGACCTCCGCCGCGGAGACACAGGGCCGCGCGGCGACGAACTCCACCCACCCGTAGTCGCCCCGGTCGAGCAGCCGCAGGGTGCGCAGGTCCACTGAGTCGGGCAGGCCGTTGAACCAGGCGACGAGCACGTTGAAGTGGCGGTGCGCCGCGAGGGGCCGGGGCTTGTACACCAGCCGGGCCCCGTCGGCGAAACGCAGGAGCATCACACTCCGTCCGCCGCGGTGCCCGTCGCCGGCGCCGGGCTCGACGCCCACGAGCAGCCCCGGGTCCCCGCCGGAACCCTCCAGGAGACCGGCGGTCAGACGCCCGTGGTCGTCCGCCAGCCGCTCCAGCGCCTCCGCCATCGCGTCCGCCGCGTCGAGTGCCGTCCGCCCCAGGATCCGCGCCAGAACCGGCCGCCCGGCCAGCAGGGCCGTCAGGCCGCGCCGGGAGGCGGTGCGCCCCAGGAAGTCCCGGAACCGGGCCTGCGTGTCGTCCCCTTCCAGGCGCTCGGCGGTCCGCGCCTCGAACAGCTCCAGCACCAGCGTCCGCGCCGCCGCCCGAGCGAGCCTCCCGCCGAGCTGCCGCTCCAGGTCCCCCCGCACGGCGGTCATGTTCACGAGCCTCCGCGCCCGCCGCGAGACGCCCCGCTCCAGCCGTTCCCCCGCACAGACGGTGAACGGCCGCAGCACCCACTCGAATCCGCTCAGCCCCGGATACTCCCCCTCGGGCGCCTCGGCCTCCTCGGGTGCGGCGGCCGACACCTCTTCGGCCAGCGCGGCCCAGTCCGGCCGCCCTGCGACCCCGTCGCCGCAGACGAGCCCGGCCTCCCACCACCGCTCGACCGTCGCCAGAGAGGCCCCGGCCCGCTCGTGTCCTGCCTCCGCCGCCATCGCCCCTCCTCCGCAACTCGGCCGACCGTTCGGCTCCGTGGCCGATCCTGGTACGGGAAGGGGCTCCGCTGCATGGGGAATCGCCCCCCATGTTTTCGACCCCGCCGCGACACCACGAACGGATGGGTACGCCTCAACTCGTCCGGGGCCTCCGCTGCGCGCCGGTATCAACACCGGTGCACGGGACGCCTGCCCCCTCGGGCCGGCCACTCGCCCAGGTCATGACCGACGGCGCTCCCCCACGCGCGTCCGGCGAACCCCCGGGCCGAGCAGCCTGGTTCGAAAAGCATGTCGACTCATCGGTAGCCTGCGTCCTCATGATGCGCGCGTGGATCTTGCCGATGCTGCTGGGGTTCTGCGGCTCACTCGTTGCGATCGGGCTGTTCCGCCAGGGAAGCCCCGGGGAGGCCGCAGCGATCCTGCTGATGTTCGTGCTGCTCGCAGGCGTGAACTCGCCTCTGGTCTTCCCGAGGTCGATCGGCGCGCTGGAGGCGCAACGACACAGCGCGGTCGACGGCCGACCGGTCGTCTACTGGCGGCCGGGCTGCAGGTACTGTCTGCGACTGCGCATCCGCTTGGGCCGCAGCACCCGCCAATTGCATTGGGTCGACATCTGGCGTGACCCTGATGGAGCGGCAGTGGTACGGGCAGCCAATGAGGGCAACGAGACCGTGCCGACTGTCGTCGTGGCGGGCCGGCCCCATGCCAACCCGGATCCCGAGTGGGTGCGCGAACAGCTCTCTCCACCCGCGTGACCGGGAGCGAGCCTGATCAGACAGCCCAGCACGCCCGTCCCCGTGGTTTCAGCGCCACAGGCCGCATTTCACGGCCCGTTTGCCCTCCCTTCACCGAGGGCTCCCCACACGTGCGGGCCGACAACACACGGTGTATGAGCTCCATCTGACGCAATTTCACCAGCGCGCCACTCCGGGCCACCGGAGCGAAGGACATCGCAGCCCGCATCCGCCGCGCGCCAAGATCTCGATCATGCAACGACCATGGTCATGACACCTGACGGAGTGTGAAGATCCTTCTCGCACAAATGGTCTAGCGATGGAGATGTGATGAAGAGCGTCCGCTTCAAGAAGAAGGCAGCCGCCTTCGCTACGTCCTTCGCGGCGGTGGTGGCGGTGATGGCCACCGCCGGCCCGGCGCACGCGGCGGAGTACAAGGTCACCGACAACTGTGATGTTCCGTGGATCACCTGCTCGTACGGTGATCTCTGGATGTTCTACAACTCGAAGGACATCGCCATCCAGGGTGGCTATATCAAGTCGGCATTCACGCTCTACTACAGCAACGTGTCCGACCACTGGGGTACGAGCCAGTACCAGGGATCGTCACTGACGACCTACCGGTATGTCTTCGGCAACGGCGGCAACGGCAACGGCGAATACATGAAGAACAATGCCGCCTCCGTGCAGAACTGTGCCCGGGACGACAACTACCGCGTGTACTACAACTCCGGATACGGCGGTACATCTCAGTACTTCGCGAAGAACGGCCCTTACGGGGACTGCAACATCACCGACCTGATCTCCGCTCTGAAGAACAACAACGCGTCCTCCCACTTCGCCTGAGAAGGAACCCCCCGTGAAGCACACCCAGCGGATAGCCACCGCAGTAGTTCTGACCGCCTCGGCACTCCTGCTCAGCGCCTGCTCGTCCGGCACGACCCCGGACATCACGCAGAACGTGGCCGACGGCAAGACGATCGTGAACAAAGAGAACTGGCCCAAGCAGGTCCCCACCAGTGGCCTGGCCAAGAACCTGACCCTACCGCTGGAGGGTTACATGGCCTCCTACGAGGAGCAGGTCACCGTCGAGCAGGCCGCCACCGATCTTCAGCAGTCCTGCATGAAGGGCTACGGCATCGACCTGGCGCTGCCGCGCGCGGGCGCGAACCCGCCTCCCAGTGACAACGACGCCAACATCGAACGTCGTTACGGCATCACCGACCGGGCCGAGGCCGAGAAGTACGGCTACCAGCTCCGTCCGGCGCTGCGGGAGCACACCCAGCAGCCCCTGCGCGATCTGTCCGATGTCGAGGTCGAGGTCCTGACCGGCCACACCAAGCCCGAACCGGCCAAGGCCCCCGAGGGAGTCAAGACGGGAGGGCTGATCGCCAGCCCCGGCCAGGGCACCAAGCCGGCTCGGGCCGAGCACAACGGCAAGAAGCTGAAGACGGGCGGCTGTGTCGGCTGGTCCAAGGGTCAACTCGGCGTGCAGGAGGCCGACCCGATCATCGTGGCACAGCTCGCCGGCGACAGCCTGACGGAGTCGATGAAGGACGACAAGGTCATCAAGGCTTTCGCCGCGTGGTCGTCGTGTATGGACGGCAAGGGACACGCGGGACTCGCCGATCCGTACAAGGCGATGGACCAGGGTGTCACGAACGACGGGGAGCCGTCGCAGGCGGCCATCACACTGGCGGTCGACGACATCGACTGCAAGCAGCAGACGGATCTGGTGAAGATCTGGTCCGACGTGGAGACCGCGATCCAGGACAAGCAGATCGCCGACCACAAGAGCATGCTGACCGCGATCAAGGAACAGCACGGCAAGGAAGTCGCCACCGCGCGCAAGCAGATGGCGGCCTCCTCCCAGTAGGGGCTCACCCAGCGGTGCCCGGACCGCGCACGGTCCGGGCACTGTGCCTGACGGCGGCGTACGCGCGAGCCACCGGGCGTACGGACGCGGCCGCCAGGACCCCGGCGGCCAGCCGGTCCCCGTCGTAGCCCGCAAATTTCGTTGAGCCCGCACCTGCAATCGTGTTGGCTAGCGGCACCGAACTGTCAGTACTGCAGGTGTCCGCTTGGCTGCAACAGGGAGTTAAACGTGCAGGACATTGTTGTCGACCCCGTTGCCCACAATCGGGCAGCCTGGGACAAGTGTGTCCAAGAGGGCAACGAGTGGTCGAGGCCGGTGAGTGCTGAGGACGTCGAGCGCGCCCGCATGGGCGACTGGTCGATTGTTCTCATCGGGCGTGAGCCGGTCGACCGCTCCTGGCTGCCGACGGACCTGACCGGCAAGGACGTGTTGTGCCTGGCCTCCGGCGGTGGCCAGCAGGGTCCGATCCTCGCCGCCGCAGGGGCGCGGGTCACCGTATTCGACAACTCACCCCGCCAGCTCGGCCAGGACCAGATGGTGGCGGCGCGCGACGGGCTCGAGCTGCGCACCGTCCTAGGCGACATGCGCGACCTCAGCGCCTTCGGCGACGCAACATTCGACGTCGTATTCCATCCGGTCTCCAACCTATTTGTACCAGACTTGGCACCGGTGTGGCGTGAGTGCTTCCGCGTCCTGCGACCGGGCGGAACTCTGCTCGTGGGCTTCCTCAATCCTGATGCGTACTTGTTCGACCACGAGGCGCTCGACGAGCGCGGCGAGCTGATCGTCGTGCACAAGCTGCCCTACAGCGATGTCACGCAGTACTCCGCCGAGGAACGCGCCACGAAGTTCGGCGCGGATGCCCCTCTTGAATACAGCCACACCCTCACCGACCAGATCGGCGGGCAACTCGCCGCGGGGTTCGTCCTCACCGGCTTCGCGGAAGCGCCGCACCAATCCAACGCATCCGCTCCATACATGTCGAACTATTTTGCGACGCTGGCGGTCAAGCCGGGCTGACCAAGCCGTGGAGCCGGCCGAGACGGCCGAGTCTCCGAAGGGCCAAGTGGAGCGCTGTGCCAGCCCCGACCCGTCGACCGCGGGTGTCCCGCTCCTCAAACGTCGACGTCTCGACTTCGACGTTACGGAAGGAAGCGATCCGGTGGCGAGCCAGTGCGGCCATGTCCGCCCCAGGCTCGACGGCAGTCACTGAGCCACCGAGCGCTGCTCGCGAGCGCGTCGCCTGCCCGTACCGCAGCCCACCTCCAGTGGCCTCTGTCCCCGGCGGTCACGGCCTTGACCGGGCGCTCCCCGCGGTTGCGGCGGTACAGGTCCAGGGCGGCGGCGACCTCCTTTCTTGTCAGGGGGTCCACGACGACCACACCGGACTCGCCCTCGATGATGACCGATGTCTACAAAGCGAAGAAGGGGGCCCCTCGCAACCAAGCGAAGGCCGAGCGTGTGGCGAAGTACGGGGCAATGCAGTTCAGAGAGTATGCCGCCGCGTGGAAGGTCGGGCAAAGGGACTTGGGGCCGGGGTCTCTACGACAGCTCGACTCCCTGTTGGAACATCACCTGTTCCCCGCGCTCGAGAACCGGCGAATGAGCGCGTTCGACCACAAGGTAGGCAGAGGGCGGCCTCGGTAGGACTGCCCCGCCACGATGTTCTACGGGATCGAAAGGGATCCGTCGCGTTGCGGGGGAATCGCCACGCCGTTCTGCTGGAGGGCGACGGTACGCGCCGGGGAGGGAATGCGGATGCCCTCCACGCGGTAGCGCTTGTGCAGCCGCTTGATGAACTCGTGCTTGATCCGGTATTGGTCGCTGAACTCACCCACGCCCAGGATTACGGTGAAGCTGATCCGTGAGTCCCCGAACGTGTGGAAGCGGACGGCGGGTTCGTGCTCGGGCACCGCGCCTTCGACCTCCGTCATGACCTCGGTCACGATCTCGGCGGTGACGCGCTCCACGTGCTCCAGGTCGCTGTCATAGCCGACGCCGACCTGCACGGTGAGGGTCATCTCCTGTTCCGGGCGGCTGAAGTTGGTCATGTTGGTGCTGGATAGCTGGTCGTTCGGGATGATGACGAGGTTGTTGGAGAGGTTGCGTACGACGGTGTTGCGCCAGTTGATGTCGACGACGTAACCCTCCTCCCCGCTGGTGAGACGGATGTAGTCGCCGGGCTGGATCGTCTTCGAGGCGAGGATGTGGATGCCCGCGAAGAGATTGGCGAGCGTGTCCTGGAGAGCCAGGGCGACCGCGAGACCGCCGACACCGAGGGCGGTGAGCAGCGGAGCTATGGAGATGCCCAGGGTCTGCAGAACGACCAGGCAGCCTATGGCCAGGACGACGACGCGGGTGATGTTGACGAAGATCGTGGCCGATCCGGCGACACCGGAACGGGACTGCGTGACCGCCCGCACCAGGCCGGTGATCACGCGTGCCGCGGTGATGGTCGCGGCGAGGATGAGCAGGACCGTCAGGATCTCGTTGACGGCGTTGTTGACCCGGCCGGTCAGCGGCAGCGCCGCCGCGGCGGCCGCTACTCCGGCCGCGAGCGCCGCGATCGGCACCAGCGCGCGCAGCGCGTCGACGAGGACGTCGTCCCCGCTCCACCGGGTACGGGTCGCGTGCTTGCTCAGCCAGCGCAGGAGGATGCGCAACAAGACGCCCGCCGCGAGCCCGACGGCCACCCAGACGCCCGCGACGATCCAGCCGTGAAGCGTGAGGTCCCGGGTCACCAGGTGCCTGCCGTCGCGCCGGAAAGGGGGCGTACGCCTGATATGTGATGTGTCGTCACCTTGCTGCCACCTGCTGCTCGAGTCCGGGATGTGCGGGGCCCGCCGTAACGACGAGTCGTTGACCGGCGGGGCTCGCTCATCTTGCTACATGCGCAGGGGTGCTTCGCGGCAGGGCCGCTCGCGTCGGGAACCTCGAACTGCGTCACCGCCGCGCCACACCGGTGAAGTGGAACCCGGCGCCCACCCGACGCGACAACCGGGCCCTCAACCTGCCCCAACCCCGAAGAGAACGCACCGCGCAAACACAGAGTCCCCGTCAGCACACCGACGAGGACTCATGAGCGATCGAGGTTAAGCCACAGGCCACGGCGGCACCACCGCACCCTCCCTTCGAGCGCGCCCCCTGGTCACGTATCCCCGATGCCCAGGCCGGCCCCGACCAGAATCAACA
The DNA here is from genome assembly GCF_036195325.1 of Streptomyces sp. NBC_00234. Taxonomy (NCBI): domain Bacteria; kingdom Bacillati; phylum Actinomycetota; class Actinomycetes; order Kitasatosporales; family Streptomycetaceae; genus Streptomyces; species Streptomyces sp. NBC_00234. The sequence goes on along the minus strand of NZ_CP108101.1, from coordinate 7,403,672 downwards.
GTGTTCCGAATGCGCGCCGGGGCATGACGCCCCATCAGAAAAGTCGGCATGGGGTCAGCATTAGGTCCACTAAAGCTGCTCGCACACGACCACACTTTGGAATCCCGGGCACGTGCGGCGGAAGCTTCCGGAGAAGTGCTGGACCGATTCCGCTTCTGGGCATGGGACCGAGCTGCCGCGACCAGGAGCGCAGCCGGTCCCCGCCACATCAGTGCAGTTCAGCGCACCCTTCCCCGCGGCTTCAGTGCCACAGGCGGCATGTCGGGGGCGGCCAGCCGGTCTCCGTCGTAGCCATGGACTTCCCCGAAACGATCGCCGGCCATCCAGTCCGAACGCGCCTGCTCGATCTCCTCGTGCGAACGCCCGACGAAGTTCCACCACATGACGATCTCCTCCTCGAACGGCTCACCGCCGAGCAGCATGAGGCCGGCGTCCGAGAGGGCGCGCAGGGGGAGTTCGGTGCGGCCGCAGCCGAGGTAGAGCATCGAGCCGGGCAGGACGGGGACGCCGTCGACCTCCGCCTCGCCGGACATCGACAGGACGGCGTACTCGAAGTCGGGGTCGAGGGGCACCCGGGCCTCGGCGCCGCTCGTCAGGGCCAGGTCGGCGCCGACGATCGGGGTGTACGCGGTGCCGGGCGACGCCGCGCCGTCGAGTTCCCCGAGGATCACCGTGGCGACGAGACCGGGTGCGACGACGGTGGGCAGGTCGGTGTGGTGCTGGAAGTGCGGATCGACGTTCCGATGCGCGTCGGGCAGGGCCACCCAGAGCTGGGCGCCGTGCAGAAACCTGGCGTGCGGCTTCGGGCTCTCCTCGGAGTGGCTGATCGCCTTGCCGGAGGTCATGAGACCCAGTTCGCGCGGGCGAATCGTCCGGAGGCTGCCCACGCTGTCGCGGTGCAGGACCTCGCCGTCATGGAGCCAGCTGACCGTCTGCAGCCCCATGTGCGGGTGGGGCGGCACCTGCATGCCCGGCTCGTCGGCGATGTCGTCGGGACCGTAGTGGTCCACGAAGGCCCACGCGCCCACCATGCGGCGTCCCAGATTCGGCAGCAGCCTGCGCACCTCGGTGGATTCACCCAGCCGGACACGGCGAGGGGCGAGTAGTTCACGTACCGGCTCGGCGACGACGAAGCCCCGTCCTCCGCACACGGAGGGGGTGGCCTGGCGATCGAGATTGCTCATGGCGCTCAACCTATTCCCGCGGGGACCCGGAGCGCCGGTCCCCACGCCGAAATTTTAGTGGAATGTTCAACCATTATGCTGTGTTGAAGCAACCGTACGGATCACCGCGAGGACAGCGGAACCGGTCCGCCGAGCGTCCGGCCAAGGAGGACAAGTGAGCGACACCTATTACGAGTTCGGTACGGCAGCCGACCGCTGGGACCGGGCGCAGATGTTCTTCGACGCCAAGGAGTACCTGACCGCCGCCCGGATCCTGGGCGGACTGGTCGAGGAAGTGCCGGAGCAGGTCGCGCCGCGGCTGCTGCTGGCCCGCGCCTACTACCACTCGGCGCGCCTCGGCAAGGCCGAGACGGAGCTCCGCGCCGTCCTGGAGCGCGACCCCGTGGAGGACTACGCGCAGCTGATGCTGGGCCGCACCCTGGAGCGGCAGGGGCGGCACGCGGAGGCGGTCCCCCACCTGCGGATGGCGGCGGCACTGACCGGGGATTTCGGGCCGGACGCGCCGTAGCGGCGCAGCGCCCGTGAGATCAGGCCCGGGGCTTCGGCTCCGGGCCTCCCGGCGCGTTCGAGACCCGGTCCAGCCATTCCGTCATCAGGGCCGCCTCGGCCGTACTGAGCCCCGCCCCGTGGGACTTTCGCAGCAAGGCGCTCAAGGTGGCCGCGGTGGACGGGACCGCCGCTGCGGAGACCGCCGTGTCCGACGCGTCGCCGTCGGTCGGGTCGGGTGTGAGGACCGAGGCGTGCACGGCGTCACGGACCCGCCGCGATACCGAGTGGTCGGAGAAGGTCGCCGGGCGGGCCACCAGCATGAGCGCCACGCCCACGTTGGCCGACATGATCATCTGGGCGGCCAGTTCGGGGGTGACCAGCAGCCTTCCCCGTTCCGCCGCGCGCTCCAGGTCCCGGGTGAGAATCCGGTGCGATTCGAGCGCCGACGCGGGCGGGGTGCGCATCGCGGGCGAGTTCATCAGGCGGTACAGATTCGGGTTGCGCAGAGCGAAGTCCACGTGGCTGTCCCAGCCGTTGCGGAGATCCGCCACCGGGTCCGTGGACTCGCCGCGTTCCCTTTTGGTCGCGAGGTACGCATCGAAGCCGTGGTCGACAACGGCCGACAGCAGACCTTCCTTGTCCCCGAAGTGCCGGTACAGGGCGGGTGCGCCCACCTGTGCGGCCTCACACACGGCACGCGTGGAGACGTCGCCGTCCGGGGACTCCGCGACCAGCCCGGCCGCCACCTCGAGAATGCGCTCTCGTGTACTCATCGGACGGACGCTATCAAGCGGCGCCCGGCGCAGTTCAGACGCCGGCACGGGTGGTCAGGAGGTCGTCGAGGCCGATGCGGGTGAGGAACTCGGTGCGCATACGGGCGGCGACGGCGCCGACCGCCACGCTGCCGTCGTCGGCGGGGTCGACAGTCATGGCCGTGCTCCTCTGCCGGTGGCTCGATGAAGCGAAGGGGGCGCCGGAGTGGGCGACGCCGGTGGAACAGGTGCCGTCGCACGAGGTGGATCGCCTCAGACGATGCCGCCGTTGGCGCGGACGACCTGGCCGTTGACCCAGCGGGCAGGGCCCGCGAGGAAGGAAACGACTTCCGCGATGTCCTGTGGCGTACCGAGGCGCTCCAGCGGCGGCTGGGCCGCCATCCTCGCCACGGTCTCCTCGTCCTTGCCGTCCAGGAACAGGGCCGTCGCCGTCGGTCCGGGCGCGACCGCGTTGACCGTGATGTCCCGGCCGCGCAGCTCGCGGGCCAGGATCAGCGTCATGGCCTCGACGGCACCCTTCGTAGCCGCGTAGGCGCTGTAGCCGGGGAGGGACAGCGACAGCACGGAACTGGAGAAGTTGATGATCGCTCCGCCCTCGCGCAGGCGGCGGGCGGCCTGCTGATCGACGACGAAGGTGCCGCGGATGTTGGTGCGGTGCATCCGGTCCAGCGCGTCCAGGTCCGTGTCCACCAGGGGGGCCAGCGTCATCACGCCTGCGGCGTGGACGACCACGTCGACTCCCCCGAAGGCGTCCTCGGCCGCGTCGAAGAGGGCGGAGACAGCGACCTCGTCGGCCACGTCCGCGCGGTGTGCGAGGGCCTCTCCCCCCGCGGCGACGATGGCGGCGACCGCGGCTTCGGCCTCGGTGCGCCGGCCCACGTAGTTGACGACGACCGCGAATCCGTCCGCCGCCAGCCGTTCGGCGCTCTCGCGGCCGATGCCGCGGGAGCCTCCCATGACGACGGCGACCCGGCGGCGGCTGGGGGCGTTGTGCTCGCTCATGGCATTGCTCCTCATGGAGGGGCCGGCGGTTCGGACCAACCCGATATATCAACGCTAACACCAAACGAATAGCACCGCTACCCGCCATCCGTAGCGTCGCTACTATCAGCGCTAACCCTCCTGGGGCATATTCGGGTGCGCTCGGCCCGTACCCCGTGAATACTCCGCGTTCATGGATGACCTTGTGACAACACGCCTGGCACTGCACCCGATGAGCCCGGCCGAAGCTGCTGACCTGGTGGCGGGCCGACCGGCGCCCGACGCCCTGTGGGCCCCCGGGTACCCAGACGAAGGCGACAGGTTCGGCGCCGGGCGCTACGTGCGCACGTGCGAGACGGTCGGTGACCCCCGGCCGTTCGGCGCCTTCGAGATCAGGCGGCGGGAGGACGGACAGGCGATCGGCGGGATGGGATTCCACGGCGCACCCGACGAGGAGGGCCAGGTGACCATCGGCTACAGCGTGGTCCCCGCGGCCCGGGGGAACGGGTACGCCTCCGAGGCGCTTCGCGCCCTGCTGGAGTTCGCCCGCGCGCAGGGCGCCACGTCCGTGAAGGGTGACGCCAACCTCGACAACACCGGGTCGCACCGCGTCATGACCGCCGCGGGGATGCGGCTCGTCGGCGTGGACGATCAGTTGCACCACTACCTCGTCGACTGGACCGACGAGGAGTCATAGACCCACCGGATGCTGCCCCGGGAACGCACTTCGGCGGGACGCGACGACGCGACCCGCCGGAGGGTGTCCGGCGGGTCGCGTCGTGGGTCGGACGGATCAGTCAGGGTGTCATGGGACCGGCAGACCGGTCACGGCCACCGCTCAGCTCACCGCCCCCACCGTCCGGGGCGCCGCTTCCGTGCCCGCGCGCGAGCGGTCCGTCTGCGGCTCCAGCAGGCGTTCGGTCAGGTATCCGAAGATCAGACCGAAGGCGGTCCACAGCGTCGCCTGGATGGCGAGGGTGGACAGCCGGAACTGCCAGAGCAGCGTGGCCGGGAAGTCCTTGCCGACCTCGTTGAACGAGGGCAGGAAGGCGTAGGCGAGCCCGATGAGCAGGACGAAGCCCGCGAACGCGGCGATCGTCGCGTTCCAGTTGCCCACCTGAGGTGCGAGCCGTTTGCCGAGGATGACGGCGGCGACGGCCAGCAGCACGCTCAGTGCGACCATCAGGAAGAAGAGGCCGGTGCGCTGGCCGATGGTGTCGGGATTGCCGACGGCCGGCGGGTTCGCCGGGTACTTCAGGAACGGCACGACGTACACCGTCAGCAGCGCGCCACCGGCTACGAAGGCGGCCGTGGCCCGGGGGCCGAAGTCGCCGATGCGGCCGAGTGCGTAACAGAAGACGAGTGCGGCGATGCCGCCGACCGCCACGCCGAACACCAGGATCCCGGTGGCGAGCCCGCCGGTGGCCTGCATGGTGCGGCTGACGAGTTCCTCGCCGCCGCCGTGGTCGTGGTGGTGAGCCTCTTCCAGCGCGATGGCGGCGTCCACTTGGGACTCGCCGAGGAAGTAGGCGACGACGAGGGCGAGCGCGCCCGCGACGAGGCCCGCCAGCATCCCGCGGACGAGCAGAGCCCTGACAGATATGGAGTTCACGAGAATGTCCCCTGCGTATCGGTTCTCAGTGGCAGGGGAAACCGAGCAGATGCCGGCCGTCGTGGACCCACTCGTGAACGCCTTCGCCGGCGATGACCGAGATGGCACCCTGCTCGGCGCCGACGAAGTACAGCAGGACGAGCATGAGAATGCCGAAGAAGGCAGCCCACGGTGCAAGGGCCTTCAGCGAGATGGGAGTGATGGCGGGTGCGCCGGTGGTGACGGCAGCAGACTGTGCCATGGCAGAACCTCCTGGGGGAACACGCGTCCCGATCGTGGTGCCTGAGACGACGGTGCCGGGTCTGACTTCCCGTACAGGTACGAGTTCACAGTGGCGCGACCGTGCCGGATTTTCACCGGCTTCCGTCACACCGTCGTCATGGTCGTCGTGACCTTACCGCCTGTGGCTGAGCACCGCCATGGTGCAATCGGCCTGGCGGTGACCCCCGAACGCCGCAAGTAGCGGGCTGTACAGGCCACGTTCAGAAAATGGAGAGCGAAGTGACGGTACGGGTGATGTTGGTCTCGCCGGCGATGAACGCCGCTCTGCGAGAGGCCCGGTTCGAGGGGGACGCACCCCTCGACGAGTCCGGAGTGCGGCGTGCCCGCGCCGCCGCGGCGGGCGTGCCGGACGCGGAGCTGTGCGTCAGCGGCGGCTCCGAACGCTGTCTGCGGACCACCGAGGCGCTCGGCCTGCGGCCCGGGCCCGAACCCGCTCCCGCGGACTGGGACCTGGGGCGCTGGCGCGGGCGTCGGCTGTCCGATGTGAGCGACAGCGAGCCCGAAGCCGTGGCGGCCTGGCTCTCCGACCCGTCCGCCGCTCCGCACGGCGGCGAGTCCCTGTCGGAGCTGTGCGCGCGGGTCGGCGGCTGGCTCGACGGCCTGGGAGAGGACAGAGGCCGGGTGCTCGCCGTCGTCGAGCCAGCTGTCGTGCGCGCGGCGGTCGTCCACGGGCTGGGTCTGCCCGCGACGGCGTTCTGGCGCCTCGACGTCGCCCCACTGACGCTCACCCAGCTCAGCGGACGCCTCGGACGGTGGAACCTGACGTGTGGTCAGCCCCTGGTTTCCGAAGGCCGCTGACCAGGCCGACGTGCTCACCCCGGCAAGGTGACCGCCGTCGCCGCGATGCCGTCGTGAACCAGCCATCTCCCCGTGAGCGTCGGCGGGATGCCGGGCGCGGACCTCAACAGCCGTGCACTGAGCGTGCCTTCGGTCGTGTTCGGTGACGTGCGGTGGAACGTGATGTCCGCCTCGCTGAAGTCGAGCTCGATCCGGGTGAGCGGGTACCACGTCTTGAACACGCTCTCCTTGGCGCTGAACAGGAGCCGGTCCCAGTGAACGGTCCCCGTTCCGTCGGGTTCCGAACCGGCCTCGCGGGCCGCCACGTCACCGTACGACAGCAGCCGTTCGCGCTCCGACGGGAGCGAGATGATCTCCCAGACACCGGACGGCAGCGGTGCGTTGGGCTCGGCGTCGACGCCGAGCCCCCTCAGGTCCTCCGCCTTCGCCAGCGCCGCCGCACGGTAGCCGTCGCAGTGCGTCATGCTGCCGACGTAGCCGGCGGGCCACAGCGGCATTCCGCGGTGGCCGCGCAGCACGGGAGCGGGCGGCAGGCCGACAGCGGCCATCGTCCGGCGTGCGCACCAGCGCGCCGCGGCGAATTCGTGCCGCCGTTTGGCCACGCTCGTGGCCACGAGCGCCTCTTCCTCCGGGAACAGGGTGCCGGGCGGCGCGTCCTCGTCACAGGTCTCCGCGCTGGCCACGTACAGGGGCAGGATCCGTTCGATCACGACGTCTCCTCCCGACCGTCCGCGTGCGCTTCGACCGGGGTGGCGGGGCGCTCCGCGTAGGGCAGGATCTGCCGCAACAGCCCCAGCGGATGGCCCCGTTCGCGCCATTCCCGGGGATAGCCGATCGAGACCTCCTCGAAGCGCACCCCGTCGTACCAGGTCGTACGGGGAATGTGGAGATGGCCGTACACCACGGCCTCCACGTCGAACCTACGGTGCCAGTCGGCGGTGAGCTCGGTGCCGCACCACTGGGCGAACTCCGGGTGCCACAGGACATCGGTGGGCTGCCGCACCAGTGGCCAGTGCCCGGCGATCACGAGCGGGACCGCCGGATCGTGCGCGGCCAGCCGCTGTTCGGTCTGCGCGACCCGGGCCCGGCACCAGTCGTCGCGGGTCGGGTACGGATCGGGGTGGAGCATGAACTCGTCGGTGCACACGATGCCGACCTCGTGCGCGCGGGCCAGGGACTCTTCCTTCGTCGTCGTCCCCGGGGCCAGGAAGGTGTAGTCGTACAGGACGAAGACGGGTGCGATCGCCACCGGCCCGTCCGGTCCCGGCCAGTGGGGGAAGGGATCCTCGGGCGTGGAGACGCCGAGTCCGCGGCACACTTCGACGAGGTGGTCGTACCGTGCCCGGCCACGCAGCGCCACGGCATCCCTGTCGATGGTCCACAGTTCGTGGTTGCCCGGAGTCCACACCACGTGCGCGAATCGCCCCGCGAGCAGCTCCAGCGCCCAGGCGATGTCCGACACCTGCTCGGCCACATCACCCGCGACGATGAGCCAGTCCTCGTCGGACGTCGGGTGCAGCGACTCGACGATCGCGCGGTTGTCGGCGATTCCGACGTGCAGATCACTCACGGCGAGGAGCCGGCCCGCTCCCCGCGCGGGGGGCGGGGCGGGGTCGCTCAGAGAACTCATGGACGCGTTTCCCGATCTGTCGGCCGAGGCGTGAATCTGTTCCATCGGTACGGAGTTCGTTCGAATCCACCGTCTCACGGGTGACCGTCGCCACGCTGGTGATCTCCGCCGTAGATCGTTCGGGTCGGGCACGTACCGGCGTAGGGTCGCCTTCATGGTGCATGTGCTGAGCAGCCGGGTGTTGCTGAGACCCCGTGACCCACAGCTCTCCCGGGACTTCTACGGGGATGCCCTCGGGCTCGCCGTGTACCGGGAGTTCGGTACCGGGCCGGAGCGCGGGACGGTCTACTTCCTCGGCGGCGGCTACCTCGAGGTGTCCGGGCGGTCGGACGAACCCCCGACGGAGACGATCCGGCTCTGGCTGCAGGTCGCCGACTGCGAGGCGGCCCACGAGGAACTGGTGGGGCACGGCGTCCACGTGCTGCGTCCGCCGCTGCGGGAGCCCTGGGGTCTGATCGAGATGTGGATCGCCGATCCCGATGGCCATCGCATCGTGCTGACCGAGGTGCCCGCCGATCACCCCTTGCGGTATCGGCCCTGAGAACGGACGGGCCGTGTACCTGTCGGCGCACACCCGCCGCCGGAACACCGGAGCACGGAGCCGGGCGACTGCTCACCCGCCCCTGAGCGTGGGATGCGGCCCGCCGGCCCTCCCGGCGGACCGCATCCCACGCTGAGGGCACCACCTCAAGCCGCGACGTACTCCCTCAGATGCCGGGCGGTGAGCGTGTCCCCCTCGGCGACCAGGTCGGCGGGCGTCCCTTCGAAGACCACCCGGCCACCGTCGTGTCCGGCCCCGGGGCCCAGGTCGACGAGCCAGTCCGCGTGAGCCATCACCGCCTGGTGGTGCTCGATGACGATCACGGTGTTGCCTGCGTCCACCAGCCGGTCGAGCAGCGCGAGCAACTGGTCCACGTCGGCCATGTGCAGGCCGGTGGTCGGCTCGTCGAGCACGTACGTCGCCGCCTTCTCCGCCATGTGGATGGCGAGCTTGAGACGCTGGCGCTCCCCGCCCGAGAGGGTGTTGAGCGGCTGCCCGAGCCGCAGGTAGCCGAGCCCCACGTCACGCAGCCGCCCGAGGATGGTGCGCGCCTGGCCGGAGGCGAAGAAGCCGTGGGCCTCCGCCACCGACATGCCCAGCACCTCGCTGATGTTCTTGCCGTGGAGGGTGTAGGTGAGGACCTCGGAGGTGAATCGCCTGCCCTCGCATTCCTCGCACACCGAGGCGACGCCCGCCATCATGGCAAGGTCGGTATAGATCAGTCCGAGGCCGTTGCACTTGGGACAGGCGCCCTCCGAATTGGCGCTGAAAAGCGCCGCCTTGACCCCGTTGGCCTTGGCGAACGCCGTACGGATCGGGTTGAGCAGCCCCGTGTACGTCGCCGGATTCGAGCGCCGCGAGCCACGGATGGGCGACTGGTCCGCGACCACCACCCCCTCCCGTGCGGGCAGGCTGCCGTGGATCAGCGAGCTCTTGCCGGACCCCGCGACTCCCGTGACCACGGTCAGGACCCCGAGCGGGATGTCGACGCTCACGTCCTGGAGGTTGTGCAGATCCGCGCCCTTGACGGACAGGTGCCCCCGCGGCTCACGCACCTTCTCCCTCAGCTGCGCCCGGTGTTCGAGATGCCGCCCGGTGAGGGTGCCGGAGGCCCGCAGTCCGGGTACGTCGCCGCTGAAGCAGATGTGTCCGCCGTCCGTGCCCGCGCCCGGCCCGAGGTCGACGACATGGTCGGCGATCGCGATCACCTCGGGCTTGTGCTCGACCACGAGCACGGTGTTCCCCTTGTCGCGCAGTCGCAGCAGCAGGGCGTTCATCCGCTGGATGTCATGGGGGTGGAGGCCGATGGTCGGCTCGTCGAAGACGTAGGTGACGTCCGTCAGGCTGGAGCCGAGGTGCCGCACCATCTTCACCCGCTGCGCCTCACCGCCGGAGAGCGTGCCGGCGGGCCGGTCCAGACTGAGGTAGCCGAGACCGATCTCGACGAGCGAGTCCAGCAGATCCCTCAGACCGGCGAGCAGAGGGGCCACGCCCGGGTCGTCGATCCTCCGCACGAACGTGGCGAGATCGCTGATCTGCATGGCGGAGCAATCCGCGATGTTCACCCCGTCGATCCTGGACGACAGAGCGGCGGCCGTCAGGCGGGTGCCTCCGCAGTCGGGACAGCCCTGGAAGACCACGGCGCGGTCGACGAAGGCCCGGATGTGGGACTGCATGGCGTCGCGGTCCTTGCTGAGCATGGTCCGCTGGACCTTGAGGACGAGGCCCTCGTAGGTGGAGTTGATGCTGCCCACCTTCACCTTCATCTGCGGTTTGTGGAGGAAGTCCGCCCACTCCTGCTCGGTGAAGTCCTTGAGCTTCTTGTCCGGGTCGTAGAAGCCCGAGTGGGCCATGATCTGCCAGTACCACGAGTCCACCGCGAAGTTGGGGACGGTGATGGCCCCCTCGTTCAGCGACTTCTCCCGGTCGACCAGCTGGTCGATGTCGATGTCCGTCACCTGTCCTGCACCCTCGCAGCGGGGGCACATGCCCTCCGGAAGGTTGAAGCTGAAGGCACCCGACGTACCGACGTGGGGGATGCCGAGGCGCGAGAAGATGATCCGCAGCATGGTGTAGGCGTCGGTCGCCGTGCCGACCGTGGAGCGCGAATTGGCCCCCATGCGCTCCTGGTCCACCACGATCGCGGCACTGAGATTGTGCAGCGCGTCGACGTCCGGCCGCCCCAGGCTCGGCATGAACGACTGGACGAACGCGGTGTACGTCTCGTTGATCAGCCTCTGCGACTCGGCGGCGATGGTGCCGAAGACGAGCGAGGACTTACCGGACCCGGAGACGCCGGTGAACACCGTGAGCCGACGCTTGGGAATGTCCAGCGACACGTCGGCGAGGTTGTTCTCACGGGCGCCGCGCACCTGGATGACGTGGTGGTTGTCGGCTGAAGGCGTCTCGGGATGCGTCATGGGGCCGAAGGTATCCGACCCCACTGACAGTGGGCCCTGGGCGTGGGAGGGGCGCATCGGGACCAGGTACGGGCCCCACAGGGAAAGACCGAGGTCGCGGTCACGATCGGGCGATCAGGGCGGCGAGAGCCGCTCGGGTGGAGACGTCGGCCTTGCGGTACACCCGGGAGAGGTGGGTCTCGACGGTGCGCGGACTGAGGTAGAGCCTGGTGGCGATGGCCTGGTTGGTGAGGCCCTCGGCGACGAGTTCCGCCACCTCCCGTTCGCGCGGCGTCATGGCGGCCAGCCACCTCGGGGTGTCGGACGGCGCCGGATGCGCGGGTGGCGGGACCAGCGCCGCCAGGCCGGTCAGCAGATGTGCGCCACCGTTCGTGGCCAGCTGGTGGCCCTTCTCCCGCGCCGCCGCGCCGCGCGCCCCGAACCCGGCAGCCGTCAGCGCGGGGGCGCCGAGCAGCAGCGAGCGCGCCTGCCAGAACACCGCACCGGACCGTGCGCACGCGTCGGCCGCCTCGGAGAACAGAGCCGCCGCCGTGGCCGGGTCGCCACCGTGCAGGGAGAGCTGTGCCGCGCTCCGCATGGCCGAGGCGCGCTGCACGGGAAGGTCGAGGTGGTCGGCCTCGGTGCGGGCGCGCTCGGCCCAGGCGGAGGCGGAACCGATGTCGCCGGTGAACAGGGCGGCGGTGACGAGGATTTCCAGGAACAGGGGGCGCATGGAGGGCTGCAGGCCCCGCAGGTCGTCGCCGCCCGCCCGGAGCAGGGCGTCCCTGGCGCGGTGCGGGTCGCCGCCGGTGAGCGCCGCGTAACCGAGCATGCACCAGGCCATGGAAGCCCGCCAGTTGTCGCTCGGCCCCATGCATGCCACCGCTTCCTCGGCGACGGCCAGCGCCTCCGGGTCGCCGGGTGCGGAGGCCGCCACCAGGACCTGGGCCTTGTTGGCCAGGACGAAGGCGAGCAGTTCGCTGCTTCCGATGCCCCGGGCGATGTCCTCTGCCTCGTCGGCCAGTTGCCGCGCCGAGGGCAGTCGGCAGGTCTGGATCCGGACGTGCGCCTTTCCCAACAGGAGGAGCGGCAGGAGGTAGACCTGTCCGCTGCGCCGGGCGATGTCGAGGCCGCGGTCGGCGTGGCGCTCGGCGTCGGCGAAGCGGCCCAGGAACGCCTCCGCCCAGCCGAGTCTGGCCAGGGGCTCGCACAGCGCCGTGAGGTCGTCGTCGGGCAGTCCGTCCACCAGGGCCGCCGCCTGCTCGGCGAACCCGGACGCCTTGGCCGTGGCGCCCTCGTAGGCTTCGCCGAAGGCGGCGAGCGCCAGGGCCCCCGCCTCGCCGGGTTCGTCCTTGAGGGTGCGGGCGGCCGAGAGGGTCCGCGCGATCTCGTCCCGGAGCTGCGGATAGGGGGTGTTGTGCGGTGCGGACGAGCCCAGTTCGAGTCCGATCGACACCCTGTCGGACGGCGAGGGCGCCGGCTGCCGGTTCAGCTCCCTGCGCAGGAGGGCGGTCGCCTCGGGATACCGTCCGAGGTGCCGCTCCACCAGGGCGCACAGCACCACCGCCGACGTCCTGAGGCCGGACCCGTCCTGCCCCGACGCGCTGATCACCTGGTGCAGCAGCTCCCGGCTCCCCCGCAGATCGCCGGCGACACCGAGCGCGCGTGCGCGTCTCAGCGTCAATTCGGCTCGTTCGGGGGCGTGTTCGGCCGTGTCCGGCAGGAGCCTGAGCACGACCTCCAACCAGTGCGCGCAGCTCGTCGGGGCCGTCGCCTCGGTCTGCCCGGCGGCCTGCGTCAGGACAGCCGCCGCCCGGGGGTCCCAGGCGGTCATCGAATGCTCGACGTGCTGTGCCTGCTCGACGGCCGGAGCGCCGGCGCGGGCCAGCTCGGCTGCGGCCCTGCGGTGGATCTCCACCCGCCACCGGGGTGCGGTGGCTTCGTGGACCAGGGACCGCAGCACAGGATGACGCAGCGTCAGCCGCCCTCCCGGGCTGGTGCGTACGAGGTCGCGCCGGGCCAGAGTGTCCAGATCGCCGTCGAGCTCGGCATCGGTACGGCGGGCCGTCGCCCCGATCACCGGGTGTGCGGCGTGATCGCCGAGCACGGCGATCACTTCCAGCGTCCGGCGCTGCGCGGGGGTCAGCGGTACCAGTTCGTTCAGCAGCAACGATCCGAGTCCGGCAGGAAGCCCGCCGGGGCTGTTCCCGGCCGCGTCCGCGACGGACGCTCCGTGGGGAGCGTCGCCCTCCTGGTGCGCGTGCAGAAGCGTGAGGAAGTACAGGGGGTTGCCCTCACTCGCGGCGTAGAGCCGCGCGGCCCGGCTGCCCGCCAGGCCGGGGGCGAGCCCGGCGACGCACTCCGACTCCGCCAACGGCGCCAGGCGTAAGCGGCTCACCTCTCCGGTGTCGGCTCCCCGGGTGAGCGTCGCGGTGAGCGCCGAGGGGGTCTGACGGTCGCGGCGGGCGACGACGAGGAGGACCGGGCCGTGCACGGGGTGCCTGACGAGGTGGTCCAGAAGCTCCAGCGACGCGGGGTCCGCCCAGTGCATGTCGTCCAGCGCGACCACCAGGCCCGCTGGGCCGAGCTCGGCCAACAGCCGTGCCATCGACCGGTGGAGAGCGAAACGGTCGACGGGTGGGTCCGCCACCGGGGACGGTGCGGCGGCCCGGCCGCCGAGGATCGGCGGGAGCGCGTCCAGCAGCTGCGGCGCCACGCGCGCGGAGGGGTCGTCCAGATCGGCGAACGCATCGGCGAACGGCCTGAACGGAAGATGCTGTTCGTACTCGGTGGCCCGGCCCCGCAGCACCGTCACCCCGCGTTGCCCGGCGCGGCGGCAGAACTCCCCCAGCAGCCGGCTCTTGCCGATGCCCGCCGCGCCGGTGAGGTCGACGACCGCCGGGCCTCCCCGGCCGAGCCGGTCGAGCACGGTGTCGAGCTGCCCGAGTTCGGCCGTGCGCCCGATGAGCGGGCTCCCGCTTCCGCGCTGCGTCGCGGTGCCGCTCGGCATGTGCGTCGGTGTGATCTCGCTGGCGAACTCCACAGCAGTGTCTACCACGTCGGACGTACGGCCGTCCGCGTCATGCGCGTGCGTACGACCCGGGCATCGGACCGCCCCCACCGCGCAAGCCGATGGTGCCGCGCCGTCTCAGCCGAAGAGGGCCAGGGCGATCTCGACCGGGATGCCCACGACGAAGCCGAGCAGCAGGGCGCCGATGACCAAAAAAATGAGCCACAGGAGGTAGTCGCCGTCCACGCTCCACCTGGCGTGACGCGCGCTGGCGAACAGCCCGAGGGACAGGGGCAGGAACGGCGCGAGGATGAGCCCGGTCACGGTGACCCACGTCGACAGCGCGTGACCCGACAGCTCGAAGGCGAGTCCGCCGCTCGTCCGCACCTCCACGAGGGTGCCGGGCCTGTGTTTCTCGGCGGCACCGCTCAGTGTGATCCGACGCCTCGGCTCATCGGCCGAGCGCGGCGTGTACCGGCCTTCGCAGGCGATGCCGTCCGCGTAACCCTGCGCGTCGGTGGCCTCGTAACAGTTCGTGATCCGCATGTCCCCGTCCACGGGACCCACCCCCAGGACGGCCAGCAGGCGGGGTCCTGGGAACAGACAGATCAACCACACGGCGAGGCCGAGGCACAGCACCCCTCCGGCCCCGGCCGCCCTCCACTCCCACGACCCTGTCTTCCGCGCCACACCGCCTCCCCCTGAAGATCACCGTCGGGCTGCTCTCCCGCACCGCCCTTTCCCCGTAAGCCGGTTGGGGCCTTCGGACCAGTCCCACCGTGACAGCGGGTGCGGTGCCGCGCGTCCGTGGTTTCCCTGACATGCGCTACGTAGTCCGGACCGACGAGGTCACGCCTGCGGGGTAACCGGGGTACGGCGCAGAGCCGTTCACGTACCTGCCCCTACGTAGCGAAGTACGTGGTTCCACCGACGTCCGCAGGGGCGGATTCTGGAACCATCGGCTTCCGGGTCGCGGCGCAACTGCCTGGTCAGGACTACCGGGCACGCACCCACCACTGACGGTCGATTGAAAGGTGTTCCTCGTGTCCTACCGCGTCCGCGTTCCTCACATCCTCGGGGTGGTCCTGGTCCTCTCGCTCGCCGCCTGCGGATCCGCGGCGGACAAGGACTCGGATGCCAAGGGCTCGCCCCGCGCAGAGCGCAAGGCCGTCGACGCCGGAACGCAGGAGTGTCCCGACAAGCACGCGGCGACTGTGGAGGACGACAAGTACGGGGGGACGGCGGACATCGACCTCTGTGCGCTTCCCGACGTGCACCCGACGGCCGTGAGCGCGCCCTGGGTCATGGTCCACGACCGGCCCACCGGCGCACCCCTCAACATGATGCCGGTCTCCTGCACGAGCAAGGCCGAGGACAGCTGCAAAACGATCAAGGTCAGTGGTGCCGCCCTCTGCAATCAGGCCAAGCCGGACTGTCACCCGCAACGTGGCGAGAAGGTGCCCGTGGTGTGCTCCGCCGTGGACAAGCTGAACTCCGACTCACGCTGGTACGGCGTGCTCCTCACGAGCAAGCGCCTGCTGGCCATGGGGACGGACCATGACCGTTCGTACACCAAGGACTTCACCGACAAGGGAGACATCTCCGTCGGCTATGTGAGCACCGAGATGGTCGACGAAGTCCCGGGCGACCTTCCCGCCTGTGACGGCACCATGCTCCACGGCTCGGGAGCACGCTTCCTGGCTCAAATGAAGGGCCTGCCCCTTGACTGATCTCCCGCCGCCGCAAGGGGGGAGGGAGCGCGGACGCCGGCGCGCGGCGTCCGCGCTCCCTGTCGGCGGCGGGAGATCACTCGCGCCGCCTCATCCGCGGTACGTCTCCAGAAGCCGCAGCCAGACCTCGCTGATCGTGGGGTAGGCCGGAACCGCGTGCCACAGCCGGTCGATCGGCACCTCGCCCGCGACGGCGATGGTGGCGGAGTGCAGAAGCTCCCCGATGCCGGGTCCGACGAAGGTGACGCCGAGAAGGATCTCCCGGTCCAGGTCCACGATCATGCGGGCGCGGCCCCGGTAGTCCTGCGCGTACAGTCCCGAGCCGGAGACCGAGGCCAGGTCGTAGTCGACCGCCCGAACCCGGTGGCCCGCCTCTTCCGCCTCCCTGAGGGTGAGGCCGACCGAGGCGGCCTCCGGGTCGGTGAAGACGACCTGGGGGACGGCGGCGTGGTCCGCGGTGGCCGCGTGGGCTCCCCAGGGGGCGGTCTCCAGTACGGGGACGCCCTGGGCGCGGGCCGCGATCGCGGCTCCCGCGATACGGGCCTGGTACTTGCCCTGATGGGTGAGCAGCGCCCGGTGGTTGGCGTCGCCGACCGCGTACAGCCAGGTGCTCCCCCGGACCAGGCAGCTGTCGTCGACGTCGAGCCAGGAGCCGGGTTCCAGGCCGACCGTTTCGAGGCCGAGGTCGTCGGTGCGCGGCGCGCGGCCGGTGGCGAAGAGGATCTCGTCGGCCTCCAGCTTCTCGCCGTTGTCCAGTTCCACGGTGACCGGTCCGTCCGGAGCCTCCCGCCGCACCGCGGTGGCCGATACGCCGCTACGGATACGGGCGCCCGCCTCGGTCAGCGCCTCGGCCACCATCTCACCGGCGAAGGGCTCCATCCTGGGGAGCAGCCCCTTCCCGCGGACGAGCATCGTCACCTCGGCGCCGAGGGCCTGCCAGACCGTGGCCATCTCGACGCCGACGACACCCCCGCCCACGACGATCAGCCGGCCGGGTACCGCCTTGGCGCTGGTCGCCTCACGGCTGGTCCAGGGGCGGGCTCCGGCGATGCCGGCCAGTTCGGGGACCACGGCCCGGCTGCCGGTGCAGACGGCCACGGCATGCCGGGCGGTGAGCCGGTGCTCCGTGCCGTCCGGGGAGGTGACCGCAACCTGCCTGGTACCGGTCAGCCGCCCCACGCCCCGGTAGATGTCCGCGCCGATGCCTTCCAGCCAGCCGGCCTGCCCGTCGTCCTTCCAGTGGGACGCGAAGTAGTCCCGACGGGCCAGGACCTCGTCCGTGTCGAGCGGTCCCTGCACGGCGCCACTGAGACCCGGGACCCGGCGGGCGTCCGCTCGGGCCACGACCGGACGGAGCAGCGCCTTGCTCGGCATGCAGGCCCAGTAGGAGCACTCACCGCCGATGAGCTCCGACTCGATCACGGCCGTGCTCAGCCCTGCGGCCCTGGCACGGTCCACCACGTTCTCCCCGACCGGACCCGCACCGATCACCACTACGTCGTATTCAGCGTTCTCGACAGCGTCAGTCATGCGGACAGTCTGATCGTGGGTGTGCCTGACGGCCACATGGGCAGGCGGAATAGCGCAAGTGCAGTCACCGTTGTGCCCGACAGGTCCGAACGGGCCCAGGAAGAGGTATCAGAGAATGAGCACCGTAGAGCTCACCAAGGACAACTTCGATCAGGTCGTGAGCGACAACGACTTCGTACTGATCGACTTCTGGGCTTCCTGGTGCGGCCCGTGTCGGCAGTTCGCGCCGGTGTACGACTCGGCCTCCGAGCGTCACCCCGACCTGGTGTTCGCCAAGGTCGACACGGAGGCCCAGCAGGAGCTGGCGGCGGCTTTCGAGATCCAGTCCATTCCGACGCTGATGATCGTCCGGGACAACGTGGCGATCTTCGCCCAGCCCGGGGCGCTCCCCGAGGCGGCCCTCGAGGATGTCATCGGGCAGGCCAGGAACCTCGACATGGACGAGGTGCACAAGTCCGTCGAGGAGCAGAAGAAGGCCCAGGAGCAGAATCAGCCGTAAGCGGTTCGTCCTGACCCCGCGGTGACCGCGCATGCGTCCTGCGTCATGAGCGCCTGGCCGGCCGATGCCGGCCGGGCGCTCCGCGGTGCGGGTCCGTCGACCGGACCGAGCCGAGGAGGAACGGGCCGCGTTACCGGCGAGCCGCGTCCTCGGCCTTTCCCTTACTGACCGGCTCCGGGTTACCGACCGGTTTCGCTCCCTCGAACGGTTCGGCGTTCCCGCCCGGTTCCGCGTTCCTGAGCGGTCGCGTGTGGATCTTGGCGATGCAGGCCGGCACGGCCGCGCCCTGGTCGTGCGGCCGTGCCCGGTACGCGCTGGGGCTCTCGCCCACCAGCTCGGTGAACCGCGTGCTGAACGTCCCGAGCGAGGTGCACCCGACGGCGAAGCAGACGTCCGTCACCGACATGTCCCCCCGCCGCAGCAGGGCCTTCGCCCGCTCGATCCTGCGCGTCATCAGGTAGCTGTACGGGGTCTCCCCGTACGCGGCGCGGAAACTGCGGGAGAAGTGGCCGGGCGACATGTGGGCCTGGTGTGCCAGGGCAGGGACGTTGAGCGGCTCCGCGTAGTCGCGGTCCATCTGGTCGCGGGCCCGGCGGAGCCGGGCCAGGTCCGAAAGCGTCACCCGCCCAGGATGGCACGGCGTCCCCCGCCGTGCGGGGCGCTCTCGCAGGCCGGTAGCCGCGAAAGCGTGATGATCCGGCCCGACCCGAACGAAGGACCCTAGGGAGTGTCCGCAAAGTCTCGTCTGGCCGGCGGCACCCTTCGGGTGGACGACGATACTTTGCGGACACTCCCTAGTCGCCGGACTTCTCGGCGATCCGGACCGTGAGTCCGTAGTCGACTTCCGCTCCGTCCACCAGCAGGGCCTCCACGGTGTGCGTCGCCGGGTCGATGTCCGCCTCCATGCCGTCGCCGGAGTAGCGCGGGTAGCCGGAGGCCCCGGTCTCGCCGGTGGCCGCCACGACCGCCGAGCGGATGGCGGCGCCCCGTTCCTGGTCCTTGTTGCCGCGCTCGGCGAATTCCGGGACCAGCAGGATCTCGTAACTCTGCGGATGGCTCATGTCCAAGACGCTAGACATCCGGTGCACGCGGCGCACTTCGTCGCGCCGCGGTGCGCCGTTCAGCTGGACTCGCGGGGCACGGCCACGGCCCGCAACAGGTCGTGGCGTTCCGGGGCTCCGGCGGGGTGGCGCACCAGCCGGTCGATCATTTCGGCCGGGGCCTGCTCGGCCGCCAGTTCCATGCGTACGGTGCTGAGCCGCGGGCGGAGCAGCCGGCCGAGCACGAGGTCGTCCGCGCCGATCACGGCGGTGTCCCCCGGGATCGCGATGCCGGCGTCCTGGAGCGCCCGCATCAGGAGCATGGCGTACTCGTCGTTGTAGGCGAAGACGGCGTCCAGGCCGAGGGTGTGCCAGCGGGCGGCGAGTTCGGCCGCGGACTCCTCCTCGTACCGCAGGGGCAACGGCAGGACGAGCGCGCCGGCGGGTTCCGCGGTGCGGCGTGCGCCCGCGAGCCGTGGTTCGCCGAAGAGGGCGAGGCCGGGCTCCTGCGGCAGGACCACACCGATGCGGCGGCGGCCCCGGGCCAGCAGGTGGGCGACCGCGCAGCTGCCGACCACCCGCTGGTCCATGACCAGGGCGTGTGCGCCGTCGACCGGCTGCGGCCCGAGGGTGATCACGGCCTTGGCACCGGAGCGGGTGAGGACCTCGATGCCGTACGGAGTGAGGGCGGGGCCGCCGGGCGAGACGACCGCGACGGGGCGCAGCTCGGCCCAGGCCCTGGCCGCCTCGTCGGCGTCGAGGCCCGCACTGCCGTACTGGACGACGGTGTAGTCGAGGCGGCGCAGATCCGACTGGAGCCGGTGGAGGAAGTGCTGGTGGAGCGGGCCTGCCGGGAGGTTCCAGGTGGGCAGCAGCACCATCCTGCTGTGGCCCGCGCGCAGGCTCCGGGCCGCCGCGTGCGGAACGTAGCCGAGGTCGGACGCCGCCTGCCTGACCCGGCGCCGGGTCGGTTCGCTGATCCGCACGCTCGCGTTGTTGTTCAGGACGTAGGACACGGTGGCCCTGGAGACTCCGGCCAGACGCGCCACATCGGCGCTGGTCGGCACGGAGGTCCCGGAGGACTGCTCGGGTAACTGGCTCATGGCGTCCGGCAGTCTTCCAGACCCGTTCGCCGGGGCTGCGTGCCGGGGCCCGGGTGGGGCGGGCCGCCGGGCGCACGGGTACGAGGGGTCCTCTCCGTCAGCCCCGGGCCAGGACCGGCCACAGCTCGGGATCCTCGAAGTTGAGGGCCCAGAGTGCGGTGTTGCGGACTCCGTGGCGGCGCAGCACCGGCAGGTGCGTGGCGACTCCGCGGGCGTCCTGGTACCAGACCTCGCGGCGCTCCTTGCCGTCCAGGTAGCTGAAGTGCGGCGTTCCGGAGACCTCGTCCAGCTGGTAGGGCGCGCCCACCTTGAGGCGCAGCGCTTCGGCGGTCTTCCAGGTCACGTGGCCGGTCTTGGACTTGCCGGCGGGGTCGGCCGGCCAGTCCCATCCGTAGGCGGGCAGTCCCATCTCCAGTTTCTCCGCCGGGACGAGGGCGGTGGCGCGGGTCAGGATGTCGTCGTACCAGGCCGTGTCGGCGATGGGGCCCGGCGTACCGCTCGACCAGTGCAGGTTGTAGGCCATGATCCGCATCCGGTCGGCGACGCGGCCGATCGCCTCGTAGTCCCAGATGCGTCCGGTGGTCCTGGTCTTCGGGAAGACCGTGATGACGCACTGTTTGCGGAGCTCGTGGAGGCGGGCGCACAGGTCGGTCGCGAGGGCGGTGAAGCCGTCGCGGACCGCACGGTAGGTGCTCTCGCCGGTCGCGGCGATGGACTCGTAGTCCAGGTCCAGGCCGTCGTAGTCGCGCGTGCGGACGGTACGCATCAGCGCGTCGGCGTGTTCCCTGCGCTGCGCGGGGTCGGTGAGGATCGCGGCGAGGGCGCCCTTCTTCATCGTCTCCATGACGGTGGGCACGACCTGGGCGCCGGCCCGGTGCAGCCCGTCGATGATGCGGCGCTCTCCCGCGCCAGGGTGCGGGTCGATCCGGCCGGCCGAAATCGCCTGGTACCAGAAGGGGCTGACGGTGTGCAGCTGATCCGCGTGGCGCAGCGCGTCCTGGTACGCGCCTTCCTGGTCCCAGTAGGGCAGCCACGCCGACACGGTGCGCGGCGGTTCGGCGCCGCCCGCTCCCGGCTCGGCCGATGCGCTCGACGCGTCCGTCGCGACCGAGGACGGAGAGAGCGGGCGGGTGGGAAGCGGGGCTGACGCCACGGCAGAAGCCGCCGGGAGCAGGGCCGCTGCGAGCAGCCCGGCGACAGTGAGGGCGACGGTACGGGAGGGGTGTGCGAGGACTCCGATGACCATGAGGTCGAGCCTGATGCCCTTTCAGCCGCCCCGCTCCATGGATTGGGCCGTACAGGTTCTACGGTGTTCGGATGACGTTCCCCCACGACACACACACCACTGACAGCTCGTCCGACTTCCCCGGCCGCAAGGGGCCGACCGCCACGGTGGAGGCCGATCCGCGCGAAGCGGGGCCGGTCCGCACCTCGTACGCACCCGACCGGGACGGCGATCCCGACCCCGGCGAGATCGTCTGGACCTGGGTGCCGTTCGAGGAGAACGACGGGCGTGGCAAGGACCGGCCGGTGCTGGTGGTCGCGCGTGAGGAGGGCAGGACCCTGCTCGCCGTACAGCTCTCCAGCAAGCAGCACGACCTGGACCGGGAGTGGGTGGCGCTCGGAGCGGGCCCCTGGGACAGCTCGGGCCGTCAGTCCTGGGTCGACCTGGACCGGGTGCTGCGCGTGCACGAGGACGGCATGCGGCGGGAAGCCTGCGCACTGGACCGGGAGCGGTTCGAGCTGGTCGCCGGGCGGCTGCGGGAGCGTTACGGCTGGAGCTGACCGGCGAACGTCCGGCTGAACGCGGCCCGGGCGGCGGAGTCGGGGTCGCGGTCGAGAACGGCGAAGACGAGCTGCTCGAAGTGGCCCGCGAACCGGCCACCGTCGGCGAGCAGCGCGTGGAACGCGCCGGCCACCTCCACGGGGTCGTTCCGGAACACGCCGCAGCCCCAGGCCCCGAGCACGAGCCTGCGGTAGCCCCGTACGGCCGCCACTTCGAGGACCCGTTCGGCGCGGCTCGCGAGCGCGGCCGGGATGCGGTGCGCCTCCTCGGGCGTCCGGCTGCGGATCACTCCGGCATTGGGCGCCGGGGAGGTGAGGAAGCCGACGGTGTACGGGGTGTCCAGGAGGCGCCCCCGGTCGTCTCGGAACACCGGGACGCCGGGCGAGTGGATGACCCGGTCGGTGTAGAAGGTGCTGCGTTCCGCCCGGTGGTGGGCGTAGAACTCGGGGGCGCGCAGCAGGGTGGCGTAGAGCGCCGAGCCGCGGCACAGGGCCTCTTCCTGGGCCTGGGCGCCGTTCAGATAGCCGCCGCCGGGATTGCGGGCGGAGGCGTACGTGAGGACGGCGACCTTGCCCCTTGCCTCACTGGTCAGCCGGTGTGCCGCCGCCAGGCTGCTCTCGCCGGTCACCGCGACCTCGGGGACCCGGTCGCGGTCCAGGACGGCCACGGGAACGGGCTCGGGGCCGTACAGCCGGGTGCCGGAGAGCGCGGCGGTCAGGGCACGCTCGATACTCACCTCGCGGCCGTCCGAGGTGCGGTAGCGGCCGGCCTCGACGATGGCCTCGGTCTCGCGCGCGATGCCGCGCAGTCTCGCGCTCAAGGGCGCGCCCCCATGTGGTGCATACGGGGCATGCTCGGCGCTCCACCGGCATGGACGCAAGCGGATTTACGCTCTGCGAGGGCACCCTTGTGCGATCTCCCGGAAGGGGTTTGGGTGGTACGGACGTACCTGGACAGGAGGACCGGACATGCCCCCGAAAACCCCCGGCGCAGACGGCCAGGCAGGGCGCGGCGTACCCCTCGGTGAGGGCGAGGCGGAGGATTTACTGCGCTGCATCTGCTTCAAGACGGGACCACCTCGCAAGGTGGGTGTGGAACTCGAATGGCTTATTCACGACCGTGGACGTCCCGACGTCCCCGTGTCCGAGGAACGGCTCGCCGCGGCGGCCGACGCCGTACGTGAACTGCCCCTGAGCGCGTCCCTGACGTTCGAACCCGGCGGTCAGCTGGAGCTCAGCTCCCTTCCCGCCGACTCCCTCATGGAGTGCGTCGACACCACCGCCGCCGATCTCGCCGCCGTGCGCGCCACGCTCGGGCGGGCGGATCTCGTGGCGGTCGGCCTCGGTGTCGATCCGTGGCATCCCCCGCGTCGCCTGCTGCGGGAGCCGCGCTACGCCGCCATGGAATGCTCCCTGGACCGGTCGGGCCCGGCCGGGCGCGCCATGATGTGCTCGTCGGCGTCCATCCAGGTGTGTCTGGACGCGGGTGAGGAGGAGCCGGGGCCGCTCGGGTACGGACGGCGCTGGCAGCTCGCGCATCTGCTGGGTGCCGTGCTGGTGGCCGCGTTCGCGAATTCGCCGTTCCAGCAGGGCCGCGCCACGGGCTGGCGCTCCACCCGGCAGGCGCTCTGGGCCGACCTCGATCCCGCACGGTCGCTCGCGCCGCCGAGCCGTCTCGCGCCGCGCGACGCCTGGACGGCCCATGCTCTCGACACCCCGGTGATGTGCATTCGTGGCGGGGACGGCCCCTGGGAGGTTCCGGACGGGCTCACCTTCCGGGAGTGGATCCGCGGCGGCGGGCCGCGGCCCCCCGTCCAGGCCGATCTCGACTACCACGTCACCACCCTTTTTCCGCCGGTCCGCCCGCGCGGACACCTCGAACTGCGCATGATCGACGCGCAGAGCGGTGCCGACGGGTGGATCGTGCCGCTCGCCGTCACCACTGCCCTGTTCGACGACCCGGAGGCCGCAGAGACCGTGTACCGCACCGTCAAACCGCTGGCCGAGACCGCGGGCCCGCTGTCCGCACCGCGCAATCCGCTGTGGACCGGCGCCGCCCGCGACGGCCTGACCGACCCGGAGCTGCGGGCCGCGGCGGACGTCTGCTTCGAGGCCGCTCTGGAGGCGCTGCCCCGGATCGGGGCGACCAAGTCCGTTCAGGACACGGTCGCGGACTTCCACACCCGGTTCGTGGCCCGGGGACGATGTCCGGCCGACGATCTGACCGACCGCACACCCGCCGGGTTCGCACCGCTCCAGGGAAGGGGCACCCGCTCATGACCGACCTCTCCGCCGAGGGCTTCCCGGACAGCTCGTCCGGGACCGTGGACGTGGACCCCGAAGCTCTCCGGCAGCGCGCGCTCGCGGCGCTCCTGACCGCCCGCGAACGCACCGCCCTCCTCACCGACAGCGTCGACGACGGCGAACTGACCGCACAGCACTCCCCGTTGATGTCGCCCCTGGTCTGGGACCTGGCCCACATCGGCAACCAGGAGGAGATGTGGCTGATCCGCGCGGTCGGAGGCCGTGAGGCGATGCGCCCCGAGATCGACGGCCTGTACGACGCCTTCGAGCACCCGCGCGCGAGCCGTCCCTCGCTTCCCCTCCTGGCCCCTGCCGAGGCGCGCGCCTACGCCGCCGACGTACGCGGCCGGGCCCTGGACATCCTCGAAGCGACCCCGCTGCACGAAGGGGGCCGACCGCTCGTGCGGGCCGGGTTCGCCTTCGGCATGATCGCTCAGCACGAACAGCAGCACGACGAGACGATGCTGATCACCCATCAACTGCGTTCGGGCCCCGCCGCGCTCACCGCACCCGAGCCGCCCGCCCCTGCCGAACCGGCCGGCCTTCCGGCCGAAGTCCTGGTGCCGGAGGGGGCCTTCACCATGGGCACCTCGGCCGATCCATGGGCACTGGACAACGAACGACCCGCGCACCGGCGGGAGGTGGCGGGGTTCTTCTTCGACACCTCTCCGGTCACCTGCGGCGACTACCAGCGCTTCATCGAGGACGGCGGATACTCCGAGCGACGCTGGTGGGCGCCGGAGGGCTGGGACATGATCAACGAACACGGCCTGGCCGCACCGCTGTTCTGGCACCGGGACGCCGGGCAGTGGCTGCGCCGCCGGTTCGGGGTGACCGAGCCGGTGCCGAGGGACGAGCCGGTGCTGCACGTCAGCTGGTACGAGGCGGACGCGTACGCCCGCTGGGCGGGCAGGCGACTGCCGACGGAGAGCGAGTGGGAGAAGGCCGCACGCCACGACCCGGTCTCGGGCCGCTCCCTGCGCTATCCGTGGGGTGACGAGGACCCGACCCCCGAGCGCGCCAACCTGGGCCAGCGCCACCTCCGCCCCGCGGCGGCGGGCGCCTACGCGGCGGGCCGGTCGCCGCTCGGCGTGGGCCAGCTGATGGGCGACGTGTGGGAGTGGACGTCGAGCGACTTCCTCCCGTACCCCGGTTTCGCGCCGTTCCCGTACCGCGAGTACTCCGACGTGTTCTTCGGTCCGGAACACAAGGTGCTGCGCGGGGGTTCGTTCGCCGTGGACGCGGTGGCCTGCCGTGGCACGTTCCGCAACTGGGACCTGCCGGTGCGCCGGCAGATCTTCTCCGGCTTCCGTACCGCGAGGGATGCCTGATGTGCCGTCATCTTGCCTACGTGGGAGAGCCGGTGGCCTTGGGCGAGGTGCTGGTGGCGCCCGCGCACTCCCTCGTGCGCCAGTCCTGGGAGCCGCGCCGCCAGCGGTACGGGACGGTCAACGCGGACGGTTTCGGAGTGGGCTGGTACGCGGACGGCGACCCGGTTCCGGGCCGCTACCGGCGCCAGGGGCCCGTCTGGGGCGACGAGTCGTTCGCCGACCTCGCCCGGGTCGTGCGGAGCACGGCGATACTCGCCGCCGTCCGTGACGCCACCGAGGCGGGCGCGGACGGTGAGGCGGCTGCCGCGCCATTCGCCGCGGACGGCCTGCTGTTCAGCCACAACGGGGCGGTGAAGGGCTGGCCCGGCTCGCTGGCCCCGCTGGCCGGCGCGATGCCGGCCGCCGAACTGCTCACCCTCGCGGCACGCTGCGACTCGGCCCTGGTCTGGGCCCTCGTGCGCCACCGGATCGCGGAGGGCGACTCCCCGCCGCAGGCCGTCGCCGACACCGTGCTCGACGTCGCGGCCTCGGCCCCCGGTTCGCGGCTGAATCTGCTGGTCACCGACGGTTCCACGATCGTCGCGACCGCGTGGGGCGACACCCTCTGGTACCTCACGGAGCCGGGCCGCCGCACGGTGGTGGCCTCGGAGCCGTACGACGACGATCCGCTGTGGTGCGAAGTCCCCGACCGCACCCTGCTGACGGCGACCCGCACCGACGTACTGCTGACCCCGCTCAAGGAGCCCACCGCGTGAGTCCCTTTCAACTGACCCGCACCCTGCCGGTGGACGCGACGGACGCGGCGCTGCGCGCCGACGTGCTCAGCGGCCTGAACCGGCAGCCGAAGACGCTGCCGCCCAAGTGGTTCTACGACGCGCACGGCAGCGAGCTGTTCGAGGAGATCACCCGGCTCCCCGAGTACTACCCGACGCGCGCCGAGCGCGAGATCCTCGTGGCCCGCGCCCCGCAGATCGCGGAGGCGTCGGGAGCCAGGACCCTGATCGAACTCGGCTCGGGTTCCTCGGACAAGACCCGGCATCTGCTGGACGCCCTGCCCGGGCTCCACACCTACGTACCCGTCGATGTCAGCGAGAGCGCGCTGAAGGGCGCGGCCGACGTCCTGCTCGCCGAGCGGCCCGGCCTCTCGGTGCACGCGCTCATCGCGGACTTCACCCACGTCCTGCGGCTGCCCGACACCCCGGGGCCGCGGCTGGTCGCCTTCCTGGGCGGGACGATCGGGAATCTGCTGCCGAAGGAGAGGGAGCAGTTCCTGCATTCCGTAAGGGAGTTGCTCTCCCCCGGTGACAGTCTGCTGCTGGGCACGGATCTGGTGAAGGACGAGGCGACGCTCGTCGCGGCGTACGACGACGCGGCCGGTGTGACGGCGGCGTTCAACAAGAACGTCCTGTCCGTCGTGAACCGTGAGCTCGGGGCCGACTTCCCTCTCGCCGACTTCGACCACGTCGCGGCGTGGGACCCGCGCAGGGAGTGGATCGAGATGCGGCTGCGTGCCCGCCGGGCGCTCACCGTGAAGATCCCGGAGGTGGACCTGGTGGTGACGTTCGACGCCGGGGAGGAGATGCGTACGGAGGTGTCGGCGAAGTTCCGCGAGGAGGGCGTGCGGGGCGAGCTGGCCGACGCCGGGCTGCGGCTGGATCACTGGTGGACGGATACGGCGGGGCGTTTCGCGCTGTCGCTGGCGACGGCGTTCTGAGCGGCACGGGCGAGGGCGCGTCTGCCGGGTTCGCGGTCCGCGGGGATGAGTGGGAGCAGCCGGATCTCCGCGGTGAGCCCGGCCGCCGTCACCACGCGCCAGAGTGACGCAGCCAGCGGGTCGTCGCCGACGAAGGCGACCGCGCCGGTATGACCCGAGTGGTCAGCTGACGGGCCCCCGCAGGGTCCGGTCGGGGCCCCGTCGACACCGACGGGGCCCCTTCGCGTGGATCGGTAGCTGACGCGTACCGGCCGGACGGTGGCGCCCGCGTCGATCGCCGCCTGGAAGACGGCGGGCCCGAACCGGCCGCCGGGCCCCCGTCCGCACCGGGTCGTGCCCTCCGGGAAGACCACCACCCGGGACCCGGACCGCAGCGCCTGCGCCACGGCGTGCACGGCATCCGGCAGCGCCCGCAGGCGCTCCCGCTCGATGAAGAGGGTGCCGCCGAGCGAGGCGAGCGGGCCGAGCACCGGCCAGCCGCGGATCTCCCGCTTGCCGAGCATCCGGCCCGGAAGCACGGCCGCCACGAGCGGGATGTCCAGCCAGGAGATGTGGTTGGCGACCACCAGTTCGCCCGCCGAGTGCTCCGCCCGCTCTCCGGTGACCAGCACCCGCACCCCGAAGGCGCGTACCACCGTGTACGCCCACCGGCGGATCAGCCGGTCGCGGTGGGCCGCACCGAGGAGCTGTACGGCGGGGACGCACAGCACTCCGAGGAGGGTGAGGGCACTTCCCGCGACGAGCAGGACGGCCGCGGGCAACGGCCCCCGCCGGGCGCCCCGGTGACCGGCGCAGTCGCGCGGCGTGCAGGGGGCGACGGGCAGCCAGCCGCTCATCGCAGCGGGGCGAGGGAGAGGAAGTGGCGCAGGTAGCGCGGGTCCGTGCGGCGCAGCGACAGCAGGACGTACAGGTCGGCGACGTCGAAGTCGGGGTCGTACGCGGGCGCTCCGCAGACCCAGGCTCCCAGGCGCAGGTAGCCGCGGAGCAGTGGCGGCAGGGCGGCGCGCGCGGCGGGTGCCCCGGCGGGACCGGTGGCGCTCCAGAGGCGGTGCGGAGTGACCCAGTACTCCTCGGGCGCGAGGTGCTTGGTCCGTACGGTGTCCCAGCTCGACGCGGCCAGGGCGCCACCGTCGGCGAGGGGTATGGAGCAGCAGCCGGCCAGCCAGCTGTGGCCGCTGCGTTCCATGTAGCGGGCGAGTCCGGCCCAGATGAGGGCGATGACGGCGCCGTCCCGGTGGGCGGGGTGGACACAGGACCGGCCGACCTCGACCAGGTCGTCGCGTATGGGTGCGAGCCTGGTGAGGTCGAACTCGCTCTCCGCGTAGAGGCGTCCGGCCGCGCGAGCCCGTTCGGGGGGCAGCAGCCGGTAGGTGGCGACGACGTCGCCGGTCGACGTCTCCCGTACCAGGAGGTGGTCGCAATAGGCGTCGAACGCGTCGATGTCGAGGCCGGGTTCGGGGCTGTCGAGCAGGGCGCCGAGCTCTCCGGCGAACACCTGGTGACGCAGGCGCTGGGCGGCGCGTACGTCGTCCGGGCCGGTGGCGAGGGAGACCCGGTAGGCCGGGGCGGGCGCGGGGGCCGTGTCCGGGATGTGTGCGGTGTCCGGGGCGGGGGCGAAGGAGGTCAGGGGCAGCGCGGTCATGGCAGTCTCCGGGGACGGATCAGCGAGGGCGGCTGCCGGGCCGTCGCGGTGACGCGACGGCCCGGCCCCTTACTTCTTCCGTGACCGGCTGGAATCGACGTGACCGCAGCGGAGAGCGGGGATGTGCGACGGCTGAATCCCGGGGTGGCGGGTCAGCTGCGCGCGAGGATCGCCGTGATGCGCTCCGATGCCGCGGTGGCTTCCCCGACCGGGTCGCCGCCTTCGAGGACGGCGGTCATGTACGGCTTGATCGGGTTCTCGGCCTCGACGTTGGCCCACTGGGCCGAGTTGGGGGTGGCGCGGCCCCGGGTGGCACCCTCGGCCATCGCGGCGGTGCCTTCCTGTCCTTCGATGACATGGGCGAGGGCGGGCTTGTTCGGCACGTAGCTCATGGCCCGGGCCAGCTCGGTCTGCCACTTCTCGCCCGCCAGCGCCTTGATGACGTCGATGCCCGCGCTGCGGTGATCCGCCTTGTCGGGCACGATCAGATCGGAACCGCCGGTGAAGACGGAACCCGGAGCCTTCGCGGTCTTGCCGGGAATGGGGAAATAGCCGAGCTTTCCCTTGAGTTCGGGGTTCTTCTGCTCGATCAGGGCGGCACTGCCCGGCGTCGAGATGATCTGGGCGACGTCGCCCTTGGCGAACACGTCGGTCTGCGGGGGCTTCTCCTCGTCGGCGTCCTTGGGACCGTTGCCGAGGGACTGGAGTTCCTTGTAGAAATTCATGCCCTTGAGCGCGGCGGGTGAGTCGAGTGCGCCCTTCCAGTCGCCGCCGTTCTCGTCGGCGAGTTCACCGCCCTCGTCCCAGATGAAGCCGGCGAGCACGTACCAGTTCTGGCCCGCGAGGTACATGCCCTGGTTGCCGTAACTGTTGAGCTCCTGGGTGTCCTTGATCCATTGGCGGCGGGTCGTGGGCGGCGAATCGATACCCGCCTGGGCGAAGAGTTCCTTGTTGTAGATCACCACGCGGTTGGCCGCGTACCAGGGAATTCCGTACTGCATGCCGTTGATGCTGCCCGGCTCGGCGAGACCGGGCAGCCAGTCCTCGCTGCCGAGGTCGCGCATCGACTCGAGGGTGAGGTCGCGCAGCCCTCCGCTCTCCGCGTACTGGGCGACCTGGGTGTTTCCGACCTCGATGACGTCCGGTGCGTCGTCGCTGCCGAGAGCCTCGATCACCTTGGGTCCGATGCCGCTCCACTCCTGGATCTTGAACTCCAGTTGGACGGAGGGGTTCTCGCTCTCGTAGGACTCCGTGAAGCGGTCGAGGAATTCCTGGGAGACGCTGTCCTTCATCAGCCACACCGTCACCGTGACATCGCCGCCGCCCGCACCTGGGAGAAAGCCGCAGCCACTCAGTACGACGGAGGAAACGAGCGCGACGGCTCCGGCCAGCATGCGGTTCTTCACTAGGTCACCTTCTGCGAAACGGCACAACGAAACAGAGACCCGGTGTGGGGGACTGCGGGCGGCGCTCGCACGGGCGTGTGGCTGGATTTTGGTATGGACCAATGGGTAGGTCAAGGCCCGGTCAATGACGAATCGCGGGATCCGTTCCCTCGCGCGACGCTCTCAGGTGAGGCAACGTGGAAGCACGAGAGGAGACATAAGATGTCCAATCACACGTATCGGGTCACCGAAATCGTAGGAACATCCGAGGAAGGCATCGATGCCGCCATCCGCAACGGCATCGCCAGGGCTTCGGAAACGTTGCACAATCTCGACTGGTTCGAGATGACGCAGGTGCGCGGCCATATCGAGGACGGCCGGATCGCGCACTACCAGGTGGGCCTCAAGGTGGGCTTCCGGCTCGACGAAGGCACCTGATCAGGTACGCCCCTCGCGTTCCTGCGCGTCCTCCAGCGCCGCCGACGGCAGCGCCCAGCGGGCTCGTACCACCGTGAATCCGGCCGTCTCGGCCGCGTCGCAGACCAGTTCGTCGTCGTCGACGAGGACCCGGACGTCACGCTCCCGGCCCAGCCGCTCCAGGATCTCCAGCTTGGTGCGGCGGGCCGGTCGCCGGTCGCCGTTGCGCCTCATGTGCACACGCCCCTCCGGCAGCCCCTGCCGGGCCAGCCAGGCCAGCGTGTCGCGCCGGCACCGCTCCGGGCGGCCGGTCAGATACACGACCTCGCAGTCCCGCGCACTGGCCAGTGCCAGCCGGACGCCCTCCTCCAACGGCGGATCGTCGACGGCGGCGGAGAAGAATCCCTGCCAGTCGCGCCGGGAGCCCTCCAGGAAGTGCTGCCGGTGGGCGGTGTCGGCGAGCGTGCCGTCCAGGTCGAATACGGCCAGCGGCCGAACGTCGTCTCTCACGCCGCCCAGCCTAGGATCTTTCGTCGCGAGGCCGGGGAATCCTGACGGAGCGCACACGTTGAAGGGTGCGTGAGCTCTGTGATCGCAAGGACCCGTTTCTCCGTCCTGGACCGCTCCCGTACGCGGGAGGGGTACGACGGCGCCCAGGCGCTGCGGGACACCGTGCGGCTGGCCGGGACGGCCGAGGCCCTCGGGTACCACCGCTTCTGGGTCTCCGAGCACCACAGCGTGCCCGGCGTCGCGGGCTCCGCGCCGACCGTGCTCGCGGCGGCCGTCGCCGCCGCCACGTCCACCATCCGGGTGGGCACCGGTGGAGTGATGCTGCCCAATCACCAGCCGCTCGTCGTCGCGGAGCAGTTCGGGGTGCTCGCCTCCCTCTTTCCCGGGCGGATCGACATGGGGCTGGGCCGGTCGGTGGGCTTCACGGACGGCATCCGCAGGGCCCTGGGCCGCGACAAGGAGGACGCCGAGGGCTTCGCCGCGCAGCTCCGGGAGCTGCTCGGCTGGCTGGACGGCACCCAGCGGACCCACCCGCAGGTGCACGCCCACCCCGCCGAGGGCCTGCGCATACCGCCGTACGTCCTGGCGACGGGCGAGGGGGCCGCCATCGCCGCCGCGACCGGTCTCCCGCTGGTCGTCGGCGACCTGCGCGGCCGTGAGAAGCTCGTGCGCGCCGTCGAGGGGTACCGCAGGGACTTCCGCCCGTCCTCCTGGTCCAAGGACCCCTATGTCGTCGTGGCGGGCACGGTCGCCGTCGCCGGGACCGCGGAGGAGGCCCGGCGGCTGCTCGTCCCCGAGTCCTGGGCCATGGCCTACTCGCGCACGCACGGCTCCTTCCCGCCGCTCGGCCCCGCCGAGCGGATCGAGGCGCTGACGATGACCGCGAAGGAGCGGGAGTTCTACGAGAGCGGGCTGCGGGGGCACGTGGCGGGCACGGAGGAACAGGTCGCCGCGGAGCTCGACCTGGTCATCAAGGAGACCGGGGCGGACGAAGTGCTGGTCACCACCAGCTCGTACGACCGCGAGGGTCTGGTGGACTCACTGAGCCGCCTGGCCGGGATCGCGGGACTGGCCGGCCCATGAGTCCACGGACCCCCGGGCCTCCCGCCCCACCTGGAATCCCGCCCATCCCGTCTGCCGATCGGTTCGGAGCCGCACCCATGCACACCCCCCACGATCCGTACGTCCGCGTGCGCGGCGCCCGTGAGCACAACCTTCAGGACGTTCATGTCGACATCCCCCGCGACACCCTCACCGTGTTCACCGGCGTCTCGGGTTCCGGCAAGTCCTCGCTCGCCTTCGGGACGATCTACGCGGAGGCCCAGCGCCGCTACTTCGAGTCCGTCGCTCCGTACGCCCGCCGGCTGATCCACCAGATCGGCGCTCCCGACGTGGGTGAGATCACCGGGCTGCCGCCAGCCGTCTCGCTGGAGCAGCGGCGCTCCGCGCCGGGGTCCCGTTCGTCGGTCGGCACGGTCACCACCCTGTCGAACTCGCTGCGCATGCTGTACTCCCGTGCCGGTGACTATCCGCCGGGCGCGGAACGGCTCGATTCGGACGCGTTCTCGCCGAACACGGCCGCAGGGGCCTGCCCCGAATGCCACGGCCTGGGCAGGATCCACCGGACCACCGAGGAACTCCTCGTCCCGGACGCCTCCCTGTCGATCCGGGACGGTGCCATCGCCGCCTGGCCGGGTGCCTGGCAGGGCAAGAACCTGCGCGATGTGCTGGACGCCCTGGGGTACGACGTGGACCGGCCGTGGCGGGAGCTGGACCCGAAGGACCGGGAGTGGATCCTCTTCACCGACGAACAGCCGGTGGTGACGGTCCATCCGGTACGGGACGCCCATCGCATCCAACGGCCCTACCAGGGCACGTACATGAGCGCGCGGCGCTATGTGATGCACACCTTCGCCGACTCCCGGAGCCGGACGCTGCGCGCGAAGGCCGAACGGTTCCTGACCAGTGCGCCCTGCCCGGTCTGCGGGGGCAGCCGGCTGCGGCCGGAGGCGATGGCCGTCACCTTCGCCGGACGGACGATCGCCGAACTGGCCGCACTGCCCCTCGCCGCGCTCGCCACGGTGCTCCACCGGGCGGCCGGGGGCGAGACGGCGCATGTGCTGACCGCCGATCTCCTGGCGCGGATCGGGACCGTCACGGAGCTGGGTCTCGGCTACCTCAGTCTCGACCGTACGGCCCCGACGCTGTCCTCCGGCGAGCTGCAGCGCCTGCGGCTCGCCACGCAGTTGCGCTCCGGGCTCTTCGGAGTCGTCTACGTGCTGGACGAGCCGTCGGCCGGGCTGCATCCGGCGGACACCGAGTCCCTGCTCACGGTTCTCGGACGGCTGAAGGAGTCCGGCAACACGGTGTTCGTCGTGGAGCACCAGCTCGATGTGGTGCGGCAGGCGGACTGGCTGGTCGATGTGGGGCCGCTGGCCGGTGAGCACGGCGGCCGGGTGCTGCACAGCGGTCCCCCGGCGGGGCTGGCGGACGTGGCGGAGTCCGCGACGCGCCGGTTCCTCTTCGACGAGGACCCTGCTCCGGCCCGGGAGCCCCGTACGCCCTCCGGGTGGCTGAAGCTGAACGGGGTCGACCGGCACAACGTGCGCGGCGCCGACGCCGCCTTCCCGCTCGGGGTGTTCACGGCGGTCACCGGAGTCTCGGGATCGGGCAAGTCCACGCTGGTCGGCCAGGTCCTGGCCGGGGTGCTCGCCGACCGGCAGGCGTCGGCCACCGCGGACCTCCCCCGCGTACCGGAGACGGAGGGCTGCGCGTCGGCGGAGGGGCTGGAGGCGGTGGACCGTCTGGTCCAGGTCGACCAGAAGCCGATCGGGCGAACGCCGCGCTCCAATCTGGCCACGTACACCGGGCTCTTCGACGTCGTACGCAAGCTGTTCGCCGAGACGGAGACGGCGCGGGAGAGGGGCTACAAGGCGGGCCGGTTCTCGTTCAACGTGACGGGCGGACGGTGCGAGACCTGTCAGGGCGAGGGCTTCGTCTCGGTGGAACTCCTCTTCCTGCCCAGCACCTACGCACCGTGTCCGGACTGCCACGGCGCGCGCTACAACCCACAGACGCTGGAGGTCACCCTCAGCGGGCTCACGATCGCGCAGGTGCTGGACCTCACCGTCGAGTCGGCGGCCTCGTTCTTCGCCGGGACTCCCGCAGCCGAGCGCAGCCTGCGCACGCTGCTCGACGTGGGTCTCGGCTATCTGCGGCTCGGCCAGCCGGCGACGGAACTGTCCGGGGGCGAAGCCCAGCGGATCAAGCTCGCCACCGAGCTCCAGCGCACCCGTCGCGGCCACACGCTGTATCTGCTTGACGAGCCGACGACGGGACTGCATCCCGCCGATGTCGAGGTGCTGATGCGGCAGTTGCACGGCCTGGTCGACGCCCGGAACACGGTCGTGGTCGTCGAGCACGACATGGCCGTGGTGGCGGGCGCCGACTGGGTGATCGACCTGGGGCCCGGCGGAGGCGACCAGGGCGGCCGGATCGTCGCCGAGGGCACCCCTGCGGAGGTGGCGGAGGCGGCGGGGAGCCGTACGGCGCCGTATCTGGCCCGGGCGATGGGGCTCGGCGCTCCGTCCCCCGCGAGCCCGGCATGATCCGGGCGAGAGGACCTAGGGTCTTTCGTTTGGATCAGGCCGGATCACAGAGCCCCCGAGCCCGGCATGATCCAAACGGCAGGCCCTAGCGGCGGACCTTGCGGGTCGCCCTGAGCCACTCCTTGTTCATGGCGGCGATCGACGGCAGCGGGATGCCCTTGGGGCAGGCGGTGGCGCACTCTCCGGTCAGGGTGCAGCCGCCGAAGCCCTCCTCGTCCATGGTCGCGACCATGTCGAGGACGCGGGTCTCGCGCTCCGGTGCGCCCTGGGGCAGCACGTTGAGGTGGTTGATCTTCGCCGAGGTGAAGAGCATCGCCGAGCCGTTGGGGCAGGCCGCCACGCAGGCGCCGCAGCCGATGCACTCGGCGTGCTCGAACGCGAAGTCGGCGTCCGGCTTGGGCACGGGCGTGGCGTGCGCGTCGGGTGCGGTGCCGGTCGGGGCGGAGATGTAGCCGCCGGACTGGATGATCCGGTCGAAGGCCGAGCGGTCCACGACCAGGTCCTTGACGACCGGGAAGGCGGAGGCCCGCCATGGTTCGACGTCGATCGTCTGGCCGTCCCGGAAGGACCGCATGTGGAGCTGGCAGGTGGTGGTGCGTTCCGGGCCGTGGGCATCGCCGTTGATGACGAGGCTGCAGGCGCCGCAGATGCCTTCGCGGCAGTCGTGGTCGAAGGCGACGGGCTCGTCCCCGTCGAGGATGAGTTCCTCGTTGAGGGTGTCGAGCATCTCCAGGAACGACATGTCCGGGGAGATGCCGTCGACTTCGTAGGTGGCCATGGCTCCGGGCGCTTCGGCGTTCTGTTGGCGCCAGACGCGCAGGGTGAGCTTCATGCGTAGCTCCGCTGAGTGGGGTGGACGTACTCGAAGACGAGGTCTTCCTTGTGCAGGACGGGCGCGTCGCCGGTGCCGGAGAACTCCCAGGCGGCGACGTACGAGAACTCCTCGTCCCGGCGGGCGGCTTCGCCCTCGGGGGTCTGTGA
This sequence comes from Streptomyces sp. NBC_00234, assembly GCF_036195325.1. Classification (NCBI taxonomy): domain Bacteria; kingdom Bacillati; phylum Actinomycetota; class Actinomycetes; order Kitasatosporales; family Streptomycetaceae; genus Streptomyces; species Streptomyces sp. NBC_00234. The sequence continues at coordinate 7,368,394 of NZ_CP108101.1, read as the reverse complement.
CTCCTCACGGAAGTGGCCGCCGCAGGATTCGGCGCGGTGCAGGGCGTCGAGGCACATGAGCTCCGCGAGCTCCAGGTAGTCGACGATGCGATTGGCCTTCTCCAGCGACTGGTTGAACTGCTCGCCGCTGCCGGGCACCTTGATGCGGCGCCAGAACTCCTCGCGGATCTGCGGGAGTCGGTCGAGGGCCTTGCGCAGCCCTTCCTCGGTGCGGGCCATGCCGCAGAACTCCCACATGAGTTCACCGATCTCGCGGTGGAAGGAGTCGGGTGTGCGGTCGCCGTCGACGGAGAGGAGGAGGTTGATCCGGTCCTCGGTCTCGGCGACCGTCTCGGCGACGTCCGGGTGGGTGTCGTCGATCTCTTCGGTGTGCGGGTTGCGGGCGAGGTAGTCGTTGATCGTGGAGGGCAGGACGAAGTAGCCGTCGGCGAGACCCTGCATCAGCGCCGAGGCACCGAGGCGGTTGGCTCCGTGGTCGGAGAAGTTCGCCTCGCCGATCGCGAAGAGTCCGGGGACGGTGGTCTGGAGGTCGTAGTCGACCCAGAGCCCGCCCATCGTGTAGTGCACGGCCGGGTAGATCCGCATGGGTGTCTCGTACGGATTCTCCGCGGTGATCTGCGCGTACATGTCGAAGAGGTTGCCGTACTTCTCCTCCACCTTCGCCTTGCCCATACGGGCGATCGCGTCGGCGAAGTCGAGGTAGACGCCCTGGCCGCCGGGGCCGACCCCGCGGCCCTCGTCGCAGACGTTCTTCGCGGCGCGGGAGGCGATGTCGCGGGGCACGAGGTTGCCGAAGGCGGGGTAGACGCGCTCCAGGTAGTAGTCGCGCTCGTCCTCGGGGATCTCGTTGGCGGGGCGTTCGTCACGCTTCGCCTTCGGCACCCAGATGCGGCCGTCGTTGCGCAGCGACTCGCTCATCAGCGTCAGCTTCGACTGGTGGTCGCCGGTGCGCGGGATGCAGGTGGGGTGGATCTGGGTGAAGCAGGGGTTGGCGAAGTACGCGCCGCGGCGGTGGGCGCGCCAGACCGCGGTGGCGTTGGAGTTCATGGCGTTCGTCGAGAGGTAGAAGACGTTGCCGTATCCCCCGCTGGCCAGGACGACGGCGTCGGCGAAGTACGTGTCGATCCTTCCGGTGATCAGGTCGCGGGCGACGATGCCGCGGGCCTTTCCGTCGACGACGATCAGGTCGAGCATCTCGGTACGGGCGTGGAGTTCGACGTTGCCCGCGGCGATCTGCCGGGCGAGTGCCTGGTAGGCGCCGAGGAGGAGCTGCTGTCCGGTCTGGCCGCGCGCGTAGAAGGTGCGGGAGACCTGTACGCCGCCGAAGGAGCGGTTGTCGAGGAGTCCGCCGTACTCGCGGGCGAAGGGCACACCCTGGGCGACGCACTGGTCGATGATCTCGACGGAGATCTGGGCGAGCCGGTGGACGTTGGACTCACGGGCGCGGAAGTCGCCGCCCTTGACGGTGTCGTAGAAGAGCCGGTGCACGGAGTCGCCGTCGTTGCGGTAGTTCTTCGCGGCGTTGATGCCGCCCTGGGCGGCGACGGAGTGGGCGCGGCGGGGCGAGTCCTGGAAGCAGAACTGGACGACGTGGTAGCCCTGTTCGGCGAGTGTGGCGCCCGCCGAACCGCCGGCGAGCCCGGTGCCGACGACGATGACGGTGTGTTTGCGGCGGTTGGCCGGGTTGACCAGTTTGGCCTCGAAGCGGCGGGTGTCCCAGCGGTCGGCGACGGGGCCGGCGGGGGCCTTCCCGTCGACGAGGGGCGCGCCCGTCCCGTACTGCGTGTAGTCGCTCATGTCAGCTCACCACTCCGGTCATGACGGCGACGGGCACGGCGACGAAGCCCGCCGTCAGCACCAGCGCGAGGGCGTTGGCGGTCGCCTTGAGGATGCGGTCGCGGGTCGCGCTGCCCACGCCGAGGGTTTGCGCGGCGCTCCAGAACCCGTGCCGGACATGCAGGCCGAGGGCGAGCATCGCGACGATGTAGACGGTGTTGCCGTACCAGGTCGAGAACGTGTCGACGACGTTCTGGTACGGGCGTCCGGACTGGAACCCGCCCGGGTGCACCGTGCCGGTGGTCAGGTCGAGGATGTGCCAGACGATGAACAGGGCGAGGATGATGCCGCCCCAGCGCATGGTGCGCGTGGCGTAGCTCGCGCGCGGCTTCTTGTGGACGTACTTGCTGGGGCGTGCCCTGATGTCGCGACGGCTCAGCTGGTACGCGGACACCGCGTGCAGGACCACGGCGGCGACCAGCACGACCCGGACGAGCCACAGCGCCCACTCGTAGTGGAGGAAGGGCTCGCCCATGGTGCGCAGCCAGTGGGCGTACTGGTTGAACTCCCCGGCCCCGAAGAAGATCTTCAGGTTGCCGATCATGTGGACGCCCAGGTACAGGAGCATGACCAGACCACTCACGGCCATGATCGTTTTCTTGCCGACGGTGGAGTCCCAGAGCGTGCGCGTCATGGACGGCCGCCGGTCCGTCCGTGTTGCCAATGCCATGGACACGACGCTAGGGCCGAGATGCCCCATCAGTCCAAGACATGGAATGGCTCATATCCATAGCCTGACCCTATCGTGGGAGGCTATCGTCGACTCATGCAGTTCCAGCAGCTCGCCTACTTCGTCGCCGTGGCCGAGACCCGGCACTTCACCCGCGCCGCCGAGGAGGTGCACGTCTCCCAGCCCTCGCTCTCCCAGCAGATCAAGGCGCTGGAGAGCGAACTGGGCGCCGAGCTGTTCAGCCGGGCCCGGGGCAACATCGCCCTGACCGACGCGGGCGAGGCCCTGCTGCCGCTGGCCCGGCGGATTCTGGCCGACGCCGATACCGCACGGCACGAGGTGCAGGAGCTGGTCCAGCTGCGCCGGGGCCGCATCAGGCTCGGTGCGACGCCCAGCCTCTGTACGGGCCTGCTGCCCGATGTCCTGCGCGCCTTCCACGATCTGCACCCCGGGATTCGGCTCCTGCTGGAGGAGGGCGGTTCGCACGACCTCGTACGGCAGCTGGCCCGTGGGGCGCTGGATCTCGCGCTCGTCGTACTCCCCCTGCCGGCCGCGTCGCCCGCGCTGACCACGGTGGAGCTGCTGCACGAGGACCTGGTCGTGGTGTCGTCGGCGGCGGAGCCCGCGCCCGGCCGGAAGGGCCGCGTACGGATCGCCGATCTCCAGGGCGCGCCCCTCGTCATGTTCCGGCACGGCTACGACCTGCGGGAGCTGACCGTCGCGGCCTGTCGCGCCGAAGGCTTCGAGCCGTCGTTCACGGTGGAGGGCGGCGAGATGGACGCGGTGCTCGGCTTCGTACGGGCGGGGCTCGGCGTGGCGGTGGTGCCGAGCATGGTCGCGAACCGGGCCGGACACGATCTGCGGACCACGCCGCTCGCCTCGCCCGGTCTGCGGCGGACGATCGCGCTGGCGCACCGCAGTGACGTCGCGCCGCCGCGGGCGGCGCGGGAGCTGCAGAAGGTGTTGCTGGCCGCCCATGGGCCGGAGCGGACCTGACCGCTCGTCCTCCGTCGCCGGACGGGCCCGGCGGGGCGTCCGCGCCGGTCCGGCCCGGCTTCGTCCCCTACAGGGGAGAAGCCGGGCCGGACCGGCGATCGGGAGCGCCTTCCCGCGTCCTCACACCGCGTCGGCCAGGAGCAGTGAGTGGATACGGTCCGGTGCGCCCGGACGTGCGTAGTACCAGCCCTGGGCCGTGTCGCAGCCCAGCTGCCGGAGCTGCTCGGCCTGGGCGCCGGTCTCCACGCCCTCCACCGTCACGGCCAGATCCAGGCTGTGGGCGAGCGAGACGATCCCCTCGACGATCTTCAGGTCGACCGGGTCCGCCGGATGCTGCTGCATCCCCTGGGTGAACGAACGGTCCAGCTTGAGCACACTCACCGGCAGCCGCCGGAGATTCGCCAGGTTCGAGTAACCGGTGCCGAAGTCGTCGAGCGCTATGTCGACACCCATCTCCGCCAGCTGCCGCAGGGGCTTGAGCAGATCGTCGTCGGCACCGATCAGCGCGGACTCGGTGACCTCCAGGCAGAGCGCCCCCGGCTCCAGACCGGAACGCTCCAGTACGTCGACCGTCTCGGCGACCAGCCGCGGATGGTGCAACTGGGTCGGCGAGAGGTTGACGTTGATCCTCAGCGGGCCGCCGTCACTGTGCCGCTCCTGCCAGAAGTTGGCCTGCCGCACCGACTCCTCCAGCACCCACCGCCCCAACGGCACGATGAGACCGGTGTGTTCGGCGAGCGGGATGAAGCGGTCGGGACCGAGCACACCGTGCTGCGGATGGCACCAGCGCACCAGCGCCTCCGCACCGTGCACGCTGCCGTCACCGAGGTGCACCAGGGGCTGGTACTCGATGAAGAACTCGCCCCGGTCCAGCGCCGCGGGCAGCGCCGTGGTCAGCCCGTGCCGGGTGATGGCACGGGCGTCGGCCTCCTCGTCCGCGAGTTCGAAACGGTTGCCGCCCGCCGACTTGGCCCGGTACATCGTGATGTCGGCGCTGCGCAGCACCTCGGCCGCGGTGCGCTCACCGGCCGGGCCCTCGACCACGCCGATGGACCCGCGCACCGTCAGCTCGCGGCCGTCGAGCCGGATCGGCGTGGCGAGCACCCCGAGAATCCGGCAGGCCAGCTCGTCGACCTCGTCCTCCGTGCTCGGTCCGGTCGTCAGGGCCACGAACTCGTCGCCGCCGAGCCGGGCCACCATCTCGCCCGGTGCGGTGGCACAGCTCTGCAGCCGGTCCGCGACCTCGACCAGCAGCCGGTCCCCCGCCGCGTGGCCCAGACTGTCGTTGATCGCCTTGAAGCCGTCGAGGTCGAGGTAGCAGAGCCCGAAACGGGTTCCGCCCTTCGCCGCGAGCGCCTTCTCCAGCCGCTCGAAGAACAGGGTCCGGTTGGGCAGCCCGGTGAGCGCGTCGTGGGTGGCCTCGTAACGCAGCCGGAGGTTGAGCAGCCGGCGCTCGGTGGTGTCCTCCATCAGCGCGAGCTGGTATTCGGGCTTGCCCTCGGAGTCCCGCAGCAGCGACACCGTGAGGTTGGTCCACAGGACGGTGCCGTCGTTGCGGTAGTAGGGCTTCTCGACGCGGTAGTGCTCGCGTTCGCCGCGTACCAGCTCGTTGTAGTACTTCCACACCTGCGGTGAGTCCTCGGGGTGGACCCACTCGTTCACCTTGTGACTGCGGACGTGGTGTTCGAGGCCGCCGAACATCCGGGTGAGGGTGTCGTTGACCTCCAGTATGTTGCCTTCGAGATCCGCGATGCCGATGCCGATCGCCGCGTCGCTGAAGACGGCACGGAACCGCGCCTCGGTGGCGTGCAGGACGTGTTCGGCGTGCGAGCGCGCGACGAGCGCCGAGCGGGCGATGGCCTCCTGCTCGGCGAGGGTCCGCTCGCGCAGCGCCCGCGTGAATCCGCCGGCGAACGCGTGCTGCATCCGCGCGCAGCGGGCCCGGCTGTCCTCGGTCGAGAGCTCCACCGGGCCGTTGCTTCCGCAGTAGAGCACCAGGTACGAGTCGATGACGCCGAGCGTCGAGCTGAGCGCGTCCGGGTCCGTGCAGTGCGCGGCGACGAGCGCGCCCCCGACCCCGTGCGCGGGCGCCGGGTCGAAGGGCCGTGCGTGCAGGATCTCGCTCAACTCACGTGCGAGCGGCAGCAGATGCTGTTCGAACTCCTGGCGCGTCATGGAGGTGGCCGTGGACGGAAAGATCGCCCGGCTCCAGATCGTGGCGAATCTCCGGAGCCGGCCCTCGGGACCGTCCGGTTCCGCGTCCGGGGCACCGGACGCCTGGGCGGGAATACTCACGCCTTGCGTCCTACCCCTGCGAAGCCCGAGAAGGCGAATGGATCTTCCTGACCCTCCACCACGGGGGCTTCCGGACGCCAGTTGGGCATCGAGACGAGGCCGGGGTCGACCATCTCGTATCCCTCGAAGAACCGGCTCACCTGGGCGCGCGACCGCATGACGAGCGGGTTGCGGATGTTGCGGTAGACATCGACGGTGCCCCCCGCCTCCTCCTGACTGAGCGGAATCCCCTCGTACGAGGCGTGGGTGATGACGATCAGGCTGCCGGGGGCGAGTGCCTCGCTCAGTTCGGCGACGGCGGTGTACGGATCGTCGGTGTCCTCGATGAAGTGCAGGACCGCGACGAGGAGCAGCGCCACCGGCCGGTCGAAGTCGAGGAGACCGGAGACCTCGGGGTTCTTCAGGATCTCCTGAGGGCTGCGCAGATCGGCGGCGGCGATCACCGCGTTGCCGACGCCTTCCAGCACCGCCTGGCTGTGCGCGACGGCTACCGGGTCGTGATCGACGTACGCCACCCTGGCGCCGGAGTCGGCGGCCTGGGCGACTTCATGAACATTGCCGAAGGTCGGAATGCCGGAACCGATGTCCAGGAACTGACTGATGCCCTCAGTTGCGGCGTAGTGCACCGCCCGGCGCATAAAGGCGCGATTCGCCTGCATGATCTTGGGAAGGCCCGGCATGAACTCCATGGCCTTACGGGCAGCTTCCCGGTCCACCTCGAAATTGTGCGATCCGCCCAGATAGAAGTCATACATGCGGGACACGCTCGGCACCGAAATGTCAATGCCTTGCGGTGCCCAGGCGGGACGCTCCATCGATGTCTCCAACAAGTCGCCACGGCGATCCGGCCATGTTCATGGTCAGTGTTGACCAGAGGCTACTGATCGACCGCCAGGAGAGCGAGCGGAAACGGAAATTCGCGGTCCGTTATTGGTCACACTCCATGGGCATGTGCGGCGGTCCGTCGCTGCGGGTGAACATTCAGCGACGGACCGGCACGCACGAGCCCTCGGATCCCCTTACTTGGGCGCGCCGACCAGTTTGGCGTCGGGCGACACCGCGTACCATGTTCCGCCGACACCCTGCCCGTTGGTGTCCCCGGGGTTGGCATCACCGGAGAAGGTGTAAATCGGCCAGCAGTCGAGTGACTGCTGCTTGATACCGTCGGGCCGGTCGAAGGTGACAAAGCCCTTCGTGGTGATGCCCTCCACATCATTTTTCGCCACCGGTTCGACTACGGGCCACTTCTTCAGACAGTCGCCCGTGCAGGCCGACTTCATCGGCCAGGCGGAGTCCTTCTTGAACCGGTAGACCGTCATACCGCGCTTGTCGACGACGATCTCTCCGAGTTTCGGATCCTTGCGGACGGAAAGCCCCGCGAGGTCGGCCGGCTCCGCACCGCCGGCGTTCGCCGCGGCCTTCTTCCCGTCGGGTGCGGCGGCGAACCAGGTCCCTCCGACACCCTGCCCCTTGGCGTCGCCCGGCCCGGTGTCCTGGGCGTACCGGTACATCGGCCAGCCCGCCACAGTGAGTTGCTTGGTGCCGTCGGCGCGTACGACCTCTCCGAGCAGACCGGCATCGGTACCCGGCGCGGCAACCGCATTACCTGCGGGAACGACCGGCCAGGTCTTCGCGCACTCCCCCTCGCAATTCGACGCGGGCGGACTCGCGGTGTCCTTGTCGAAGCGGTAAAGGGTGAAGCCCGCGCTGTCGGTCAGGACCTTGCCCAGACTCTTGCTGTCCCACACGGCGAGCTGCCCGGCCGCCTTGGGGGCGGCGGCGTCGGTTCCGGCTTCCGAGCCGTAGCCTCCGTCCGAGCCGTATCCACTGTCTGCGGGCTGCTCCGCGGGGAGGGCATTGCCCACGGTCTGCCCGTTCGGTGCATCGGTGCCCTTCTCCTGACCGCACGCCGTCGTCAGCGCCAGCAGGGCCGTCGCCGTCACCACGAGCGAGGCGTTGCGCCAGGTATTCATGTCGACTCCCGTTGTCCTTCTGCCGGTTACGACGCGGGACCGCGTCGCTCATGGCCCTAGGTACGGGTGGCCGGTCCCTCCGCGTTCAAAGGGCGCGGAGAAAATTTCCGGGGCCCCGCAAACCTGAACCGCACAAGGTCCCCACCATCAGGGGAATCCTCGTCCCGGCGGGCGTGTCCCTGTGCGGCCCGGCACATGCTCCCGGTCGTGTACGGATCACGCATCGGGCGGCTCTCGGCAGCCGCCGCACTCGTATGGCTGTGCGCCGTGCCCGTGCCCGCGACCGGTGACAGCTGCGCCGTCGCCTCCATCGGGCAGGGCGACGGCAGTTCGTCGGTCGCCGTGGCGGGCGAGGGGAACTGCGTGGCGGTCTCCGAACCGGCCCCGCCACCACCGCCACCCCCGGAGCCACCGCCCCCACCACCGCCTCCCCCTCCCCCGCCACCGCCTCCTCCCCCGCCTCCGCCGCCCCCGGAGCCTCCACCGCCCCCTCCACCACCTCCACCACCACCGCCTCCGGCCCCCGAACCGGAGCCGGAGCCCGCGCCGCCGCCGCCCCCGTCCGCACGCCCGAAGCCTCCTCCGCCCGAGCCCGTGGCGCTCCCCACGTACCGCAAGCCCACCCGTAAAGCACCGAAGGGCGGCCCGTCCCTGGTCTCCCTCACCCTGCTGATCACCGCACCCGCCGTATTCGCCGTCGCCGTCCTGCGGCCACGCTCGTCCCGCTGATCCACGGAGAAACCCATGTCGGAATGGCTTGTTCTGACCATTGCCATGGCCTCGGCCTGCGCTGTCGTGCTCACCATCGCCGTCCTCAACAACCGCCGCATCGGCGAGGACGACGACCCGTCCGAGACTCCGGACGTCATCGAGTACATGACGATGATGATCGGCGTGGTGTACGCGATCGTGCTCGGCCTCGCCATCGCGGGCGTCTGGGAGGGGCGGAGCGCGGCCCAGGAGTCCGTACGCCTGGAGGCCCAGGCCCTGCACGAGGTGAGCGCCCGGTCGTCCGTCTATCCGGTCGAGGTCCGCGACCGCATCCGAGCCGATGTCAATGCATATGTCACCTATGTGGTCGAGGACGAGTGGAAGGCCATGACCGAGACGGGGAGCCTCACCGACCGGGGCACCCGGCTGCTGGACCGCGTACGGGCCGACGTCACCGACTACGAGCCGAAGACCGACCACGAGGGGCAGGCATATCAGCCACTGGTGGACCAGGTGGCCGCGGCGGACGACGCCCGCGGCTCCCGGGGGCAGAGCGCGGGCGCGACGATGCCCGGGGTGGTGTGGTTCGGCCTGATCACGGGGGCGATGGTCACGGTGGGGCTGATCTTCACGCTGCAGATCCGCAGAACCTTCCGTGAGCTGCTGCTCGCTGGCCTCTTCAGCGTGCTGATCGCCTTCCTCCTCTTCCTGATCTGGGACTTCGACTCACCCTTCGGACGGGGCATCTCGGCGACCACCGCGCCGTTCGTGGATCTCTTCCCGCACGCCTCCGGCGGATAGCCGTCCCGACCTCGGGCGACACGCCCGCTGTGCGCCGCTCGGGGGACAAAGCTGCCCCATTCGCCGGACACCGTTCGCGGGTGATATGGGCCACTTCTAGCCTTTCGGGCATCGAGGTGCATTTCTGCTGCTTTGTGGAAACCGTTCCGCAAGTGCCCCTCGGGGACCCGGAGGATTCACCATGCGCGCGATACGTGTCGCACCTGTTGCCCTGCTCGGCTCCGCCGCTCTCGCCCTGGCGGCGCCGGTCACGGCCGCATACGCCGCTTCGGACGGCACGACCACGTCATTCACCCCCTCGGTCACCCCTTCGGTGATCGCACCCGGCGGCCAGGTCACCCTGGGCGCCATGGGGTGCGACGTGGCGGCCACCGCCTCGTCGGGCGTGTTCGACACGACGACGATCCCCAGTGGGCAGTCGGCCACGGCCACGGTCGACTGGGACGCCAAGCGGGGGGCCGTCTACGAAGTGACGTTCAACTGCGGCGGCACCGTACGCATGGTCAACCTGACCATCACCGGCGGCGCGACGAGTACCCCCACCGTCTCACCCACCACCCTCAGTCCGACCTCCAGTGCCACGGCCCTCACCCCACCCAGTGGTGTGCAGGGCGGTATGGGCGGCAGCGTCGACGGCATCGACGCCGGCGAGATCGCTGCGGGTACCGCCCTGGTGCTGGCAGCCGCAGGCGGCACCGTCTATCTCCTGCGTCGACGGCGCGGCAGCCACTGAGCGGCGTGAACCGCCGGACGCACGACAGTCGCCCCGGGTCCTGATCCAGGACTCGGGGCGACGGGCGTATCGGGCCGGGCGGGAGGTTCGACGCCTTAGACCGCCGCATGGCCGGTCCGTCGACGACGGACGATGAAGACGGCGCCACCGACGGCCGCCGCGGCCACCAGTCCACCACCGATCTGCATCTCGATCGAGCTCGGTCCCATGGAGCCGCCGAGCCCGCCCTGGGCCCCCTGGCCCTCGAGCACGGTGAACTTGTGCGTGGCGATCTTTTCGTTGTCGTTGCACTTCACCGACAGGTTGTAGTGCCCCGGGGTGGCGTTGGGCCGGATGTGGGCGGTCGCGAACCCGGTGGAACCCGCCGACAGGTTCGTCGTCGGGAAGGCGTTCGACCACACCTTGCCGCCGTGACCGCAGCCCACCGCGCTGACCTGCATCGTGGCGCCCTGGTGCACCGAGAACGGGTTGACCATGACATCGCTCGGACCGTTGGTCGCGGCGGCCATGGGGGCGGCGAGGCCGACGGCCGCGAAAGCGGTCGCGGTCACCGCGAGAGCGCGTGAAGCACGCATTGTTGAACCTCCAGCGGGAAGCGCCCCGGAGTCATGTCCTCCGGGATCGATCGACGGATACGCGTCCCATGACGAACACTCACCAGATCTTCCTGTTGTCGCACTTCGGCACTGCTCCACACCGGTGAGCCGACACGCCGCGCGGAGGCCCTCGAATCTGACGGAGCCGCAGGTCACAGACCGTCAGAAGTTTTATCTGCTCATTACTCCGAAGAGCCCGATCCGGGCCCGTGCGGGGTAGTTCGTCACAGCGGCCCCCGGATCGGCCGCCACCCGTTCGCCCTTCCCTGATCGCCGCCGCGCCGCCGCGCACCTAGCGTTCCAATCGTCGCGACGAAGGGAGAACCATGGGCCGGGACCACTGGGGCGCCGAGCGGACCAGACGCGCGCCGTGGGGCGCGATCGCCCTGGTGATGCTCACTGGCCTCGCCCTCATGCGGAACGGCACCGATCTCGCACCGGGGCCACCGCAGCCCGCGGCGGCGGCCTCGCTGAAGGAGCGTCAGGACCCGGCGGCGGCGCCGCTCGCCGGCGATCCGGTCCAGCCGCTGCCTTACGCGCCCGCCGCCCGCGTCAAGATCAACTCGATCCGGGTGGACGCGCCGATGATCGATGTGAACCTGGATCCGAACGGCTGGATCGAGGCACCGCCCCCGGAGGACCCCAACCTCGCGGGCTGGTACCAGAACGGCATCTCGCCCGGCCAGCGCGGCACCGCCGTGGTCGTCGGTCACGTCGACAACATGTCGGGGCCCGCGGTCTTCTACGGTCTGGGTGCCATCAAGAAGGGGCAGCGCGTCGAGGTGGCCCGCTACGACGGCCGGATCGCGGTGTTCGAGGTGTACGGGGTCGACGTGTTCGCCAAGAACGACTTCCCCGGAGCCCGGGTGTACGGAGACACGGGCCATGCGGAGCTCCGGGTCATCACCTGTGGCGGCGGCTACTCCAAGGCCGGCGGGTACGACGGGAACGTGGTCGTCTTCGCCCGGATGGTCGCGACGCGCTGACCGCAGCGCGCCGCAGCCGCCGCGCCCTCACCTGCGGTGCGGGACCGTGATGCGGTAGCCGTCGGCGAGCAGTTCGGGCAGATACCGGCGCAGTGCGGCGACACTCTGCGAACGGTCGCCGCCCGCGTCGTGGGACAGCACGACGACGCCGGGCGCCGCACCGTCCAGGACCCGGCGGACGATGGTGTCGGTGCCCGGCGCGGTCCAGTCGAGGGTGTCGACGGTCCAGGCCAGGGGTTCCATGCCCAGGGCCGAACCGACCTCGAAGGAGTTGCGGTTCCACGCGCCGTACGGCGCCCGGTACCAGAGCGGGGCCTCGCCGAGCGCCTTCTCGATGACGTCACTGGTACGGCCCAGCTCGTCGCGGATGCCGGCCCGCGACAGCCGCGGGATCAGCGGATGGGACCAGGAGTGGTTGCCGACCAGATGGCCGTCGGCCGCCATCTCGCGCAGCAGGTCCTGGTTGTCGACGGCCATCTCGCCGCAGACGAAGAACATCGCCCGGACCCGGTGCTCGCGCAGGGTGGCCAGGATGCCCGGGGTGTACCGGGGATCGGGTCCGTCGTCGAAGCTGAGGACCATGGAACGCCCGAGGTCCGGCAGCTCCTCCAGCGGCCGGGTCCGTACGGCCGGCGCCGCCCGCCGGAACCGGGGCGGGGTCTGGGCCGTCATGGGCTGGAGCCGGTACGCGGAGGTCCGCGCCCTCGCGTGTGCGGGCGGCCCTGCGGCTCCGGCGGGCGGCGCGCCACCGGGACGGACGGGCGTGGCCGCGGGGTCGGCGGCGATCAGATGCACGGCGGTGGCGGCTCCGAGGCCGAGCGCCAGCCGCAGAAGGGTGCGTCGGTCGGGAGGCTGCTGATCTGATTTCATGGCCAACTGCTCGCACGGCGGTCCGTCCACGTGTACCCCCGACACCGGGCGCGAGGCGATTTGCACCCGATGGGAGGAGCGAATCCCCGCTGACCGGCGGCCCCGTGCGGGGCTTCGGCGCGACCCGGCGGTGCGTGCGCGGAGGGAGCGGATAGCCTCACTGCCGTGACAGAGCAGCAACGCCATCAGTTCGAACGGGGCACTGACGGTCCCAAGGTGATCGTCGCGGGCATCGACGGGTCCGAGTCCTCCATGCGCGCCGCCGCCTACGCCGCCGGACTGGCGCGACGGCAGAACGCCATGCTCGCCCTCGTCTACGTCCAGCCGGTGATGCCGGCCGGCGCCGCACTCGGGGCTCCGGTCGCCGATGTCACCGGCGAGGTGGCGGAGGGCCTGGTGAGCGAGATCCGCGAGTCGACGGAGCGCCTCAAGGACATATGGAACGTGCGGTGGGAGTTCCACACCTTCCGAGGTGATCCGTACAACGGGCTGGTCACGGCGGCCGACGAGCTGAAGGCCGACGCCGTGGTGGTCGGTGCCTCGGAGTCGGCCGGGCACCGTTTCGTCGGTTCGGTGGCCGTCCGCCTGGTGAAGGCCGGCCGCTGGCCGGTCACCGTCGTCCCGTAACGGTTTGCGAAACCGGGGCGGCGCGGACCCCCTGGGGCCCGCGCCGCCGTTTCTCAGGCGCTCTGCTCGATCGACTTCTGGAACTCCCCGGCCATCCGGTCCAGGCCCTTGGAGTGCCACTCCGACCAGAACGGCTTCCACTCGCTGATCTTCTTGCGGCCGCTCACGATGTCGTTGACCAGGTCGGTGGCCTCCGTCGACATCCGTCCGTAGTGCTCGGTGTAGGCGTCGGAGTAGTGCCCGACGGTCGGGTTGGCGACGGCCGTCCCGGTGAGCTTCTTCTCGACCTCGTAGATCGTCCGCACGTCCTGCGGCCCCTCGGTGCCGGGGAAGAGCGAGGGCTGCAGCACGAA